>NZ_CP022221.1:6281628-6587668 GCF_004114935.1 Bradyrhizobium zhanjiangense
CCTGCTGGCTTCCCTCGTCGTCGTGATCGTCGGCGGCATGGGCTCGATCCCCGGCGCCGCGCTCGGCGCGCTGATCATCGGCCTCGCCGAACAGCTTGGCTCGGTCTACATCCCGACCTACGCCATCGTCGTGACCTTCCTGATCATGGTGCTGGTGCTGGCGATCCGGCCGCAAGGCCTATTGGCGAGGCGCTGAGATGTCGCTCGCCCACGATGCCCGCGTTGCCGTTCCTCCCGCCACAATGGCGCAGCGCCCGGCAGGGTCATGGCCGGAGGTCAACAATCCCGCCGCCTGGATCGTGGCAATCATTCTCCTGATCATGCCGCTGATCGCGAGCGGCTTCTTCCTGATCGAGATCTTCGCCTCCACCTTGATCCTCGGCACCATGGCGCTCAGCCTGATGTTCCTCGCCGGCTATGGCGGCATGGTCAGCCTGATGCAGCTCACCATCGCGGGCTTCGCGGCCTACATGGTCGCCGTGTTCGGCGTCAGCGGCAATGCCAATATCAGCCTGGGCTGGCCGTGGTGGCTCGCGGTCCCGATGGCGCTGGCGCTGGCGACCGCCTTCGGCACGCTCGGCGGCGCGCTCGCGGTCCGCACCGAGGGCATCTACACCATCATGATCACGCTCGCCATCGGCGCGGCGTTCTACTATTTCACCAACCAGAACTGGGCGATCTTCAACGGCCATACCGGCATCAACACCGTGGCCACCCCGCACTTCTGGGGCGTGAACTGGCGCGCCGATATTCCCTTCTATTACGTCGTGCTCGCGGTCGCCGCGCTCTGCTATTTCGCGGTCGAATATCTCTCCCGCGCTCCTTTCGGCCTTGCCCTTCAGGGCGTGCGTGACAATCCGCGGCGCATGGCTGCGCTCGGCTTCAACGTCAATGCGCACCGCGTCGCGGCCTACGCCTTCGCCTCCTTCGTGGCCGCGCTGGCCGGCGTGCTCCAGGTCTGGAACTACCGGCAGATCTCGCCGGGCTCGGTCAGCGTCGGCGCCTGCATCGATGTGCTGATCATCGCGGTCGTCGGCGGCATCACGCGCCCGATCGGGCCTTTCATCGGCGCTCTGATCTTCGTGCTGCTGCGCACCTTCGCACTCGACTTCTTGGTCAGGCTTGGGCTTGATGGCAATCGCTTCCGCCTGCTGATCGGGCTCGGTTTCCTCGCCATCGTGTTTTGGTCCTCGGACGGCGTCATCGGCCTATGGCAGCGCTGGCGCAACAGTCAGCGCCGCAGCGCCGACCGTTCCGGTGGAGGCCGCCGCCGTGGATAGCGTCGCCCAGCGCCTCTCCGCCGTCGGTGCCGGCGCCGCGCTGGAGCTGCGCGGCGTGACGCGCCTGTTCGGCGCGCTGGCAGCGCTGACCGACGTCACCATCACCGTGCGTCCGGGCGAGCGGCGCGCGGTGCTCGGTTCGAACGGCGCAGGCAAGACCACGCTGTTCAATTGCATCACCGGCGACTTCCCGCCCTCCTCCGGCACCATCCGCTTCTTCGGCGAGGACGTCACGCACTTCCCGCCCTATGAACGCATCCGGCGCGGGTTGCGGCGGACCTATCAGATCTCGGCACTGTTTCCCGGCCTCACCGTGCAGGACAATGTCTATCTCGCTTGCCGCGGCGTCTCGCGCGGACGCTTCTCGTTCCTGCGTCCGGGACAGAACGATGCCCTGATGCATGCGGCGGACAATCTCGTGCAGGCCGTCCATTTGGCCGCCGTGAAGGACCAGCGAGTGGCCGAGCTCGCGCACGGCCAGCAGCGCCAGCTCGAGATCGCGCTCGCGCTCGCGGGCGCCCCGCGCTTCGTCCTGTTCGACGAGCCGGCCGCCGGCCTGTCGCCGACCGAACGGGCCGAGCTGATCGAGATCCTGACCTCACTGCCGGCGCATATCGGCTACATCATCATCGAGCACGACATGGACGTCGCTTTACGCGTCGTCGAAAGCGTCACGATGATGCACAACGGCCGCATCTTCAAGGAAGGCCTGCCGCAGGAGATCCAATCCGATCCCGAGGTGCAGGAGCTCTATCTCGGAGGCGGCCATGAATGAGGTCCGCCGCAGCAAGGCCGCGCTCGAGGTCCGCGGCCTCGATGTCTACTATGGCCACTCGCACGCCCTGCAAGGCGTCGATCTCACCCTGGAGAGCGGCGTGTTCTCCGTCGTCGGCCGCAACGGCATGGGCAAGACCACGCTGTGCAAGGCGATCATGGGTCTGGTGGGCGTGAGCGGCGGCTCGATCCGCGTCCGCGGCGAGGACATCACGCGGCGGGCACCGGCGCAGATCGCCCGGCTCGGCGTCGGCTATGTGCCGCAAGGACGCCGTCTCTGGCGCTCGCTCAGCGTCGACGAGCATTTGCGGCTCGCCGGCGGCCTGCGGCCTGGCGCCTGGACCGTCGATCGCATCTACGAGACTTTCCCGCGTTTGGCCGAACGCAAGGATCACGGCGGCGGCCAGCTCTCCGGCGGCGAGCAGCAGATGCTGGCGATCTCACGCGCGCTGCTCACTAATCCGCATCTTCTCATCATGGACGAGCCGACCGAAGGCCTCGCGCCCGTCATCGTGGCGCAGGTCGAGGAGATGCTGCTGCGGCTTGGTGAGGACGGCGATATGTCCGTGCTCGTGATCGAGCAGAACATCGGCGTCGCCACCGCGATCTCGCGCAACGTCGCGATCATGGTCAATGGCCGCATCAACCGCATCATCGACTCCGCGCGCCTCGCCGCCGACCGCGAGCTCCAGCAGCGCCTGCTCGGCGTCGGGCTTCACGCCGAGCTCGAGCCGGATATCGACGTAGCCGCATCCGCTGACGACACGAAGCCGGCACCGCCGCCACGCCGCGACGGACCGATCCGCATCTACATCTCCAACCCGACGCTCCCGACTCGATGGTCGCAACCGGCGCCGATCGCCCGTATCGAGGCCGCAGCGCGCACGCTCTCGACGCAAATCGCGCGGCTTGACGAGACGACGCGGCGCAAGCGCGAGCCGCTGGCGGCGCAGGCCGCCGGCCCACCCGTCGTGCTGGTCGTCGGCACGCTCGACACCAAGGGCCAGGAGCTGCGCTTCATCCGCGACATCATCGCGGAAAGCGGCCTGAGGACGCGGCTGGTCGATGTTTCGACCAGTGGCAAGCATTCGTCGTGCGATGTCTCTGCGCAGGAGATCGCCCTCAACCACGGCCGCGGCGGCTCCGCTGTGTTCGGTCCCGATCGCGGGGCCGCCGTGACCGCGATGGCTGATGCATTTGCCAACTGGCTGCGGCGCCAGGGCAATGTCGCAGGCGTGATCTCGGCCGGCGGCTCGGGCGCGGCGTCGCTCGTCGCCCCGGGCATGCGCGCGCTTCCCGTCGGCGTGCCCAAGCTGATCATTTCCTCCGTCGCCTCGGGCGATGTCGGGCCCTATGTCGGCCCCGCCGACATCACGATGATGTACTCGGTCACCGACGTACAGGGGCTGAACTCGATCTCGCGCGCGGTGCTGGCCAACGGTGCCAATGCGCTCGCCGGCATGGTCAAGGCGCGGCTCGATGCGCGCGCCGCAACGGCGCGCGAGACCGGCGGCCTGCCCTCGGTCGGTATCACCATGTTCGGCGTCACCACGCCCGCGGTGCAGAGGATCGCAGCGGAGCTGCGCGACGATTTCGAATGTCTCGTCTTCCATGCCACCGGAGTCGGCGGTCGCTCCATGGAGAAGCTCGTCGACTCCGGGCAGCTCGCCGGGGTCATCGACCTCACAACCACCGAGATCTGCGATCTGCTCATGGGCGGCGTGTTTCCCGCGACGGAAGACCGCTTTGGCGCCATCATCCGCAGCCGCCTGCCCTATGTCGGCTCGGTCGGCGCGCTCGACATGGTCAATTTCGGCGCGCCCGAGACCATTCCCGAACGCTACCGCGGCCGCAAGTTTCACGTCCACAATCCGCAGGTGACGTTGATGCGGACCACTGCCGAAGAGAATGAGCGCATGGGCCGCTGGATCGGCGAACGGCTCAACCAGATGGACGGCCCCGTGCGCTTCTTCCTGCCCGAGGGCGGCGTGTCCGCACTCGATGCGCGCGGCCAGCCATTCTGGGATCCGGACGCCGATGCGGCGCTGTTCCGCACGCTGGAGCGCACTGTGCGGCAGACCGGCAACCGCCAGCTCATTCGCGCGCCGAAGAACATCAACGATCCCGAGTTCGCCGTCGCCATAGTCGGTGCGTTCCGGACCCTGTTCGGCCGCGCCGGGGCGCGCCGAAGAGTAGCGAGGTGACCGATGGCGAGGTTTGAACGCGCAGCGCTCCTGAAGACGTTTCGCGACATGGCAAGGCGCGGTGAGCCGATCGTCGGTGGCGGCGCCGGCACCGGTCTGTCAGCCAAGTGCGAGGAAGCCGGCGGCGTCGATCTCATCGTCATCTACAATTCCGGCCGCTACCGGATGGCCGGCCGCGGCTCGCTCGCGGGTCTGATGGCTTACGGCGATGCCAACGCCATCGTGCTGGAAATGGCAAACGAAGTGCTGCCGGTGGTGGCGAGAACGCCGGTGCTGGCGGGCGTCAACGGCACCGACCCATTCCGCGACATGGACGTGTTTCTCGACCAGTTGAAGGCGCTCGGGTTTGCCGGCGTCCAGAACTTTCCGACCGTCGGCCTGATCGACGGCACGTTCCGCGCCAATCTCGAAGAGACCGGCATGTCCTATGCGCTGGAGATCGACATGATCGCCAAGGCGCACGACAAGGACATGCTGACCACCCCCTATGTGTTCAGCGAGAAGGAGGCCGCCGCGATGGCGATCGCCGGCGCCGACATCATCGTCTGTCACATGGGCCTGACGACCGGCGGTACCATCGGTGCGCAGACCGCGCTGAAGCTCAAGGACTGTCCCGCGCAGATCGACACCTGGGCGTCCGCTGCGCTCAGCGTCAATCCGGACATCCTGGTGCTCGCTCATGGCGGCCCGATCGCGGATCCCGCCGATGCCAATTTCATCATGAAGAACACCCGCCATTGCCATGGCTTCTACGGCGCCTCCTCAATGGAGCGACTGCCCGTGGAGCGGGCGCTGACGGAGCAGGTGCGTCAATTCAAGGCGATCGGCGCGCGGTAACGCCGAAGGTACGAGGGAGGGAAAGATGTCGGGGATATTGGTCGGTGAATTGATCCTCTGGCTGATCGTCGCGATCGTCGTGATCGTGGTTGGCGTCTACATCGTGAACTGGCTTTACCATCGCTCCTCCAAGGAGATTTCGTTCGTCCGCACCGGCTTCCTCGGCGAACGCGTGGTGATCAACGGCGGCGCCTTCGTGCTGCCGTTCATCCACGATTACACGCCTGTCAACATGAACGTGCTGCCGATGGGCATCGTCCGCTCCAGGCAGGACGCCGTGATCACCCGCGACCGTATGCGCGTCGACATCGAGGCCGACTTCTACGTCCGGGTGCAGCCGACCCGCGAGGCGGTCTCGATTGCGGCCGCGACGCTCGGCCGCCGCACCATGGAGCCCGAGCAGCTCCATGCGCTGCTGGCCGGCAAGTTCATCTCCGCGATCCGCTCGGTCGCCTCCGAAATGACCATGGAGGAGATGCACGAGCGGCGCGGCGACTATGTCGCACGGGTCAAGACCAACGCGGCGGAGGCGCTGGCGCAGAACGGCCTCGAGCTGGAATCGGTCGCGATCACCGATCTCGACCAGACCGACCTGGAGTTCTTCAATCCCTCGAACCGGTTCGACGCCGAAGGCCTGACCCGCCTGATGGAGGATATCGAGGCCAAGCGAAAGCTGCGCAACGACATCGAGCAGGACTCGATGATCAAGATCCGCTCGCGCAATCTGGAGGCCGAACGGCAGGCGCTCGAGATCGAGCGCGAGAGCGAGACCGCACGCCTCGAGCAGGAGCGCGACATCGAGATGCGCCGCGCCCTTCAGCGCACCGAAGTTGCCCGCGTACGCGCGCTCCGCGAGACCGAGGCCGAACAGGCGCAGATTTCCGCCCGCGAGGCCATCGAGCGCGCCCGCATCGCCAATGACCAGGCGATCGCCGAGGCCCGCATCGCCTCCGAGCGCGAGACCCGCCAGAAGGAGATCGAACGGAGTCGCACCATCGAGGAGAAGGAGCTGCTGGCACGCGAAGAGATCGAGAAGACAAGGATCGCCAACCAGCGCTCGATCGACACCAGCCGCATCGCTTCGGAGCGCGAGGTGCGCCAGCGCGAGATCGAGCGGATGCGCACGGTCGAGGAAGCCGAGATCGCCGCGCGTGAGGCGATCGAGAAGGCGCGGATCCAGCAGGACCGCGTCGTCACCGATGCCCGCATCGCCAACGAGGAAGAGACCAGGCGCCGCGAGATCGAGCGCACGCGCGCCGTGGACGAGGCCGAGATCGCCGCGCGCGAGGCAACGGAGAAGGCCCGCATTGCCCAAACCATGACGGTCAATGTCGAGCGCATCTCCTCGGACGAACGCACTCGCGCGCTCGAGATCCAGCAGGTGCGAACCATCCAGGAGGCCGAGATCGAGGCTCAGCGCGCGGTCGAAGCCGCCCGCATCGCCCGCGAGCGGACGCTCGCCGCCGAGCGCATCGCCGCCGAGCAGAACACGCGGCAACTCGAGATCGAGCGCAACCAGGCGCTGGACGTCGCCGGCATCGCCGCGCGCGAGACGACCGAGGCCACGCGCATCGCGCAGGAGGAGCGCGTGCGCTCGCTGGAGATCGCCCGCAACCGCGCCGTCGAAGAAGCCGATATCGCCTCGCGCGAGGCGATCGAGGCGGCCCGCATCGCCCAGGAGAAGGCGGTTGCGGCCGAGCGGATCCAGGCCGAGCGCGACACCCGCGCGCTCGAGATCGAGCGGACCGGCGTGCTGGAGGCGGCCGAACTGAAGCGGCGCGACGCCATCGAGCGCCAACGCATCACGGTCGATCTGGCGCTCGAGGCCGAGCGCATCAACTCCTCGAAGAAGCGCGAAGTGCTCAACATCGAGCAGAAGAAGGCGATCGAGATCGCCGATGAGGACCGCGTCATCGCGCTGTCGACCAAGAAGTCCGAGCGGATCGACGCCGACCGCCAGGTCCGTCAGGCCGAGATCGTCGCGCGCAAGGAGGTCGAGACCACCGACGTCTCGCGCGAGCAGGCGCTGGAAGCCGCCCGTATCGAGCGGCGGCGCGCCATCGAGCAGCTCGAGGTCGCTCGCGTGCAATCCTTGCAGGAAGCCGAAATCGCCTCCCGCGAGGAAGTGGAGCGCGCCCGCATCGCGTCGGATCGCGGCCTCGACGAAGCCCGCATCGGCCGCGAGCGCGAGCTGCGCAAGCTCGAAGTCAATCGCGAAAAGGACGTCGAGACGGTGCTGATGGAGAAGGCCATCGCCATCCATCAGAAGTCGCTGGAGGAGTCGGCGGCTCGCGCTGCCGCCGAGGAAGCGCGCATGCGGGCGACTGAAGCCGCCGAGCGCGTGGTCACCGCGCGCGAGAGCGAGATTGCAAAACGCCGCAAGACCGTCGAGGTGCTGCTCGCCGAGAAACAGGCCGAGGAGACCCGCATCGCCGCGGAAGCCGAGCGCGTGCGCGCCGCGGTGGAGGCCGAGGCGCAGCGCATGCTCAACGAGGCCGAGAACGTGCTCACCGACCAGGCGCGCTACTCGCTGTTCCGCAGAAAACTGCTCGACCGCATCGAAGGCATCGTGCGTGAGAGCGTCAAGCCGATGGAGAAGATCGAGGGCATCCGCATCCTCCAGGTCGATGGCCTCAACGGCAACGGACACGGAAACGGCAATGGCGGCCGCAGCGCCACCGACGAGGTGATCGATTCGGCGCTGCGCTACCGCGTCCAGGCGCCGCTGATCGACTCGATCCTGTCGGACATCGGCGTCGAGGGCGGCAGTCTTGCAAAGATGCCGGGCCTGATCCGCGAGGCCCGCGACATGCAGGGGATCAAGGATTCCGCGCGCAAGAGCGGTGGCGGCGACAAGCCGGCGGCCTCCCCGCCTGCAGCCGAAGGCGGTGAGCCACCGGCCGAGCGCGGGCCGCGAAAGAAGAGCTGAGGTCTGACCCATGGCCCGCGTCTACGTCTCAACCGTCGTCAACGCCCGCAACGACCGCGTCTGGGCGCGGGTGCGCGATTTCAACGGTCTGCCGAACTGGCATCCGGCCATCGCCGAAAGCCGGATCGAGGGCGGCGAGCCCGCCGACAAGATCGGCTGCGTCAGGGATTTCCGCCTGCGCAACGGCGACCGCATCCGCGAGAAGCTGCTGGGCCTCTCCGACTACGACATGTTCTGCACCTACTCGATCCTGGAATCCCCGATGGGTGTCGAGAACTACGTCGCAACCTTGCGGCTGACACCCGTCACCGACGGCGACCAGACCTTCATGGAATGGACCGCTGAGTTCGACTGCGCGCCGGAGCGCGAGACCGAGCTCGTCAGTAACATCGGCGGCGGCGTGTTCCAGGGCGGCTTCGATGCCCTGAAGCGCGTGTTCGGAGGTTAGCCGTGCCGCATATCGTCAAAAGCACGATCCTGAGCGCACCGACCGATGCGGTGTGGAGCGTGCTGCGCGATTTCAACGGGCACGACCGCTGGCATCCGGCGGTTGCGACCTCCTCGATCGAGCGCGCTCATGCTTCCGACAAGATCGGCTGCGTCAGGCGCTTCAAGCTCAAGGACGGCTCCGAGCTGCGCGAACAGTTGCTGGCTCTTTCCGACCTCGAACAGACCTTCAGCTATTGCCTGCTCGATACCCCGATCCCGATGTTCAATTACGTCGCCCATGTCCGCCTGCTGCCGGTGACCGATGGCGACCGTACTTTCTGGCATTGGGAATCGCGCTTCACCACGAAGCCCGAGGACAAGGACCGCATCACCCACATGGTCGCGGAAGACATCTACCAGGCGGGATTCGAGGCGATCCGCCGCCATCTGAAGGAGGCCGCCTAGCCATGGCTGTGACCGTAAAAACCTTTGCCAGCGCCGGCGAAGCGGCCGGGGCAATATCCTCGGATCGCAGCGCGCGCTATCTCGGCGGCGGCACGCTGGTGATGCGGGCGCTCAACGAGGGCGACGTCTCGATTTCGACCGTCGTCCGCGCCAGCGACCAGACGCTGACCCGGATCGATGCGTCCGGACCGCGCATCACGCTGGGCGCCGGCGTCACGTTCGCGAGAATTCTCGGCGAGCGCGACCTCGCTTTCCTGCACGCGCCCGCCCGTTCGATCGGAGGCCCTGCCGTGCGCAACATGGGCACTGTCGGCGGCAATCTGTTCGCGCCAAACCCCTATGGCGATTTCACCGTGGCGCTGCTGGCGCTCGACGCCACGGTCGCAGTGCAAGGCGGCTTCGGCGCCCGCGACATCGCGATCGAGGAGTTCCTGCAATCGCGCGAGCGGCAATCCGGCGCGCTGGTGCTCTCGGTCTCATGCACCCGGCCGGCCAGCGCTGAGGCCTTTCGCTACCGCAAGATTGCCCGCATCAAGCCGAAAGGCGGCTCGGTCATCACGCTGGCCGCACACCTGCCGGTCAGTGGCGGGCGCATTGCCGGTGCTCGCATTGCGCTCGGTTCGATGGCGCCGACCCAGATCCGCGCCAAGGCGGCGGAGCGCGCTCTCGAAGGACGCACGCTCGATGCCGCAAACATCAATGCTGCCGCCTCTGCCGCCGTCGAGGGAACATCGCCCGCCGACAATGCGCTCGGCAGCGCCTGGTATCGCCGCGAGATCGTCGGCGTCCATCTCCGCCGTTTGCTGTCCGGCCAGGAATAGACTGGGATCACCATGTCCAAGACGCCTCTGCAATTTCGTCACAACGGCCGCGACGTCGCCATCTTCGTCGATGGCGGCACCAACTTGCTGGTCGCCCTGCGCGAGCTGATCGGCGACATGACCCCGAAATTCGGCTGCGGCCAAGGCGGCTGCGGCACCTGCAGCGTGCTGATCGACGGAGAACTCCACCTCTCCTGTCTGACGCTCGCCGAGACCGTCGCCGGCCGCTCCGTCGAAACGCTCGACGGCCTCAAGCAGGGCCCGAACCTGCATCCTCTCCAGCGTGCCTTCGCCGATAATTTTGCCGCCCAGTGCGGCTATTGCACGCCGGGCATGCTGATGGCCGCAAAGGCGCTGCTCGACCGCAATCCCTCCCCGAGCCGGGCCGACGTGATCGAGGCGATCTCCGGCAACATCTGCCGCTGCACCGGCTACGAGCCGATCATCAATGCCATCCTCGTCGCCGCAGGCGGCCGGGCCAGCGCCTGAGGTCAGACCATGCTGGAACTACGCAAGGACATCTTCGCCGACGAGCGCGACGACAATCTCAATGAGATCGGCAAGGGCACACAGCGCCAGGACATGCTCGGTCACATCACGGGCACGTCGAGCTATTTTGGCGATCATAAGCTCCAGGGCATGCTGCACCTCAAGGTCGTTCGCTCGACCCAGGCCCATGCGAGGCTGCGCCACATCGATACCACGGACGCAGAACGCTCGGCCGGCGTGCGCCGGATCATTCGCGGTGCGGACGTTCCGGTCAATCTCAACACGCTGCTGAGCCTGATCAATTTCGGCAAGGACGACGAGCCGTCGCTGGCTGTCGACAAGGTCCGCTACAAGGGCGAGCCGATCCTTGCCATCGTGGCCGACAGCGAGCGTGAGGCTTTTGAGGCCATCGCAAAGGTCAGGATCGACTACGAACCGCTGCCGACCGTGTTCGACGTCGAGGATGCGCTGAAGCCCGGCGCCCCCGTGGTCAACGAGACCTATCCGAAGAACGCCTTCATCTATCACGACGTCTACGATCACCAGCGTCTGCGGTTCGGCGATGCCGACGTGGCGCTCGCGAGTGCCGACCACGTCCTCGAACAGCGCTACCAGATGTCGCCGATCGAGCACGCGCCGACGGAGACCAATGGCGCGATTGCGGCGCCCGACACCAACGGCCGCTACGTCGTCTACACGTCGACGCAAGCGCTGTTCTTCTCGGTCGACACCTGCGCCAAGATTTTGGACGTGCCGTCCAACACCTTCCACTTCATCGGCGGCACCGTCGGCGGCGGCTTCGGCGGCAAGGTGGATACCTTGACCGAGCCACTCGCGATCCTCGGCGCCATGTTGACCGGGCGTCCCGTGCGCTACGTGTTCGGTCGCGAGGAAGAGATGCAATACGGCCCGCCCCGCGGCGCCGAGCGCATCTACATCAAGGATGGGGTGATGCGCGACGGCCGTATCGTTGCGCGCAAGATCCGTGCCTATTTCGACAGCGGCGCCTATACGCGCCTCTCAAGCTACGCCGCGGTGAAATGCGCGGCGCATCTGCCGGGCCCCTACACCATCCCGAACGTTTATGGCGACGTCTACTGCGTCTTCACCAACCGCACGCCGGCGACTGCTATGCGCGGCTTCGGCGTCACCGCGATGGACTTTGCCATCGAATGCCAGATGGACAAGCTCGCAAACCTCGTCAGCATGGATCCGATGGAGTTCCGGATTCTGAACGCCTATCGCGACGGCGACATGAAGGCGCACCGGCGCGAGGCCAAGAACACGGCGCTGATCGAATGCGTTCAGGTCGCCGCCGAAAAGGCCAAATGGCCGATCCGCGACGAGTTCAGGCGCGCCTCCTCCCGCAAGGATGGCGGCGGCAGCCGCGCCGCGATCCCGCCGACGCCGACGGAGCCGCGCGCGCGGCCGGCCGCGCCCGCGCAGCAGCGCACGACCTATGACCGCGCGCCGGTGACCGCGACAAGAGAGCCGCCGCGCGAACCACCTCCGCCGACACCGCCACCTCCTCCGCCGCGCCCGGCCGCGCCCTCGCACGGCGCCACCCGCTTCTCCTCCGTCCTCGGCACCAGGAGGCGCTAATGACCAGGCATCGCGGGCGCGGCATGGCATCGATCAACTATCCCATCGGCATGAACCTCGGCGGCGATCCCAGCCAGGCGCTGGTGCATTCCAATCCCAGCGGCAAGTTCACGGTGGCCTTGTCGTCGATCGACCTCGGCCAGGGCATGAAATCGGTGACGCGGCAGATTTGCGCCGAGACGCTCGGCGTGCCTGTCGAGGACGTCTATGTCGACACGGCGGACTCCGATACCGGCCCGCATTGCATGGGCTCGTTCGCCTCGCGCGGCACGCATCGCGTCGGCAACGCCGTGATGGCCGCCGCCCGCGAAGCGCGCGGCGTGATGATGGAGGCGGCGGCCGAGGAGTTGGAAGTCAATGCGGCCGATCTCGAGACTGACGGGCGCGGCAACATCCACGTCAAAGGCGCGCCGCATCGCTCGATCTCGACCAAGGATGTCGCGATCGCCGCGCAGTTCAAGCAGGGTAAGACCATTTCGGGTCGCGGCATCTTCCTGGTCCCGCTGTCCGACGTCGACCCCGAAACCGGAGAGATGTCACCGGCAACGTGTTACGCCCATGCCTGCCTCGTCGCCGAGGTCGAGGTCGACGACGAGACCGGCGAGGTCGCGATGGTCCGGATGGACTCCGCCTATGAGCTCGGCCGCGCGCTCAACCCGCGGCTCGTCGAGCAGCAGCTGGTCGGCGGCGCCTGGATGGGCGTCAGCCACGCACTCTACGAGACTCCCGAGCCTTACTATCCCGACCCCAGCCATGGGCCGCGCGACTTCGTCGAATATCTCATGCCAGGCCCCGGCGATATTTGCCCGCACGATATCGCGGTGCTGGAACGTCCTGCTCCCGATGGTCCCTTCGGCGCCAAGGGCCCCGGCGAGATGTGCGCCAACCCGGTACTGCCGGCCGTGGCGAATGCGATCTTCAACGCAGTCGGCGTGCGCATCGACGACCTGCCGATCACGCCCGAGAAGGTGCTGCGCGCGATCAAGGCCCAGGGCGGCGCACGGCCGCAGGCGCGGCGCTAGAGGTATCGTCGTGGCGGTTCGCAGCAACATCGTCGGCATCGACAGCCCCGAGGCGCTGGAGAAAGCGCTGCGGGCGGCCTATTACCTCGCCGACAAGGGACTGGCGACCGCCGCCTATCTCGGGCTCGCACTGGGCAAGCCGCTGTTGCTGGAGGGTGCGCCGGGCGTCGGCAAGACGGAGGCCGCAAAGGCGATCGCTGCCGTGCTCGGCCGCCGCCTCATCCGCCTGCAATGCTACGAGGGCATCGACGCGTCCGCCGCGCTCTACGAGTGGAACTACCCGCGCCAGATGCTGGCGATCCGCCAGGCCGGCGACGAGAGCATCGACATCTACGGCGAGACGTTCCTGATCGAGCGGCCGATGCTGGCGGCGCTCCGCGCGCCCGATTCCACCGTGCTGCTGATCGACGAAATCGACCGCGCCGATCAGGAGTTCGAGGCCTTCCTGCTCGAATTCCTCTCCGACTTTCAGATCTCGATTCCCGAGCGCGGCACGGTGCGCGCGGCGGAGCGCCCCGTGGTCGTTCTGACATCGAACCGGACGCGCGATCTGCATGAAGCCCTGCGCCGCCGCTGCGTCTATCACTGGATCGACTATCCGACCGCGGAGCGCGAAGCACGCATCATCATGATGCGTGCCTCCAGCGTTGCCGAGGCCACGGCGCGCGCCGTCGTTGCAGCCGTCGAAAGGCTGCGGCGCGAGCCGCTCAGCAAAGCCCCAGGGATCGCCGAAGCCGTGGACTGGGCCGAGGCCGCGACGTTACTTCACAAAGGCGGCGCACGATGGCCGGACGCGTTCAAGCGCTCGATCGGCGTCGCGCTGAAGGACGAAGAAGACCTGCATTTCATCTCGCCACGGCTCGACGCCATGCTCGCGGAGGCGACCGTATGAGTACCGATCTGCAGCTTCCGCGCGCCGCACGCGTCTTCGTCGCCTTCGTCCCGCTGCTGCGCGCGAACGGCTTTGCCGTGGCGCCAGAGCAGACCACGACGTTCCTGGCAGCTATCAAGCTGCTCGGCCCTGATAGCATCGAGGATATCCGACAAGCTGCACTGGCGACGCTGGCTCCGCCGCCCGAACGTCGTGCCACCTTCGACCGGCTGTTCGATCTGCACTTCCGCGGCAGCGAGACGATTGCGCGCGATGACGAGGGCGAGGACGATGAGACGGTCCGGCTCCAGGAAGAGGGCCGCGGCGACGAGGAGCCCCTGCTCTCCGACGAGGCGAGCGAGTCCGGCCTCACCGCGACCCGGACCGAGGCCCTGGTCGAGCGCCGCTTTGGAGTGACTCCGACCATGGACGCGCTACGCCGCCTGGCGCGCGAAGCACCGCGACGTCTGCCGCGACGACGTGGTCACCGGCGCATGCGCACTCGCCGCGGACCGTTTGCCGACCTTCGCCGCACGTTGCGCGATACTGTCCGCAGCGACGGCGAGATCTTGCGGCTCGGTCACCTCAAGCGGCGGCAGCGCCCACGCAAAATATTGCTGCTGATCGATGTGTCCGGCTCGATGAAGAGTCGCACCGAAGACAACATGAAGCTCGCACATGCGCTGGTGCAGGCGGCGCCCAATGTCGAGGTCTTCACCTTCGGCACGCGGCTGACGCGCGTCACCCGTCCGTTGCGGCTGAAGCGTCGCGAGCAGGCGTTGAACGCGGCCGCCCACCTCGTCAGCGATTGGGACGGCGGCACACGCATCGGCGACGCACTGCAAGCCTTCCTCGCCGTGCCACGGTTCGGCGGCTATGCGCGCGGCGCCGCCGTAGTGATCGTCTCCGACGGGCTCGAGCGCGGCGAAGGTGACGCACTTCGCGACGCCGTCGCTAAATTGTCGCGGCGGGCCTGGCGCTTGAGCTGGCTGACGCCGCTTGCCACGAGCCCGGCCTTCCGCCCGCAGACGGAAGCGCTCATGGCCATCGAGCGCTTCGTCGATGACCTCGTGGATGGCGGTTCGAGCGCGTCGATCGTCGCGCACATTCTGGCATTGGGACGAAGGAGAGCGGCGTGAGCGATATTGTCGACGGCCATCATCACATCTGGCGGCAGGCCGACCTGGCCTGGCTGATCGGCCCCATGCAGCCGCGCATCTTCGGCCCCTATGAACCGATCCGGCGCGACTATCCGATCCAGGAATATCTCGACGACCTCAAGGGCAGCGGTGTCACCCGCTCGGTCTATGTGCAGACCAACTGGGCCAACGAGCGCTTCGAGCACGAGGCCGCCTGGGTGCAGCAGACCGCCGACGACCACGGCTGGCCACACGCGATCATCGCCTATGCCAATTTTGCCGTCGAGGACGTCCGGCCCCAGCTAGATCGCCTCAAGCGCTATCCGCTCGTGCGCGGCGTGCGCATGCAGCTGCACTGGCACGAGAACCCCCCTTACCGCTTTGCGGCCCGCGCCGATCTCTGCGCCGATCCATTGGTCCGCCGCAACATCGCGCAGCTCGCCGACTATGGCTGGAGCTTTGATTTGCAGGTGTTCACGCCGCAGATGCCGGAGGCAGCGGAGCTGGCCGAATCCTGTCCAAAGGTGAGCTTCATCCTTCAGCATGCCGGCATGTTGGAGGATCTCTCGCCGGCAGGCCGCGCCGCCTGGCGCGCCGGCGTGGCGCGCCTTGCGGCCTGCCCGAATGTGGTTTCAAAGCTCTCCGGCCTCGGCACCTTCATCCATCGCAACGATCCCGCACACATTGCCGCCGTGCTCGCCGATACAGTTGCGATCTTCGGTGCCGAGCGCTGCCTGTTCGGCTCCAATTTCCCGATCGAGAAGTTGTGGACCAGCTATCGCGAGCTCGTCGATGCGTTTCGCGCGGCGGCCGCGCCGTTGAGCTCGGCGCAGCAGGACGCGATCTTCAGGACCACTGCGACGCGCGTTTATCGGCTTTGATAGACAAGAAACAGATGAGGGAGGGCAACGAATGGCGCTGGAGATCAAGATCCTGGACTATGGCGACATCGAGCTGGAATCGAGCTTCCTGGTGCTCGGCCGCGATTGCGGCCGCACGCGCCGCGTCCTCACCCTGGGCTTCCTGATCCTCGGCGGTCCCTATCCGGTCGTGGTCGACACCGGCTATCGCTCCAACCAGATCATGGAAACGCTGGGCATGCGCGGCCTGCAATATCATGAAAACATGATCGAGAACCAGCTTGCCCGCCACGGCGTACGCATGGGCGACGTCCGCTTCGTCTGCCATACGCATCTGCATATCGACCATGCCGGTAAGGACGATCTGTTCCCGATGAACACGACCGTCGTCCTCAACCGCAGGGAGCTCGAATATTCCGTCTCCGGCCTGATGCATCCGCAATATCCGGCACCCGACATCAAGCACCTGATCGACCGCCTACACACCAAGAGCGCGCTGCGCTTTCTGGATCTCGAGGTCACCGGCCCGATCGAGCTGATGCCCGGCGTCTATTGCGATGCCGCCAACGCCCATACCGAGGGCTCGATGAACATCATCGTTCACACCGCCGACGGCATCGCCACCATTTGTGGCGACGTGATCTACGACTTCAACGACCAGATCGTCACGCCCTTCAACGAGATCCACGATTGGGAACCGCGCACCACCGGCAACCACGGCACCAGCAAGCGCGCGGAGAAGGCGGCGATCAAGAAGCTGCTCAGCAATTCGCGCTATCTGCTGCCGGTGCACGATCGCCCCGCCAAGATCGAAGGCGGCAATGTCGTCGGGCGGCTGCACGACCAGGTCCCCGGACCGATCGTGCAGTCCCTGCCCCAACGCAACTGGTTCCCGGCTTGACGTGACCTGAGGATATCGACCGATGACGCACGTCACCTTGCGCTCCGAATTCGAGACCCTGATCGACCCGTACGCGCCCGTCGCGCAAGTCGGCACCGGCTTCGACTTCACGGAAGGACCGGTCTGGCATCCGGTCGATCACTACCTCCTGTTCTCGGATATGCCGGGCGACGTGCGGCGGCGCTGGGATGCGCGGCGTGGTGTCGTGGAGGTCAAGCGTCCCTCGAACAAGTGCAATGGCCTGACCTATGATGCCGAGCTCAATTTGATCGTCTGCGAGCATGCGACGTCGTCGCTGGTCCGCGAGCGGCCGGACGGGCGGCGGGAGGTGCTGGCTTCGCACTTTGGGGGACAGGAGCTCAATAGCCCGAACGATGTCTGCGTCCACTCTTCTGGCGCGATCTATTTCTCCGATCCCTGGTATGGCCGCATGCCGATCTATGGCGTCGAGCGGCCACGCCAGCTCGGCTTTCAGGGCGTCTATCGCGTCGTGCCCGGCGGCGAGCCGAAGCTCGTCGTCGACCGCAACCTGTTCGATCAGCCGAACGGACTGTGCTTCTCGCCGGACGAGAAGCTGCTCTATGTCAATGACACCGTGCAGGCGCTGATCCGCGTCTTTGACGTCGATAGTGACGGCTCACTGTCGAACGCACGCGCGTTCGCGAGCGGCATCCGCTCCGAGCTCGAGCCGGGCGTGCCCGACGGCATGAAGTGCGACCAGCACGGCAATGTCTGGGTCACCGCGCCCGGCGGCGTCTGGGTCTATTCGCCGCGCGGCGAGCTGCTCGGCAAGGTCCGCGTGCCGGAGCTCGTCGCCAACCTCGCCTGGGGCGGTCCGGACTTCCGCACGCTGTATCTGACCTCGACCCATTCGGTCTATGCGATCCCGACCAAGGTCGGCCCGCGGCATGAGCCCTATATGAGCGGCCGGCGAAGCGGCGGCGGCGCGGCGCCAAGCTCCGCGCCAGCGGCACCCATCCTCGCCGAGGGCGAGATGCGGCTCGATCCGCAGCGTTGCGCGATGATCATCCAGGACCTCCAGAACGACGTCATCATGGACGCCGGCGCCTTCGCCGAATCCGGCGCCCCCGGGCATGCGCGGCAACAGCACGTGGTTGACAACGTCCGCCGCCTCGCCGAGACCGCGCGTGCCCGCGGCGTCGCCATCATCCATGTCTGGTTCATCGTCGAACCCGGCGCGCCCGGCGTCACGTTGAATGCGCCGTTGTTCGAGGGCCTCGTCGACAGCAAGGCGATGGTGCGCGGAAGCTGGGGTGCGGCGCCGGTATCGGGCCTCGAGCCGCGGCCCGGCGACTTCGTCGTCGAGAAGATGCGCATGAGCGCGTGGGAGGGCACGCGGCTGGAGACGATCCTGAAAGCGACGGGGCGCGACATGATCATCAATACTGGTGCCTGGACCAACATGTCGGTCGAACACACCGCGCGCACCGGCGCCGACAAGGGCTATTTCATGATCGTGCCCGAGGATTGCTGCTCGACCATGAACGCCGACTGGCACAACGCCTCGATCAACTTTGCCATGCAGAACGTCGCGGTCGTGACCAGGGCGGATACGGTCATCAGGGCGCTGGGATGACGCGCGGTGCCGAAGCTCCTGCACCTCTCCTGCTCGCCCCGCCCCGACTCGGAATCGAGTGCCGGCGCGCTAGTCTTCATTGAGCACTTTCGTCAGGCGCATCCCGATTGGGACATCGACGTCATGGATCTCTGGCGCGAGCAGATGCCTGAGTTCGCTGGCCCCATCCTCGAAGCCAAATACGCACGCATGAACGGCCATCGCTTCAACGATCCTCAACGCGACAGGTTTGCCGAGGCCGAGCCCATGGCGCTGCGCTTTTCACTCGCCGATCGCGTGTTGATCTCGACGCCGATGTGGAACTTCGGCATCCCCTACAAGCTGAAGCAGTTCATCGACATCATCGTCCAGCCCGGGCTCACCTTTCGTTTCGATCCGTCGCAGGGATATATCCCGCTGCTGAAGGACCGGCCGACACTGGTGGTCCTCGCCAGCGGCAGCGACTTTTCCACCGGCATGAACCGCGGCCGTATCGACATGGCGACGCCCTACTTGCGCGAAATCCTGCGCTTCATTGGCATCAATGATGTCCGTTTCGTCGCGATCGGGCCGACCATCGGGCCGCGGCAATCGCTTGAAGCCGCCCGAGAACGGGCCTCTAAACGCCTCGCTGCAATGGCTGCGAATTTCTGATGCCGTTGCGAACGAACCGCCGCTTCAATGCGGCGGCGGGATCAAGGCGCGCAGGATGCCCGGCTTCCAGGCCTGACGCGCACTGTCGAAGGCCGCAAAATCATGGTCGAACTGCCAATAGGCCCATGACCAGCCAAGTCTGTCGGCGCTTCTCGCCATGAAGGAGAGGTATCGCAAGCGACTGTCGGACGGCGCGCGCTCATACACCCCGAATTCGCCGAGATAGATGGGGCGCTTCTCTCTATCCGCCCAGAGACTCATCTTCCTGAAATCGGCGGCGGCTTTCGCTTCGTCATCCGGAGTGCCCCAATCCAGGGGACCTATTTTCGAGAAAGTTGCAGACCATGGCGCACCTTGGTGCGTGAACCGTATGGGCGCGTAGTAGTGAAACGTGACAATGAGGTTCCTGTCCTCGGCCGGCAGAACCAGCTCGTCGACAGTAATATCATCCGTGTTGAGAACGGCGGCAATGACCGGCCGCTCTGGGTTGGTGCGGCGGATGATGCCGAGACACTCGTTGAGCAGTGAATTCCAGCTGGCGGACGTCATGTGCCCACCAGGCTCATTCAGGACCTCGAAGACGAGCGTGGGGTACTTCCCGGCATAGCGCTCGGATATCTGCCGCCAGAACGACTTGAGCTTCTCAGTGCATCCGGCAACGTCGCTTTGGCAAATGTGCGTGTCATGCTCGTCGACGACAGGAATGAGGCCCTTCGCGAGGACCTCCTCGATGACGGCATCGAGCCGCCTCAGGACGATCTCATCCAGGACATTCTCCGGGCTCATGAACTTGAAGCCGAAGAAATTGATCCTGACGTGCGAGAACCCGGCCTTCTTGATCGTCGTCAAATTGTCCAGACGGAACGGCGCGTTCTGGCCGCCTTCCCAGATTCCATCGTAGCCGAGAATATTGATACCGCGCCCCAGTCTCGGCACATCGCGGGAATTGGCCCGCTCGGCTCCGTGGACCTCGGAGAAGAGCGATGCAGCGAAGAGTGTCGTTGCCGCCAGCATGACGCTCCCCGGCCGCCGAGCGCGCATGACGGTCATCTTGCGTCCATTTGCAAGGACTGGAAGTCGGCCTGTGGCATCGACCTGCACGTCGCAAAGAAGAACGAGACGAGCAGCACCGACGTGAACATCGTCGAACGGAGGAATGTCGTCTCCGTAAAATTGGTCTGAAAGCTGAGCACGACAAATCCAATGATGAGAGCGCAGTGCGAACGATCGATGGATCTGGTCGAAATCAGATCGAGAATCTTGCTCGAGAACAGAACAACACTCGCAGCGAAAAGCACATATCCCAGAAACCCTGTTTCCATCAGGATCGCGATGTAGCCGCTGTGATAATTGTCCAGCACCCAGCCGTGGTTCTGTTCGAAATAATCGTAGATCGACGGGACCGTCCAAAAGCCGTTGATCCCGAAGCCGAACAACGGCGCATCGTCGAAATGGCTGATGGCGTAGTGCCAGATGAACGTTCGCTCGGTGAAATCGATGGTCGCATCGCCGACATGGATGGCGTCATAGCCCGTCACGTAAAAATAGAGAAACAGGATCCCGGCCAGGATGCACATGACGAACGGCAGGACCGCATAGACCCTCATGCAGCCGACCGACCACATCGAGGTCACGAGCAGTGCACAGGCCGCCAGGGCAACAGCGCCGGCACCGCGCGATTCCGACGCGAGGACGCAGGTTGAGGCCAGCAGAAACACGACGAGGAACGTCGGCCACCCCTGCCCCTTCATCTTAAGATAACAGGCAAAAAACATCAGATACGCGCCGACGAAGCCGAGCGTCTGCTTCGATTCATAGACGCCCTGCCATTGGCCGCTGTGCATCCAGGTTTGGTCTATCCCAATATCGGGCACGGCAAGCGCACAGAAGGCCGATGCGGCGACCAATATGAACAGGCCAAGGGCCGTGGCCTTCACAATCTCGTCCATCTCGAGGCGCGTGACGAGACAGAATGCGCCGAAGGTCGTCATGGCAAGCGCCGCACTCTTCATGAGCGCTGCCGCGCTCAGGCTCGACCAGAACACGGAGATGACGGCGAAGGTGTAGAATGCGAGCAGCGCGATCAAATCGGGATTGAACTGCAAGCGCAGGCGCGGGCGCACGAATGCGCTTGCGTAGATGAGGACGCCCCACATCAGGAGCGCCACGGCCTGTTGCACAAAGCTCAGCTCCGGCGGCAGGAGCGCGGCGTTGAAGATGCCCATTGACGCGACCACATTGACGGTGATCGAACTGCTGATTGCAATTCTGGCAATCTTCTCAACGCCAACACTGCGCGTCTCCCAGAACGCGCTCTCGAGTGCTCCGGAATCCACCTCGGTCTGCAGGCTGGCCATGAACCGACCTTCCTTAAGCGCGGTTAATAATTTGCTAGCGCGGGTCGATCTCCGGCGTTCCCAGCCCACACGATGCCGGAGTTTAAGAATTTGGTAACGATAAGAGACCGGGCGCGGCGCATTAATGCAAATCGCACCCCGCCGGTGTCTCGCCCGTAACGACCCTGCTATAAAGCGCGGATCGAGCTCGATCGAATTTCACGAATTATCTGGTTTCCTTGGTTGCGCATGAACAGATCCAGCAGCACGTTCGATATCGCCATCGAGCAGGCGTTCGACCTTCTCTCTCCGGAATACGCAGAACTGTTCGACAATTCCGCCGCCACCGCGTTCCAGCACCCACTCTGGCTGCACAGCCTCTACACCAGGCTGGCGTCTCATGCGGGGGCAACCCCTCTGATTGTCGTGGTCCGTCACCGCACGACGCGTGCCCTTGCAATGGTGCTGCCCCTGCTGCGGATCCGGCGTGGTCCGATACGGACCGTGGAATTCGCCGACCTCCGCGTCTCCGACTATCTGGCGCCGGTTTGCAGCCCGACAATATTCTCCCAACTGCTCGCGGACGAGAGCGCATGCGCGGAGCTTCGAGGCCTCCTCCACCCGTTCGACCTGCTCCGCATGACCAAGATTCCAGACGGACGGCTTCCGATCGAGAACCTGCTGGCTGCGCCCCGCCGCGTCTCGATGGACACCAATGCCTACGCGACCGTCCTCATCGCGCCGTTCGAGCAGTGGCGGGCCAGTGCGATGGATCGCTCCTATCAGAAGGAGCTCGCGAAGAAATATCGTCAGCTCCAGAAGAAGGGCGCTTTGAGCTTCTCGTGCTGCAACGACACCGCCTCCACGCTTGACGCGCTGGAGGTAATGAAGAAATTTCGCGGTCCCCGATTTCAGTCACAAGGCGACGGCGACCTGCTCCAGCGCCCCGAATATTTCGACTTCTATTCCGAGGTGGCGCTTCGCGGCCTCGGCTCCTTTGTGCGGCTCTATGCCATGAAGATGGACGGCGACGTGATCGCCGCCGTGCTGGGATTGTGCCACCGCGGCACCTACCATGTCATCATGAGCGCGTTCGACATTGCGGGATACAAGAGCCAGTCCCTGGGGGCGCTGATGTTCGAGCAGGTGGCGAGGGATTGCATCGAGCGCGGGGACCAGATGCTCGACTTCACCATAGGTGACGAGCCGTACAAGAAACTGTTCGGCGGGCAGCCATCGCCGATGTGGGCGGTCACGCAGGCCGGCAGCACCGCAGGCGCCGTCGCGTTGTTCGCACTGAAGCAGGCTCCCTGGCTCAAACTGGCCGTCAAGCGCATGTCGGAGTTCAGGCTCCTGCCGCCCCGCACCTCAACGCCGACGCGCTGACGAGCGCGAGGCGCCGACGGTCGCGGCAGTCACGCACGAAGTGCGCTGCGGACATGCGCGAGCCAGCCTGGCCGCATTTGATCGACCCGATGGGTGATACTGCGTCGCAGGAAGTGCAACCGCCGCCGTACATCCCAGCCGATATCGTCGCGCGAGGTCAGGGCCTGGCGGAATCGCGCCATCTTCAGTGACTGCTGGTCTGCCGCGATCTTGTCGCGATCGGCGTAGAATTCCGAGATCTTCTCCCGGCTCATGCCGGGAGTCATGAGCCACCGCGGCGCATATTCGGTGCAAAGACGCTCGACGTCCACCAGCAGGCGCGCGACGCCGGTGCCGGCGGCAGGACAGTTGGTCTGGAACGCGTCACCGATGAGCACGACACCAGGCTGAAGGTGCCCCTCGACGACGGAGAGGTCCATCACCCAGTTCCGTATCCGGTCGACCACGCGAAAATCGCCGAGATAAGTCTGCAATCCCGGCAGAAGGCGCAGAACCGTCGCTTCCGTCTCGCGACGCAGATCGCGCATGATCGGATCGGCCGGGTCGCGGAACATGAAGAGGTTCGCCCTCATGCCCGCGCGTATCGGAAACAGGCTGAGGTAGTCGACGCCATCAGCGGTGCGTTCGCCGTAACAGGTCAGCGCCTTGAAATCGAACGGCGCGCCATCACGGCGGGCGATCGTGAAGCCGAACGAGACCGAGTGACCCGCGGCCAGCACGCGCCGCCTGATGCCGAGTTTGTAGCCGAGAACTCCTGCCATGCCCGTGGCCAGAACGATGAGGCGCGCAGTGACGCGCCGTCCGGAGGCAAGCTCGAGATGCTGGACGTCGTCGCTACAGCTGATCGCAGTGACCTCGTCGACGATCAGGCTGGATGGATCAGGTAACTGGCTGCGCGCCATGGCAACGAGATCGGCATAGGGAAGGCCATAAGCCTGGCCGACGCTGACATCGACCACCTTGCCTTCCCTGATGTTGAGCACGCGATCGTATGGACAGGCGGCGCTTTCGAGACCACGGATGAAGCCCAGCCTGCGGAACGCCTCCAGCTGGTGGCCTCCGATCTTTTCGACCCGGAATTCGTCCGGATAGACCGCGCGCTTATCCACCAGAACAACGCGATGCCCTGCCCGCGCAAGAACGGCTGCCGCCAGCGATCCCGCAAGGCCGCCGCCGACGATCGCAATGTCCGTCGCGATCCTCACGCCCCCGGCAGCGGCGATCGGCTCGCTCACGGTTCTGTCCGTCGTCATATCCAGGCTCCCACGGTTAACGTGGCTCCATTTGCAATTTTCTCGCCTGATGTCGCATCGCAAGGCCAAACGCGATCATTTCCGCAGATCGAGGTTAATGAAGGGAGGACCGACCTGGAGCTGCGATGTCCCGGCACGAGCTTTGCTCAGGAGACTCTGCAAAGTCCGCGTTTTGGGCAGATCGGCGGCCATTCCGGCGAGCCATTCCGCATTCAAACGGCTGATCGTGCTGTCTTCGGCCGTCGATGCGGCCCTATGCCGCCATTCGGCCGAGCTGGGCTTTGCTCTATGTGGGACAATGGAGACGGCGATGTACCACCGTGAAGCAACTGACCTGGCCGCGACGTCGTCGTGGCCGGCAAGATCCTCGAGGCCGCTCATTAACACTCGCGGTTTTTCGGCATGCTAGGCTGGCGCCGGTATCGGCACGTAGCTCTTCCGGGGAGAGTTGCTCCTTAACGTTCATGATCGAATCCATCATCCAGTTCATGCGGCGCGACGTGACGCGCGGTGTCGTCGGAACCATCCTTCTCAAGGTTGGTAGCGGCGCACTTGCGTTTGCATTATTCTCGCTTGCGGCACGAACGATGTCGCCCGATGGCTTCGGCATCTTTGCGACCTGGCTTTCAGTCGCCCAGATCGCATCGGTCGTGGGCCTGGTCGGCCAGGAATCGCTCCTCGTACGCTTCCTGAATGAGTATCAGGTGGGAAATCGGCCCGACCTCACCAAGGGCGTGCTGCTGTCGAGCCTGAAGCTTTCCTCCGTCGCGATGCTGGTTGTGATCGGTGCAATCGCGATCGCGGCGAACGTGAAGGGCGACTGGTGGCTGCTGATCCTCGCCGTGTCCGCCTACACCGCCGTGAATGCAGGTGTGATGCTCGGCAGCCAGGTTGCGCGCTCGCTGGTCAGCATCCTCATGGGGGAGGGAAACAGGGAGTTCTTCTGGCGGGTCGGCGTCGTCCTGTTTCTGCTCGCAATCATGTTCGGCCATCGCCAACTCGACCCCGCCGAATTGTTCGCGGTGATGACGATCGCGATGTCGGTTGGCCTGGTCGCGCAGGTCGTTTCGATCGCGCGAGCTCTGCCGGATCTCCGCGGCACGGCGGCGCAGTCCGAGACGAGCCGCTGGAGATCGAGCGCGCTTCATTTCTGGATCGCCTCCGTCCTCGAAGCCGCAAACCAGTATTTCGACGTCATTCTGGTTTACTGGATGCTGGATCCCGCGACCGCCGGCATCTATTTCGCCGCCTCGCGCCTTGCCAACATCTTCGCCATGTTGTCGGCCGCGCTGTACAGTTTCGGGGCGCGCCGGCTTCCTTCGCTGCACTTCAGCAAGAACCTTCAGGAATTCGAGCGGACGTTGCAGCTGATGGCGGAAGTGACCGCGCTTTGCGTGGTCAGCGGGCTCTTCCTGGTCTGGATTGGCGGCCCCCATCTTCTCAACCTGTTCGGACCCCACTTCGCCGCACAGCATTGGGTCCTGATCGTGCTCGCGATCGGAACGGCGTTTCAGGCAGCGGGCGGTCCCTCTGCGGCGATATTGCAGCTCACCGGCCATGAGCGCATCTATGTCCCCGTCGTCGCGGCAAACGTGGCGTTGCGGCTGGTCGGATTTCTCGTGCTGATTCCCTGGCTCGGCGTGCTTGGCGCAGCGATATCGGCCACGGTGTCGCTGGCGCTTGCGACCATCGCGCTCAACGTTCTCTGTCGCAGGCGAACCGGGGTTGATCCTTCAATTCTCGTGCTCTTGCGCTTCGGTGGATCGAAACGCGGCACCTATGCAGTCGGCGGCGCCGACGCGGGCGACTAGGCTCCGGTTCAACCGCGGCAGGCACGGCTCGGCCGCGCGTCGCCGAACGACCGTCAACCAGCCAGGCCGAGCGCTTCAGCCCGACGTTGAGCCGACGACGGGTCTGCCGGCACACGATTCACGACGATCCCGGTCGGCACGCCGCCAAAGCGTGAGAGCGCGGCCGTCACCCTGCGCATTGCGGCTGAATCGATTGCGTCTTCGCGGGCGACCAGGATGACGAGATCAGCATGAGCGGCCAGAGCAGCCGCTTCCGGCTGCAAGGCCAGAGAGGTGGCATGGACGACGATCAGATCGAACTCCGAACGGATGTCGTCTGCGGGCGACGATTCGGGCCCCTTGCCGACGTTCAGAAGCTCGTCGATGCTGCGAAAATCCGCCGCGGTCGCGCCATCCGCCGGCGCCTTGGCGAGGCTGGTCCCGGCACCACCGAGATCCGGCTCGACCCGGATCAGGACGCTCAGCTTTCCCCCGTTCAGCGCCCACCGATTCAGCGACCGCGCGACCGTGTTGCCGCCGGCCCGTTTCCCGACCGACATCACAAGCGCAACCTTGCCCCGGCCTTCCGGCAATTTCTCCAGCATGTCGAGCAGCGGACGCAGATGCGGACCGAGATTTAGTTCACTCGTCGCAGACACCGGGCTTTGCCAGATGTTTCTCGGGACCTCGCCAGGTGGCAGGTCGGGAACGCGGGCCCACACGGGCGGACGTGACCACGCCCCGGGCTGGCGCGGAGCCGGATCGGGGGCGCGAACGTCCGGAGCGGATTTGTCCGATCTGCGTCCCGTTGCCGCCACGACCGCCGTCGATGTCAGCAGCGAACCGATCGCGAGCGCAGCGAGCAGCAAAGACAGCGGCGGAAGGGTCGAGCGAAGCGGCGGAATGGCGGGCGAGGCGACCTTGGTCTGAGAACTCTGCAACAGGCGCTGTTCATTCGTCGTCTTGGACCGCGAGAGGAACTGCTCGTAGATGTTTCTGTTGGCCTCAGCGTCGCGCTGCAACTCCTGGAGCCGGACCAGGGCCTGACCGTCGACCAGGAGCTGCGATTCAGCAGCCTTCATCTGACCTTCCAGAGCCTTCTGCTGATCGCGCTGCGCCTCATATTCCGACTTCGCGGTGTCGATACTCTTGGTCCGCTCGATCTCGATCTGCCTGTTCAGATCGTTCAGCTGGCCGTACGACATCACGAGATCGGGATGGCGATCACCGAGCACCGCCCGCTTCTGCGCGATTTGATCATTGAGGGCCGACCGCTGGGCTCGCAACGCGCTTAGGAGATCCTGCTTGACGGGGCCCTCGACCTTCGCCTTCACGTCGCGCTGCGCCTGCTCGTAACGGGCTTTGGCCTCCTCGGTCCGCGCGCGCGCAGCTGCCACCTGCTGCGACAGCTCGGTCACCCGCAATTGCTGGGTCGTGGCGTCCTTGCCGGCGTTGACGATCCTATGCTCGAGCTTGAATGTGGCAACGGCGTCCTCCGACGCCTTCAACCGGTCGCTCAGTGTTTTGAGCCGGCTGCCGAGCCAGTCGGCAGCCTCGTCGGTCGCCTCGGTGCGAATGCGGCTCTGTCTGGCGACGAACGCCTCGGCAATGGCGTTGGCATAGTAGGCAGCCCGCTCCGGCCGGTTCGAGGTGAAGCGGATGGCGATGACATAGGTCAGCCCGCGACGGGAAATGTCGAGACGGTTGCGGAAGCGCTCGAGCAGGCGCGCGGGGGCGGTGTAGCCGCCGGAAATGTCTTCGTCATCGCGGACCTTGAGCTGCTCGATCAACGGCTCGAGAAAGCCGTCGGACTTCGCCACTTCGACCAGGCTTTGCAGCGCGGCGCTATCCTGCCCTATGCCCGGCAAAACGTCCTGCTCCGTGGTCACGCGCTGCTCGCGGGGATCGACGACGACCAGCGCGGTCGCTGCGAACCGGACCGGAAGCACCAGGAGAACGACGGCGCCAAGCGCGAAGATCGCAAGCGCGAGCGTCAAGATCCGCCGAGCGTTTTCGCGAAGGAAGGAGAGCGCACCGGCGGCAGTGAACACACCGCCAAAGCGTGCAGCGGCACCGGCAGCCTCAGCGCTCGACGAATTCCGGCTCCACGACGCGGCAACGCCGGTCGATCCGGAACTTGTCGGGTCTGCGCGGCGACCGAACGTCATGGACTCTACTCGGATTCAACTGGCGAACACTGTTCAGTGGCCAGCTCCACCGTAAATATCTATGGTTAATCCGCGGTTACCCGACCCTCGCGCGACCATGGCCAATTGGTTAACGCGGTCGCTTCACTTCCTTTGGAAACTGCCAGAATTCTCTCGCGAAGGATGCCGTTCCGGCAGGCTGCGCATTAACTCCGTTTATTGCTAGTCGGTGTCCGCGCGATGCTCGCATGGTAGGTACGGGGTCAAGAAGGTGAAAACTTCGTTTCTTCAGTGGGTCGGGATCCGTGCTCCATTACCAGCCAAACAAGGAGTTGGGCGAGACGACTGCGACAGCACTCACGCCGTCCAACGGCAACGGACGGAAGCTGCACGTCCTTCTCGTCCAGACCCAGGCCGAAAACGCCGGCGCGCAGGAGATCTCCAGGCTGCTCGGTGCCGGCCTTACCGCGCGCGGCTATCGCGTCACCAATCTGTTCTTCTTCCGCAAGTCGGATTCGTTCGACGAGCCGCCCGATACGTTCTACTGCGCCTCGAGCCGGCCGGGCAATCCGCTGGCACTGCTGCGAATGCTGCGGACGCTCGGCCGCCATATCAGGACCAGCAAGCCCGACGCCGTTCTGACCTTTCAGCATTTTGGCAACGTGATCGGCGCCGGTGTGTCGCGCCTCGTCTGCCGCGCGCCTGTCATCGCCAACCAGGTTTCGTCCGCGCTGTCGATGAGCCGACCCGTCCGCACGGCCGACATCGTCATGGGCAGCCTCGGCTTCTTCGACCGCATCACGCTCAATTCGAAGGACATGCAGCGCGAATATTCGCGCTACCCCGCGGCGTATCGGTCACGCATGGTGCATGTCCCGCACGGCTTCGACGACAAGGCCCTCACCTTGTCGAAGGACGCGGCACGAGCGACATTCAACCTGCCGCCGGATCGCATCCTGCTCGGCTGCGCGGCGAGGCTGCATCCGCACAAGCGGCTTGATGTGGCGATACGCTTGTTGCCGGATCAACCATCCTGGCACCTTGCACTGGCCGGCCAAGGAGCCGACGAGGCCCGGCTGAGGCAGTTGGCCGACGAATTGAAAGTATCGGACAGGCTGTACCTGCTCGGCGAAATCCCGCCACGCCGGATGGCGGACTTCCTCGCCTGTCTGGACGTGTTCGTATTCCCGACACAGGCCGAAACCTTCGGTCTGGCCGCGGTCGAGGCTGCAAACGCCGGTGTTCCCTCCGTCGTCACCGATCTTCCCGTATTGCGCGAGGTGCTGTCCTTTGAGGGAAAACCGACCGCACTCTTCGTCGACGCCTCCGATCATGCGAAGCTGTCGGCAGCCGTTTCGACAATTCTGACGAATCAAACCCTGAGCGACGAACTGCGACAAAACGCCAAAGGCCTGCGGCTGCGTTATTCGGTAGATGCCATGGTGGAGGAATACGTTCGGCTTCTCAGCCAAGTCATTTGACGGGGCACGCTGGAATAGATGGGCTCGACATGATCATCGAGTTTCGCTGTGAACGTGAGCATGCGCGCCGGTGGATGGACCGCGAGACGCTGTCGATCGACGGCCGGGACGTGCCGCTTCAAATCGCCTGGACCGCAACGACGGAGTCGCGCCCCACAGGTCTCGACGCGCTATTCGAACTCGAACGCATGGTGTTGCACAGGGGCCAACACAGCGGCGCCGGCAAACTGAAGATCATCCCGGAACGGACGCAAGCTCGCGCCGGCACGGCCGACGTGATCGTCGATTTTACGGGCGCCGCGCGCGACCCCAACTGTTCTGCCCGGCTGTATCTGCGTCCTCTCTTCAACGGCGCCGCAGGCGAAAATGCAGCGCTCGCCGCCATTCTCGCCGGCGACCTGCCGGTGATCGACATCGTCAACGAGGTCGACAATACAGTGCTCGATCGCGGCCACCCATCCGGAGAAATCGCGGCCGGCCTAAGCGGCGCGCTCGAAACGGTGATGGCGCGAACCCTGACCATGGTGGCGGCAATCCTGTCGGGACGCCCGCGCATCGTGCCACAGCTGGCACGCCCCGCCGGAAATCGCATCGGCCGGCAGCCGGCGGCCTACGTTGCGCGCGGCCTCGCCGTATCGATCGCCAAGGAGATCTATCGGCTCTGTTGCTATGCCCCGCATTGGCATATCGGATGGCGCTTCAATGACGGCGCAGGTGTCTGGCAGACCGGAAATCTATCGGGACCAGGCTGGAATGTCCTTGCCGATCCCGGCCATCGTTTCTACGCCGATCCGTTTCCCATCACGTGGCAGGGACGGACATTCGTCTTCTTCGAAGATCTCGATCACCGGATTGGAAAGGGGATCATTTCCGCGATCGAGTTCAACGATGCGGGCCCGGTGGGAGACGTCGTGCCGGTGCTAGAGGAGCCCTGGCACCTCTCCTACCCGTTTCTGATCGAGAGCGACGGCGCGTTGTGGATGATCCCGGAGAGCTCGGTTCACGGCGACGTCGCGCTCTACAAATGCGTTCGTTTTCCGGACAAATGGGAGCGGCACGCGACGCTGCTTTCCGGCCTCGAACTCGCCGATGTCACGATCACGCAGCACAACGGCCTGCACTATCTGTTTGGAGCCTGGCGCGACGGAACGGGCGGCTATTCGGATTCGCTGGCGATCTACTACGCAGACCGCCTCTTTGGCCCGTGGTTGCCCCATGCCAGCAATCCGGTCCTGATCGATCGTGCGAGCACGCGACCGGCGGGGAATTTCGTCACCATCGATAACAAATTGTGGCGCCCGATTCAGGATTGTGCCGACGGTTACGGCGCAGCGCTCGCGCTAGCGGAAATCGTCGAACTGTCGCCGACGACGTTCAAGCAGAGCGTCCGGCATTCGCTCAAGCCCGGGCCGGCATGGCCCGGCCGGAAGTTACACACGCTGAACCGCTGCGGCCGGCTCGAGGTGATCGACGGATCGCGCGTTCAACCCAAGGCCCATGCCTTCGCGAGCAAATTTCCATCGACCGCGTTGGCTCCGCGAACCAATCCCTCCGCCGCCTGCTAGCGCGGATGATTGAACAGGTCCGTCGTGGCGTCGTCGACTGCGATCTCGACCAGCGCAGGACCGCTCGACGCCAACGCTTCTGCCAAGATGCGGTCGACATCGCCGGCATCGGTGACGCGCCACCCCACGCAACCCATTCCCTTGGCGAGCGCGACGAAGTCGAGCCCGGGCAAGTCGATTCCGGGAGGGCGATGCGCCTGCCTGACGATATCGTCAAGTAGCCTGACCAATCAGCGTCGAGCGTGTCGAACTCGGGCGGCCCGCGCGCTCGTACGGCCGATCAGCGCGTGTACGCGCTATGCATACGGGCGGCGTGGGTCAAGACGCCGCCCGTCGTTTCGTGTGTCGCGCGCACCCGGCAGGGACGGTGTTCTACTGAGAACGATCCGACGTCCAGCCCTTGTACTCGGCGACGTTGTCCCGGGTCACGAGCTTCGAAGGCAACAGCTCGACGGTCGAGGCCGGCTTCTGGCCATTGAGAATGCCGACACCGACCTGCACGGCCCGCCGCGCCATGAAGAACGGGTCCTGCGAAGCCGACGCCTGGATCTGCGGCGACTGCGGATCCTTCAGCGCGGCCTCGATATCCGGTGCGCCGTCGACCGCGGTGATGACAATGCCGCTGCGGTTCTGCTGGCGCGCGGCAAGATCAGTGCCGATCGCCTGCGGATCGTTGATGGCGAAGACGGCGTCGATCTTCGGGAAACGGGTCAGATAGCCCTGCGCGACGGTGAGGCCGCCTTCGCGCGAGCCCTTGCCGTCCTGGTCGCTGGATAACACCTTGATGCCGGCATTCTTTGAGAGGACGTTCTTGCAGCCGACGACACGGTCGATCACGGCGGAGACCTGCGGCCCGTTCTCGATGATGACGTCGCCCTTGCCGCCCAATTTGTCGACGATGTACTGGCAGGAGATCTCGCCGGCCTGCACGTTGTTGGTGGTCACGGTGGCGTCGGCGCCTTCGGCTGCGGTGTCGACTGCAACGACGACGATGCCTGCCGCCTGCGCCTTCTTGATCGCCGGCCCGATCGCCTTGGGATCGCCGGGGTTCAACAGAATCAGATCGACGCCGGCGGCAATGAAATTGTCGATCTGGGTGACCTGCTTGCCGAGGTCGTATTCGAAGCCGACCGTCGTGATCTTCACATTGGGATTGGTCTTCTTCGCCTCGAACTCGGCGCCCTTCGACAGCGCGACGAAGAACGGGTTACCCATCGACCCCAGTGAGACGCCGATCGACTTGAGCTCCTTGGCAAAGGATGGCGCGGTGCTTAAGGCAAGCGCCATCGCGGCGCCGGCGAGCATGATCGTCTTCAACATGGTTTCCTCCCTGGTCTGTCTTCGTCCCCGGCACGGCAGACCAGTTGCCGCAACGGAACCTCGCATCACGCCATGCGCACTCCAAGTGCGCGTCGAGCCCTTCAAGTCCTGGCAGACCCCTGCAGCCGGTAACGGTCCAGCGCCACGGCGCCGATGATCACCAGGCCCTTGATCACATATTGCCAGATGTCGGAGACACCGATGAGAATGAGGCCGTTCGACAGCACGGCGATGATCAGCGCGCCGACCAGCGTGCCCCAGATCGAGCCGATGCCGCCGACGAACGAGGTCCCGCCGAGGATCACGGCGGTGATCGCGTCGAGCTCGTAAGATTGGCCGAGCTGGAGGCCATTGGCCGCATAGAGCCGCGCCGCCTGCATGGCGCCGCCGAGTCCGGCGAAAAGTCCGGAAACGCCGTAGACGAAGATCAGCACGGCCCAGACCTTGATGCCGGCAAGCCGCGCCGCGCTCTCATTGCCGCCCACCGCATAGATGTGCACGCCGAGCACGGTCCGGCGCAGCACCAGCCAAGAGACGAAGATGACGAGCAAGGCGATCACCGAGAGCCACGGGATCGAGGCAACGCCGGGTACGAGCGTCAGCGAGCCATTGCCGATGAAGGCATAAGGAATGGAAGGATTGAACACGGTGGTATCGGCCCCGAGCAGTCGCGCCAGGCCGCGTACGGCGGTGAGAGAGCCGAGCGTGACGATGAAAGGCGGCAGGCGCAGGAGCGCGATCAGCGCGCCATTGATAACGCCGAAGCCAAGACCGGTGAGCAGCGCGGCCGGCAGCCACAGCATCCCGAGCTCCGGCAGCTTGGAGAGGGTCAACCCGGCCATCGCGGAGGCCGCCAGAATCGAGCCGACCGAGAGGTCGATGCCGCCGGTGAGGATGACGAAGGTCATGCCCGCGGCGAGCACGGTATTCACTGCGGCCTGCTGCAACACGATGCCGAGATTTTGTCCGGTGAAGAAGCGGCCCTCGGACAGAAAATGGAAACCGACGCACAGGATCAACAGCACTGGCAGCATGCCGAGTGCGCTGATCAGCACCCTTATGCGTTGACGCTTCGTCTCTTGCGCAGCCACAAGGCCGGCAGCTGTGGCAGTGTCCGCCTTCGGAGAGCCGTCATGCATCGAGTTGCTCCATCCCGGTGGCGAGCGTCATGATGTCTTCCTGGTTCAGGGGAGCCGCAGCTTCGCGCCTGATCTCACCGGCGATGTGTCCGGCGCGCATCACGATGACGCGGTCGCAGATGCCGATAATCTCGGGCAGGTCGGACGAGATGACGAGGATCGCGGTGCCGGCCTTGGCCAGATTGTCGATGATCGAATAGATCTCGGACTTGGCGCCGACGTCGACGCCACGCGTCGGCTCGTCGAGGATCAGAACCTTCGGCGCAATGGCGAGAAGCCGCGACAGCAGCACCTTCTGCTGGTTGCCGCCGGACAGGCCACCGGCGGGGACGGCGACATCGGCGGCGCGGATGCTGAGCCCCGCGAAAGCCCGGTCGGCGCGCTCGCGCGCCTTGTCGCGATCCAGAAACCAGCCGAGCTTCGCGTCGCGCGCGAGCACCGCGAGATTGATGTTGTCCAGACATGACATGTCGAGAAACAGGCCGAGCGCCTTACGGTCCTCGGTCAGATAGGCGATGCCGGCCTCGAGTGCCGCGCCGGGGCTACGGATGTCGATCGGACGTCCCTCGAGTTCGAGACGGCCCGATGTTCTCGGTGCGGCACCGATGATGAGATGCGCAAGCTCGGTGCGACCGGCACCGATCAGGCCGGCAAGCCCCACCACCTCACCTGCATGCACAGTCAGTGAGCAACCCTTGACGCGCTGGCCATCGGCCATGTCGATCGCCGCGAGCACGGGATGCCCCCGCCCCGCCTCCGGATCGTGATCCTTCTTGTAAAATGAGGAGACGTCACGCCCGACCATCAGCCGGACGATGGTGTCGGCGCGGATCTCAGGCTTGTCGAGCGACCCGACCAGCCTGCCGTCGCGGAGTACGGTGACGCGGTCGCCGAGCGCGTAGACCTCGTCCATGCGATGCGAGATGTAGATGATGGCAAGCCCCTCGGAACGAAGCTGGCGGATCAGCGCGAACAGCCGCTCGCTCTCGGCGGCCGACAACGAGGTGGTCGGCTCATCCATGATCAAGATTTTTGACCTCGCGTGCAGCGCACGCGCGATCTCGACGAGTTGCCGCTGGCCCATGGACAGATGCGCCACCAGCGTCGATGGCAGGAAGTCCGCACCCAGCCGTCTCAGGATCGGGCCGACGCCCTCGCGCATGGCGCCGCGCGCCAGCAAACCTGATCGCGAGATCTCCCGTCCCAGATAGATATTCTCGGCAACGCTGAGATTGGGAGCGAGCGACAGCTCCTGGTAGATGATGGAGATGCCCGCCGCGCGGCCGCCGAGCGGGCCTTCGATCCGCACTGGCCGGCCCTCGATGCGGATCTCGCCGCCCGGATCCGGCCGGTAGGCGCCGGACAGGATCTTCATCAGCGTCGACTTGCCGGCGCCGTTCTCGCCCATCAGGGCATGAATTTCGCCGGCATAGACGGTGAGATCGACGGCCCGCAGCGCCTTGATGCCAAAGAAGGATTTTGAGACCCCGCGCATCTCGAGGATCGGATCGTTCATCGTGCCTCCCGCGCACAATGCGTTTCCCACCCGCGTCTCGTTTCTTGCCCAGCGCGGTTTGGTCATTAAACAAAAGCGGGTGACGCAGGGCAATACCGAAGGCGAGTATACCGAAGTATGGAAATCCAGATTGGGTCAGCTAGTGGCGCGGCCGATACAGTTCGCGCCACGCGGGAAGCCGCCCGGCATAGGTATCGACAAGTTCAGCGTCGGGCTCGAACGTCTCGATGCGCTCTGGCCGCGTGCATACGGCAGCGATTGCCTCACCGGTGACAGCAAGCCGCCCCAATCTCGCCGCACCGAACGCGGCGCCGGTCTCACCTCCAACGAAGCGATGGACCGGAACATTCAGCACGTTTGCCAGCACCGAGAGCCAGAATGGGGACCGCGAACCACCGCCAATGACATCGGCTTCCGCAATCGCAATGCCGGCATCCGCGAGCGCGTCGCGACAATCGGCAAGCGCGAAGGCAACGCCCTCGAGCACCGCCTGCACGATCGTCCCGCGGTCGGTGCCATGGCTCAGACCATCCAGCATGCCGCGCACGGCGGGATCGTCGTGCGGCGTCCGCTCGCCTGCGAGATAAGGCAGGAAGCTCACAGGCGACGGCGCCTGCGGACGCGCTCCAAGCGGCGCCAGCAGCTCGGCCTCGCCGACGCCGAACAGGCGCGCGAGCCAAGCGAGGCAAGAGGCGGCCGAGAGGATCGCGCCGGCCTGAATCCACATGGCGGGAATGGCATGGCAGAATGTATGCACCGCGCGGTCGGGGTTAGCGGCGATTCTGCTGGTTGGTGCCATGAGGGCACCGGAGGTTCCCAGCGATATGAACGCGGTTCCCGGCCCGATCGCGCCGATGCCGACGGCGCCGGCCGGATTGTCGCCGGCTCCGCCCGCGATCACCGGCTGCCGGGTCATACCCCAGCGCCGCGCGAGCTCGGCACGCAGGGTCGTTGCGGGCGCGCATCCCTCGACCAGACGCGGCATGTGATCGCGCGACAGGCCGGTCGCTGCCAATGCTGCATCCGACCAGTCCCGACGCGCGGCGTCGAGCCACAGCGATCCCGATGCATCGGAGACATCCTCGATGGCCTCGCCGCTCAGCACCAGGCGCAAATAGGCCTTTGGAAGCAGAACGAGCTTGGTCGCCGCAAAGATGTCAGGCTCGTGGGTTGCGATCCAGAGCAGCTTCGGCGCGGTGAATCCCGGCATCGCTTTGTTGCCCGACGTCGCGCGCAAGGCGGGCCAGCGCTGCTCCAGGATAAGGCATTCGGCGGCCGAGCGCCCGTCGTTCCAGAGGATGCAGGGCCGCAAGGGCCTTAAGCTCGCATCGAGCAGCGTGGCACCGTGCATCTGGCCGGATAGTCCAATGCCTTCGACCGCCGACAGCTCGCCGGCATGCGATGCCTTCAGGGCATCCAGCGTGGCGAAGGTCGCATCGATCCACTGCGCGGGATCCTGCTCGTAATAGCCTGATTGCGGCGAGACGGTCGTGAGCGGCCGGCTCTCGCTTGCAATCACGCGCTGCGCACCGTCGACGAGAACGGTCTTGACTGCGGAGGTGCCGAGATCGATGCCGAGATACATGGATGCTCCCGCTCACTTCGCCGTGTCGATCCAGATCCCCGGCTCCGAATGCTCGCGGATGTGGCTGACCAGGAAGTCCGAGAACACCCGGATCTTGGCCGGCAGCCCGGCGCGGTTCTGATAGGCGATGTTCATGGTGAGCAGTGGCAGCTCCCAGTCCATCAGCACCGGAACGAGCCGGCCCGCTGCGATATCGCTTTGGACGATGTAGAGCGGCTGGATGAGGATACCGAGACCTGCCAATGCCGCGCCGCGGATGACCTGGCCGTCATTGCTGTCGAGCGTCGGCGTGATGCGCACCGTCTGCGCGCCATGGCCCTTGCGCAGGCGCAGCGAATAGGGATCGTTGGCGAGATTGTAGACCAGCATGTTGTGACGCGCGAGATCGGCGGGCTGTTCCGGCGCGCCGCAGCTTGCGAGATAGGAGGGTGCGGCCGCGAGCACGCGACGCATCTGGCCGATGCGGCGGACGATGATGTTCGAATCCGGCTCCTGCTCGCGCGTCCGGATCGCCACGTCGATGCCGGCCTCGATGAAATCCGGGTAGCGGTTGGCGGTGGTGATCTGCATGTTGAGCTTCGGATAGCGCGTGCGGAAGGCCGGCAGCATCGGCGCCAGATAGATCACCGCAAAGGATAGCGAGCTCGTGACACGCAGCGTGCCCTGCGGCGACAGCGCGCGATCGCTGACGATGTCCTCGGCCTCAGCCAGTTCGTTCAAGACCCGGCTGGAACGCTCCAGCAGCTCCTGCCCCGCCTCCGTCAGCCACAGGCGGCGGGTGTTGCGCTCGATCAGCCGGACGGCGAGCCGCTCCTCGAGCGCGCTGAGATGGCGGCTCGCGGCCGCGTTCGACATGCGCAGCGCTTCGGCGGCCTTGGACAGGCTGCCGAGCTCGGCCGTCTTGGAAAACACCTCCAATTGCGCCAGGCGATCCATTTTTCCACTTTTAGGAAAAGAGAGTTACGATTATTGCCTTTATTTCCGCCTCCCGCAAGTCAAAATGGCCTCAACACAAGCAAGATAGCAGGCGAGGAAACAGGGAAATGTCGGGCCCGATCAGGCACATCGTGATGTGGCGGCTGCGCGGGGAGACCCCGGCGGAGCGCTCCGCCGCCCGGATCAAGGTCAAGACCCTGTTCGAAGGCCTGCGCGGCCGGATCGACGGCCTCACCCATATCGAGGTCGGCATGGATGTCAGCGCGGTCGATTACGCCTGCGACGTCGTCCTGTTCTCCGAGTTCACCAACGAGGCCGCGCTCAGCGCCTACGCCAATCACCCCGAACATTTGCGCGTTCGCGAGGCGCTGGGCGACTTGCGGATCGGACGCTTCCAGGTCGATTATCCCATCAAAGAGACCGGCGCATGATCGGTTCGTTCACCTTTGAAAACCTACCCTGCCGTGTTGTGTTCGGCAGCGGAACGCTTGCCTCCGCCAAGGCTGAAGTCGAGCGGCTCGGCGGCAAGCGCGCGCTGGTGCTGACGACGCCGCAGCAGGAAACGCAGGGCAAGAGTCTCGGTGCGTCGCTCGGGGGGCTCTATGCGGGCCTGTTTTCCGGCGCCACCATGCATACCCCGGTCGAGGTCACGGAGCGCGCGCTCGCCGCCATGAAGGCATGCGAGGCCGACTGCGTCGTCTCGCTCGGCGGTGGATCGACCACGGGCCTTGGCAAGGCGCTCGCCTTGCGCACCGGCGTCAACCAGCTCTGCATCCCCACCACCTATGCCGGCTCCGAGATGACGCCGATCGTCGGCCAGACCGAGAACGGCCTGAAGACCACGGTGCGCGATGCCGCCGTGCTGCCGGAGACCGTGATCTACGATGTCGACCTGACCCTGACGCTGCCGGCGAGCTTAGCTGCGACTTCAGGCATCAATGCGATCGCACATGCGGTGGAAGCGCTCTACGCGCGCGATACCAATCCCGTGACATCGCTGATGGCGGAAGAAGGCATCCGCGCGCTGGCCCGTGCCCTGCCCGCCATTGCTGCGAGGAGCGACGACCGCGAGGCCCGCACCGAGGCGCTCTACGGCGCCTGGCTGTGCGGCGTCTGCCTCGGCACCGTCGGCATGGCACTGCATCACAAGCTCTGCCACACGCTCGGCGGCACCTTCGATCTGCCGCACGCTGAGACGCACACGATCGTGCTGCCGCATGCGCTCGCCTACAATGCACCGGCGGTGCCGGATGCGATGGCGCGCGTCTCGCGCGCGATTGGCGCGGCCGATGCCTCCCAAGGACTGTACGACCTTGCGAAGCGGCTGGATGCAAAGCTTGCGCTGCGCGACGTCGGCATGCCCGAGAGCGGCATCGACAAGGCGGCCGATCTCGCCGTCACCAACGCCTATTGGAATCCGCGTCCGCTCGAGCGGAGCGCCATCCGCGACCTGATCGCGCGCGCCTGGGCCGGCGAGCCGCCGGGCGCTATCAAACCGGCGGCGTGAAGCGATGCGGCGCACGCTGATCAAGTCGGCCACTGTCATCAGCATGGATGACGCGATCGGCGACCTCTCGACCGGCGACGTGCTGGTCGAGGGCAGCCGAATCGCCGATGTGCGGCCATCGATCGACGTCGGCAGCGGCGAGGCAGAGATCATTGACGGCACGGGACGCATCGTCATCCCCGGCCTGATCAACGCGCATATGCATACCTGGCAGACGGGCTTACGCGGCTATGCCGCGAACTGGACGCTGCTGGAATATTTCCGCCGCATGCATGCGGGCCTCGCGACTGTGTTCAGGTCCGACGACATCCACATCGCGACGCTGGTCGGCGCGCTGAACCAGATCAACTGCGGCACGACGACACTCGTCGACTGGTGCCACAACAATCCGACGCCAGATCACACCGACGCTGCGGTTCGCGGCCTGATCGAGAGCGGCATCCGCGCCGCCTTCTTTCATGGCTCGCCGAAACCGGAGCCGAAGCCCGGCGAGCCGCATTTCTCGGAGATCCCGCATCCGCGCCGCGAGGTGGAGCGGCTGCTGGCGGGCCCTCTCGCCGACCGCGACGGGCTCGTCACGCTCGGGCTCGCCATTCTCGGCCCGCATTACTCGATGCTCGACGTCGCCATGCATGATTTCCGCCTGGCACGGGAGCTCAAATTGATCGCCTCCATGCATCAGGGCGGCGGTCCCGCCAAGACGCCTGGTGGGTGGGAGAAGCTGATTGAGGCTGGCCTCGTCGGCGCCGGCATCAACATCGTCCATGGCAACGATCTGCCCGACGAGCTGCTGGACCGGATGGTCGATCTCGGCGTGTCCTTCTCGGTGACGCCGGAGAACGAGATGACCCAGGGCCATGGCTTTCCGATCACCGGACGGTTGCTGAAGCGCGGCGTGCGGCCGACGATCGGCATTGATCTCGAATCCGTGCTGGCCGGCGACCTCTTCTCCGCCGCCCGCGTCGCACTGTCGATGCAGCGGGCGCTCGACAATGCGGAAACGCGCAAGGCCAGCGGCATGATCCCGGCAACGACTACGATTCCGGTGCGCGAGGCGCTGCGCTGGATCACGACCGAAGGCGCCCGCATGCTCGGCCGCGAGAACCAGATCGGTTCGTTGACGCCGGGCAAGCTCGCCGACCTCGTCATCATCAACGCCTCCGATCTCAACCTCTTCCCGGTGCACGATCCCGTCGCGACAGTGGTGATGCAGACTAGCCTCGCCAATATCGAAGCTGTCATGATCGGCGGCGCCTGGAAGAAGCGAAACGGCCGGCTGCTGGTCGAAGCGCTCGAGAGCAAGAAAGAGCTGCTGGCGCAATCCGGCCGGCGGCTGGTGCAGGACATCGAACGACAGGGACGCGCCGCCTGAAGGCGCCAATGGACAAGAAAAATGAGTGATGCTTCAAGGAATGTCGCTTTCATCGGGATCGGCAAGATGGGCCTGCCGATGTCGGTGCTCGTCGCCAAGGCTGGTTACGCCGTCACCGCGTTCGATCAAAGCGCGGCGCGGATCAACGAGGCACGCGCGCAAGGTATTGCGATTGCCGCTTCGCCGGCCGAGGTCGTGAGCGGCAAGACCGCAGTCGTCACGTCCCTGCCCGACGATGCCGCCTTGCGCGGCGCGCTGCTCGGTCCTGCCGGCCTCATCGCCGCGATGGCGTCCGGAGCTGTTCTCATCGAGACCAGCACCGTGAGTGTCGAGGCTTCTACCGAGGTTGCGGCCGCCGCGCAGGCGCGCGGCATTGCCTATCTTCGCTCGCCGGTCTCCGGCAATGCCAGCATCGTGCACACGGGCGCGCTGACCTGCTTCGTTTCGGGGCCGAAGGATGCCTTTGACAAGGCAAAGCCGCTGTTCGCGGCCTTCACCCGTGCGCAGACCTATCTCGGGCCGGCCGAGGAAGCACGCTACGCAAAACTCTCGGTCAATTTGATGATCGCGGTCTCCGCGGCGATGATGGCGGAGAGCCTGGCGCTGGCGCGCAAGGGCGGCATCGCCTGGCAAGACATCTTGAAGGTGCTCGACGACAGCGCGATCGCCTCGCCGATGGTGAAGTACAAGACCGCGCCGCTGCGCAACCGCGATTTCGATTCCACTTTCTCCTGCAAGCAGATGGCCAAGGATCTCGACCTCATCCTCGGCGCCGGCCACGCCGTCGGCGTGCCGCTGCAGCTCGCGGCGCAAGTGCGCGAGACCTATGGCTCGTTGGTCGCGCAGGGCGACGGCGAGACCGACTTCATTGCGACCGTCAAGCATCTCGAACGGTTGTCCGGCCTCGGCGAGCCGAAGCTGTGATCAACGGAGGCACACATGCGTAACTTCAACGAGAACACGATCACGGACGCGGTGCTGGAGCGGATCGCGGGCGCGACCGATCCGCGCATCAAGCAAATCAGCGAGGCGCTGGTCCGTCACCTTCATGCCTTCGTCCGAGAGGTGCGGCCGACCCAGAAGGAATGGGAATACGGCATCGACTTCCTGACCCGCACCGGGCACATGTGCGACGACAAGCGTCAGGAGTTCATTCTGCTGTCGGATACGCTCGGCGTCTCCATGCTGGTCGACGCCATCAACCATCCGGTGCCGGAGGGCGCGACCGAGACAACGGTGCTCGGGCCGTTCTTCGTCCAGGCCGCGCCGGAGAAGGAAAGCGGCGCCGATATCTCGGGTCCGATGGAAGGCGATCCGATGCTGGTCACCGGCTCGGTCTCGACCGTGGACGGAAAGCCGCTTGCAGGCGCCGTGGTCGACGTCTGGCATTCCGACGACGACGGCTATTATGACGTGCAGCAGCTCGACGCCATCGGCGATCTCGCGATGCGTGCCCGCTTCCACACCGACCAGAACGGCCGCTTCCATTTCTGGTCGATCAAGCCGGCTGCCTATCCGATCCCGCATGACGGCCCGGTCGGCGAGATGCTGGAGGTCCAGGGCCGCCATCCCTGGCGTCCCGCCCATGTGCACTTCATGATCTCGTCGCCCGGCTTCGAGCAGCTCGTGACGCATGTGTTCGTCGCCGGCGACCAGTATCTCGACAGCGACGTGGTGTTCGGCGTCAAGGACAGCCTGATCCGCGAGTTCGTCCGCCACCCTGCCGGCCGTGCGCCGGATGGTCGCATGGTGGACAGCGCATATTTTCATCTCAACTATGATTTCGGCCTGAAGCAGGTTGCGAGCAACGCGCAAGCCGCCTAATCCGAACGACAACGCAGCGGACCGACAAAGAGTCCGCCACCGGGGCAGAGAGGGAGCAAGGATGGGACCGCGGGTCCGCACGGCAGTATTATTGGCCGATCGCCTCAATGGCATGATCGGCCCGCGCGCCAGCGTCGCGCGCGGCGTGCTCGATCAGCATGGGCAGAGCGAGTCACACTACCGTAATCTGCCGCCCGACATCGTCGTCTTCCCCGAAACGACGCAGGAAGTCGCCGAGATCGTGAAACTCTGCGCGAGCGCGGGGATGCCGATCGTCCCGTTCGGCGCCGGCACCTCACTCGAAGGCAACGCGGCCGCGGTCGCCGGTGGCGTCTGCTTCGATTTCGCGCGCATGAACAAGGTGCTTGCCGTGCACGACAGCGACATGGATGTCGTGGTGCAGCCCGGCATAACGCGAAAACAACTCAATGCGGAGCTGCGCGCGACCGGCCTGTTCTTTCCGATCGACCCGGGCGCGGACGCCTCGATCGGCGCATGACGTCGACGCGCGCTTCCGGCACCATGGCGGTGCGTTACGGCACCATGAAGGACAATGTCATGGCGCTGGAGGTGGTGCTCGCGGATGGGCGCGTGATCCGCACCGCCAAGCGCGCGCGGAAATCGGCGGCCGGCTATGATCTGACGCGCATGTTCGTCGGCGCCGAAGGCACGCTCGGCGTGATCACCGAGATCACGCTGAAGGTACATCCCGTGCCGCAGGCGATCTCGGCCGCGGTGTGCAGCTTCGATAGCCTGCACAACGCCGTCGATACCGCGATCTCCGTGATCCAGTCGGCAATCCCCGTCGCGCGCATCGAGTTGCTCGACGAAGTCATGATGCGCGGCATCAATGCCTACGCCAAGCTCGGCTATCGCGAGGCCCCGACCTTGTTTTTCGAATTCCATGGCTCCGAGGCCTCGGTCGCCGAGCAGGCCGAGGCCGCGCAGGCCATCGCGGCCGACCATGGCGGCCATGGCTTCGCCTGGGCCAAGGCACCGGAAGACCGCAGCCGGCTCTGGCACGCCCGCGACAACACGCTCTATGCGGGCCTGGGCCTACGACCCGGTGCACGCGCGGTGATCACCGATGTCTGCGTGCCGATCTCGCGGCTGGCCGAATGCCTGATAGAGACGCGGCGCGATGCGGACGAGCATGGGTTTACAGCCCCGATCGTCGGCCATGTCGGCGACGGCAATTTCCACATGCTGATCCTGATCGATCCGGCAAAGTCCGAAGAGACCGAAGGCGCCAAGGCGCTCCAGGCCCGCATGGTCGCGCGGGCCATCGCCATGGACGGCACCTGCACCGGCGAGCACGGCATCGGGCTCGGCAAGATCGATTATCTCACCAACGAGCTCGGCGAGGCCGTCGACGTGATGCGGCAAGTCAAGACCGCGCTCGACCCGAACGGTCTCATGAATCCCGGAAAGATCTTTGCCAGCGGAGCGCAGGCATGAGCAGCGCAGCATTGGCCGTTGAGCCCTCCTCGCCCACACCGCTCTTGGAGCTGCGCGGCATCAGCAAGGAATTTCCAGGTGTCAAGGCGCTGGATGACGTGTCCTTCGCTGTCTATCCCGGCGAGGTCCATATGCTGCTGGGCGAGAACGGCGCCGGCAAGTCGAGCCTGATGAAGGTGCTGTGCGGCGCCTACCGCGCCGATGCCGGCGAATTCTTCTACAAGGGCGAGAAGGTCGAGATCAGCTCGACCGCGGATGCGCAGAAGCTTGGCATTGCCGTCATCTTCCAGGAATTCTCGCTGGTCCCCTATCTCGATATCGCCCAGAACATCTTCCTCGGCCGCGAGCCGAAGGGCCGCATTCCCGGCACCATCGACCGCCGCAAGATCCTGGCAGACGCGCGTCGTGTCCTCGGCACCATCGGTTTCGACATCGATCCTTCCACCACCGTCGACAAGCTCGGCGTCGCGCAGCAGCAGATGGTCGAGATCGCCAAGGCGATCAGCCAGAACGCCCGCATCCTCGTGATGGACGAGCCGACCGCAGCGCTGTCGGACCGGGAGACCGAGCTGCTGTTTGCGCTGATCGCGCGGCTGAAGGCCGACGGTGTGTCGATCGTCTACATCTCGCACCGCATGGCCGAAGTGTTCGCGCTCGGCGACCGGATCACCGTGCTACGCGACGGCCGCCGCATCGATGGCGTCCGCCCCGCCGACGTAACGCCGGACCAGCTAGTCCGCATGATGGTCGGCCGCAATGTCGACATGACCTATCCGCGCAACTTTGCCGACAAGCCCGGCGAGGTGCTGCTCGAGGTCAAGGGCCTGACCGCGCCGACCGGCATCTCCGACATCAACATCGAGGTGCGCCGGGGCGAGATCGTCGGCCTGTGCGGCCTCGTCGGATCCGGCCGCAGCGAGGTCGCCCGCGCCATCTTTGGCGCCGATCCCGTAACATCCGGCGACATCGTCTTCGACGGCAAGACCATCTCCGGCGAGCCTGACCTTGCCGCCCGCCGCGGCATCGCGCTGATCCCCGAGAGCCGCAAGAGCGAGGGCCTCGCGCTGCTGCGATCAGTCAGCGACAATCTGGTGGTGTCGGCGCTGCGAAAGCTGTTCCCGAGCGGCCTGTTCGACCAGCGCAGTGCGCAGCGCACCTCCGACGGACTGATCCGGCAATTGAGGATCGCGACACCGAGTGCGCGCCAGACCGTCGGCCTGCTCTCGGGCGGCAACCAGCAGAAGGTCGTGATCGGCAAGTGGCTGGCGGCTGGCTCAAAGCTGTTCATCTTCGACGAGCCGACGCGCGGCATCGACATCGGCGCCAAGTCGGAGATTTTTGCGTTGATCGACCGACTGGTGGCCGAAGGCGCAGCGGCCCTCATGATTTCGTCCGAACAGGTCGAGATCTGCCATGTCTGCGACCGCGCCTATGTGATGCGCGAAGGGCGCATCGCCGGGCACCTGACACGCAACGAACTGACCGAGGAGAACATCGTGCGACTGGGGATGCATCATGCGTGAAGCCGCGGTCGTCTCGCAACCCAATCCGCTGCAACGCATTCCCGGCGTTGCCATGGTGCTGGTGCTGCTGATCGCGCTGTTCAGCGCAATCGCGCCCGGCTTTCTGTCGGTCGCCAATCTCTCCAACGTGCTGGTGCAGTCGACAATCCTGACCATGCTCGCGCTGCCGATGACACTGATCATCATGACCGAGGGGCTGGACCTGTCGATGGGCGCGGTGCTGACGCTGACCTCGCTCTGCGTCGCGATCGTGTCGCTCGCGACGAAATCGATGTTGCTGGGTTTAGGTGCCGGCCTGCTGGTCGGCGCCGGCTTCGGCATCGTCAACGGCTGGCTGGTTGCGATCCTGGGCATCCCGCCCTTCGTCGCGACGCTGGGCACGCTCGGCATGGCCCAAGGACTGTCGCTGATCGTCAGCGACGGTCAAAGCGTGGTCGGCATTCCCCACAGCGTGCGCGACATCTACTCGGCGACGCTTCTCGGCATTCCCGTGCCGATCGTGATGGCGCTGGTGACCTACGCTGCGTTTCACGGCCTGCTCTATCACACCCGCTTCGGCACCTACATCTTCGCACTCGGGGGTAACCGCGAGGCGCTGCGCTATGCCGGACTCTCGCCGAACAAGCTGCTGATCGCAGTCTATGCCATCGGCGGCGCCATGGCGGGAATCGCCGGCCTGTTGATGACCGCGCGGATGAATTCCGGCCATCCCACCGCCGGCCTTGGCCTCGAATTCGATGCCATCGCGGCCGTTGCCGTCGGCGGCACCTCGTTCGAGCGCGGCAATGGTTGGCTGCTCGGCACCGTGCTCGGCGTCATCGCGGTCGGCGTCTTGCGCAACGGGCTGAACCTGATCTCACTGCCGTCCTCGGTGCAGGTCGCAAGCGTCGGCGTGCTCGTCATCGTCGCGCTGTTCCTCGATGGCCTCAGGAGCCGCGCATGACCGACATCACCAAAGACGCCATCGCGCCGCCCCGCTCGTTCCTGTCGCAGGACGCGATCCAGGTGTTCTATCGCCTGCTCGCGGCACTGCTGATCTGTGCGGTACTGGCCGTGCTCAGCGATTCCTTCCTGAGCCTCGGCAACATCCTCAACGTGCTGAGGCAGGCGAGCCTGACCTTCTTCATCGCCTCCGGCCTGACGCTGGTGGTCTTGACCGCCGGCCTCGACCTCTCCGTCGGCGCCAATGTCGCGCTGTCGGCCTGTATCGCCGGCACGGTGATCCACAAGACCGGCTCGCCGGCGCTCGGCATCCTCACCGGGCTTGCCTGCGGCGGCATCGTTGGCCTCCTCAACGGCGTCATGGTCACCGCGCTCCGCATCCCCTCCTTCATCGCCACCTATGGCATGCTCTGGGTGCTGAACGGCCTCACCTATTGGTACATGGCGGGCGAGACCCTGCACGGCTTCCCGGCCGGCTTCCGCCAGATCGGCAGCGGCTATCTGTTCGGCTTGCCGATCCCGGTCTATCTGCTGCTGGTGTTCCTCGGAATCGGGACGCTGTTCGCGCAACGGACGATCTGGGGTCAGGAGATCTATGCCATCGGCGCCAATCCCATCGCAGCGCGGCTGTCGGGCATACCGGTCGCGCGCCGCCTGCTGCTGGTCTATGCCGTCTCCGGCACCATGGCGGGGCTCGCCTCGATCATCTTCCTGTCGCGGCTGAATTCGGCCGAGGCCGACATCGGCGAAAGCCTGACGCTGCCGGCGATTGCGGCGGTGCTGATCGGCGGCACCTCGCTGTTCGGCGGCGTCGGCACCGTGTTCGGCACCTTCATCGGCGCACTGATCCTGACCTTGGTGCTGAACGGCATGAACCTCTTGTCGGTCAGCGCCAACTGGCAGCCGCTGGTGACAGGCATCATCGTCATTCTCGCGGTCTGGCTCGACATGAAGACCCGCCGCCGCGCGCAATGAGCTTTTAGAAGTCTAACAAGCAAAATGAGGGATGGAGGCTACATGAAACTGAAACTTGGCTGTCTGACGCTGCCGCTGCTGATGGCGGCTGCGTTCACTACGGGGGCGCGCGCCGACGGCGAGACCATCGCCGTCTTCACCAAGAACCAGACCAACCCGTTTTTCCAGACGGTGCGGGTCGGCGCCGACAACATGGCGAAGACGCTGAACGCGAAGACGCTGCAGTACATCCCGACCAAGCCCGACAGCATCCCCGAGCAGCTCAGCCAGATCGAGGACGTCGTGGTGAAGAAGCCGAGCGCGATCGTCTTCACGCCGGTCGACTACAAGGCGATGGTGCCGGGGGTCGAGAAGATCAACGAGGCCAAAATCCCGGTCGTCAACATCACCGACCGCTCCGCCGGCGGCAAGTTCCTCTCCTTCGTCGGCGCCGACGATTACAGCCTTGGGCTCGAGACCGCGCGCTACCTGCTCAAGACGCTGGGCGGCAAGGGCAACATCGTCATCATCGAGGGCGTCAAGGGCTCGCTGACCAATGTCGACCGCGTCCGCGGCTTCAACGCTGCGCTGAAGGAGGCTCCGGGGGCCAAGCTGCTGGCCTCGCAGCCCGGCAATTACCAGCGGCTGCAGGCGCTCCAGGTGATGGAGAACCTGATGCAGTCGAACTCGCAGATCGACGGCGTGCTCGCCGCCAACGACGCCATGGCGGTCGGCGCGATCGAGGCGCTCGACGGCGCGAACCGCAAGGCCCAGGTGATCGGCATCAACGGCACCAAGGAAGCGATCGACGCGATCAAATCAGGCAAGCTGCTCGCGAGCGGCGACTATAACGGATTTGCGCAAGGGTGCCTCGGCACCATGATGGCGATCCGCTCCTTGCGCAACCAGCCGGTCATCAGCGAGATCGTGCTGAAGCCGACCGTCATCACCAAGGACAATTTTGGGCCGTTCGACGTGCCGCTGGAGCAGCGGACCTGCCCGACCTTCGAGGAAGCGGGCAAGCTCGGCGCCAAGTAGACTAACCGATCACGTCAAGCACGGACGGCCGCCGCCGCGGCCGTCCCAAGAACTGAAGCAAGAAACGGAGACCACCATGCTGTTCGCCATTCACGCCGTCGACCGCGCCGGCGCGCTGCCGACCCGGCTCGCCAATTACGACGCCCACAAGGCTTTCCTGAGCGACACATCGCGCTTCGGCGTCAAGATCGTGATGTCGGGGCCGCTCGTTTCCGACGACGGCGCGACCATGATCGGCAGCCTGTTCCTGATCGAGGCGCCCGGCCGTGGCGAAGTCGAGGCCTTCAACCGCGCCGATCCCTTTGCTGTCGCCGGCATCTGGGAAAAGGTCACGATCACGGGCTTCCTGCGCCGGCAGGGTTGAGGCCGGCCAAATCAAAAACGCAAAAACAACCCCATGCACAGTAGAACCGGGTTGTTTTTGCATACAAATTTCCGTCGCGTCGAGCGCGCTTTAGCTCGTCGATCGCAAAGCGCAATGGCTTCAGGTTGAATCGATTCCGGGGCGGCTCGTTCACCTCGCTCGCGGGAGAGGTCGGCGCAGCGCCGGGTGAGGGCTTTCTCCTCTAAGGGACTGTCCCATTGTGGAGACACCCTCTCCCCAACCCTCTCCCGCAAGCGGGAGAGGGAGCGCACCCTCGGTGCAGCAAACAAGCCTGATCTCATCACGCTTTAGCCGCCCGTCGCGGCAACGCCCTCTTCGAGATGACAGGCCACCCACTGCTCGGCTCCAATCGCGCGAAGCGCCGGCTCCTCGGTCCGGCAGCGATCGAAGACGAAGGGGCAGCGGGTGTGGAAGCGGCATCCGCGCGGCGGATTGATCGGGCTCGGCACGTCGCCCCTAAGAATGATCGGATTGCGCTGGGCACCAGGCTCGGGCAGCGGCACCGCGGAGAGCAGCGCCTTGGTGTAGGGATGTCTCGGTGCTGCAAAGATCTCGCGGCGCGGGGCGACCTCGACGATCTTGCCGAGATACATCACCGCGACGCGGTGCGTCATATGCTCGACGATCGCGAGATCATGGCTGATGAACAAGAGCGCGAGGCCGAACTCGCGCTGGAGATCTTGGAGCAGGTTGACGATCTGCGCCTTGACCGAGACGTCGAGCGCGGAGACCGCCTCGTCACACACGATCAGCTCCGGCTCGGCCGCCAACGCCCGCGCGATCCCGATGCGCTGGCGCTGGCCGCCGGAAAACTCGTGCGGCCGGCGGTTCAACGCCTCGCGCGGCAGGCGGACGGTATCCATCAGCGCGGTGACGCGCACCTCGAGGTCTTCCGCGGATTTGGCGAGACCGAAATTGCGGATCGGCTCGGCCAGGATGTCGCGCACGCGCATGCGCGGATTGAGGCTCGAGAACGGATCCTGGAACACGACCTGCACGCGGCGGCGCATCTGACGCATCGTGCTCGGCGCAGCATCGTCGATCCGCTGGCCGTCGAGGATGACCTGTCCCGCAGTGATGTCGAACAGCCGCAGGATGGCGCGGCCGACCGTCGACTTGCCGCAGCCGGACTCGCCGACCAGCGACAGTGTCTCGCCGCGCGCGATCTCGAACGACACGCCGTCGACTGCATAGACGAATTCGGACTTGCGGCCGAACAGGCCGGTCTTGACCGGAAAGTGCTTCTTGAGGTCGTTGACCTGGAGCAGCGGAGGACTCATGCCGCGACAGCTCCCTTGGCCGCATAGTGGCAGGCGGCGATGTGACGGGGTCCCTTCTCTTCGAGCCCCGGCGCATATTGCCGGCAGAGATCGGTCGCAAGCGCACAGCGCCCGGCAAAGACGCAGCCGGTGATGGGCTTGCGCAGATCAGGCACCTGCCCCGGGATCTCGGCGAGCCGCGTTGCCGTCCCGGCGAGCGAGGAGCCAAGCTTCGGCACCGCGCCGAGCAGCCCCTGCGTATAGGGATGGCGCGGCGAGCGAAACAGCTCAGCGACCGGCGCTTCCTCGACCTTGCGGCCGGCATACATCACCATGACGCGTTCGGCGATTTCGGCGACGACGCCGAGATCGTGGGTGATCAGGATGATGGCCGCGCCAACCCGGCGCTTGAGGTCCAGCATCAGCTTGAGGATCTGAGCCTGGATAGTCACGTCGAGCGCCGTGGTCGGCTCGTCCGCAATGAGGAGCTTCGGATTGCAGGCGAGCGCGATGGCGATCATGACGCGCTGGCGCATGCCGCCGGAGAGCTGGTGCGGATATTCGCGCACGCGGCGCTTCGGCTCGGGAATGCCGACCAGCGTCAGCATCTCGATCGCATGCGTCTCGGCAGCCTGCTTGTCGAGGCCCTGATGGATCATCAAGGTCTCGCGGATCTGGCGCCCGACGGTGAGCACCGGGTTGAGGCTCGTCATCGGCTCCTGGAAGATCATCGAGATGTCGTTGCCGCGGATGGCGCGCATCTCACGATCGGACAGCTTCAGGAGATCCTTGCCGGCAAAGCGGATGCTGCCTGCGATCCTGCCCGGCGGCTCCGGGACGAGCCGCATCAGTGACATCGAGGTCACCGACTTGCCGCAGCCGGATTCGCCGACGATGGCGAGCGTCTCGCCCTCGTTGACATGGAAGGACACACCGTCGACGGCGCGGTTGATGCCGCCGGGGGTGCGGAAATGGGTCTGGAGGTTCTCGACTTCGAGCAGCGCCATCGCGATCAGCCTCGATACATCAGAGGCTCTTGGCCATGCGCGGATCGAGCGCATCGCGAAGGCCATCGCCAAGCAGGTTCACGGCGAGCACGGTGACGGACAGGAACGCCGCCGGAAAGAACACGATGTAGGGCTTGACCTGCCACAGCGCGCGGCCCTCGGCCATGATGTTGCCCCAGGACGGAATGGTCGGCGGCGTGCCGGCGCCGATGAAGGACAGGATCGCCTCCGTGATCATGGCGCTGGCGCAGATATAGGTCGCCTGCACCAGCATCGGCGCCACCGTGTTGGGCAGGATGTGGCGCAAAATGATCATCGGCGTGCGCGTGCCGCAGGCGACGGCTGCGTCCACGTAAGGCTGCTCGCGCAGCGATAGCACCACGCTGCGGACGAGGCGTGACACGCGCGGGATTTCGGCAATGGTGATGGCCAAGATGACGTTGCCGACGCTGCCGCGCGTCAGTGCCATCAGCGCGATCGCCAGCAGGATCGGGGGGATCGACATCAGCCCGTCCATGAAGCGCATCAAAATGCCGTCGGCCCAGCGGAGGAAGCCGGAGACCATGCCGATGGCAAGGCCGGCCGCGGAGGCGAAGATTGCAACTGAAAGCCCGACCGTGAGCGAGACCCGCGCACCAAACAGCACGCGCGAATAGATGTCGCGGCCGAGCACGTCGGTGCCGAACCAGAAATCGGCCGACGGCGCCCGCGTGCGCTTGGCTGGCGCCAGCGCGGTCGGGTCGACCGTTCCGAGATGGGCTGCGAAAATCGCGATCAGGACCAGCGTCAGCAGCAGCGCGCCACCGATCGCGACGGTGGGATGGCCGCGCAAGAGCCCGATGAAGCCGCGCCGGATCGTGACCGGCCGCAGGATCTCGGGCAGTTGCGGCGCGACGACGAGGCCGGCGGGAAGCGATTGCGAATTGACGGTCGTATCGGTCAATAGCGGATCCTCGGGTCAACGAGCGTGTAGATGACGTCGATCATCAGATTGACGAGGACGTAGACGAAGCTGAACAGCAGCACGATGCCCTGAATGACGGGATAGTCGCGGCGCAGGATCGCATCGATGGTGAGACGGCCAAGGCCGGGGATCGCGAACACGCTTTCCGTGACCACCGCGCCGCCGATCAGGAGCGCGATGCCGATCCCGATCACGGTCACGATCGGCACCGCCGCGTTCTTCAGCGCGTGAATGAACAGGATGCCGCCCTGCCCGAGGCCCTTGGCGCGTGCGGTGCGGATATAGTCCTGCTGCAACACTTCGAGCATAGCCGCGCGGGTGATGCGCGCGACCAGCGCGATATAGACGCAGCCGAGCGCGATCGCCGGCAGGATCAGGTTCTCGAGCCATGGCCAGAAGCCCGCCGTGAGCGGCGTATAGCCCTGCACCGGAAGCCATTCCAATTCGAGCGCGAAGACGTAGGCGAGCATGTAGCCGACCACGAACACCGGCAGCGAAAAGCCGAACACGGCAAAGCCCATGATGGCGCGGTCGATCAGGCTGCCGGCCTTCCAAGCCGCGACCACCCCGAGCGGCACCGCGACCACGATCGTGAGCAGGAGCGTGACGATCATCAACGACAGCGTCGGTCCGAGGCGCTGGCCGATCATCGCCGACACCGGCAGATTGGTGAAGATCGAGGTGCCGAGATCGCCGTGCAGGATGCGCCAGACCCAGCTTCCGAACTGGACCAGGAAGGGACGGTCGAGGCCGAGGCTCTGGCGGATGCGCTCCACATCCTCCGGGCTCGCCTGGTCGCCCGCGATCACCACGGCCGGATCACCCGGCGCGATGTAGAGCAGGCTGAACACGAACAGCGCGACGATCGCCATCACGGGCAAGGTCGCGACGATGCGACGGAGGATGTAAGAGAGCATCTGGCTTCAGCGCACGATCATGCGGACTTCGACACGCCCCAGAAGAACGGCAGCGGCCCCTTGGTGATGCCGGAGACATTCTTGCGCCACGCCGTATAGGTCAAGAAGAAGCCTGTCGGCGCATAGACGACATCCTCGAGCGCCGCCTTATTGACTCGCCCGATCGCTGCCTTTTCTTCCTCGAGATTCTTGGCCTCGAACCAGGCCGTGATTTCCTTCTCGGTATTCGGGCTATTGGGCCAGCCGAACCAGGCCTTGTCGCCATTGGCGCGAATGGCGGTGTAGGCGGCGGGCGTGATGCAGTCGGCGCCGGCATGCCAGCTGTGGAACATGTTCCAGCCGCCCTGCCCCGGCGGCGTCTTCTGCGCTCGGCGAGAGCCAACCGTGCCCCAATCGGTCGCGACGAAGTCGACATTCATGCCAAGCCGTTTCAGGAGGTCCGCGGTGACGTCGCCTTGCGCCTTCGTGATCGGCTGGTCCTGCGCCACCAGACACGTCACCGGCTGGCCGGAATAGCCGCTCTCGGCGAGCAACTTCTTGGCCGCGTCGAAATCGCGCTTGCCCTTGAGAATCTCACCGCCCAGTTCGCTGTAGAGTGGCGTGTCCGGCGTGAAGAAGCCCGGCAGCGACTTCCAGAGCGCGTTGTCGTCGCCGACGATCGCGCGCATATAGTCTTCCTGGCTGAGCGCCATCAGCACCGCGCGCCGCGCTCGCACATCGTTGAAGGGCGCGAACAAATGGTTCATGCGGAACGAGCCGATATTGCCGAGGGGATCGCCGATGTCGACGCTGATGTTCTTGTTCTTCTTCAGCACGGGCACGAGATCGGCGATCGGGTTCTCCCACCAGTCGACCTCGCCGTTTTGCAACGCTGCGGCAGCGGTGGCCGGGTCCGGCATCACCACCCACTCCACGCGATCAATCAGGATCTGCTTGCCGCCAGCGAGCCAGGATGCCTTCTCCTGCCGCGGGACGTAGTCGGCGAATTTCTCGAACACGGCCTTGGCGCCCGGCACCCATTCGCCCTTGGCGAACTTCATCGGCCCGGAGCCGACATATTCCGTGATCTGCTTGAAAGGATCGGTCTTCGCGATACGCTCGGGCATGATGAAGGAGCACGGCGCGTTATTCTTGGCCAGCGCATAGAGCATTTTCGGGAAGGGCTGCTTCAAAACCCATTTGAACGTGCGGTCGTCGACAGCAGTCAATTCCTGCTGGATCGCAACGATCATCAACCCCATCGGATCGCGCGCGGCCCAGCGCGATAGGCTCGCAACGACGTCCTTGGCCAGCACCGGCTCGCCGTCATGGAACTTGAGGCCGGGTCTTAAACGGAATGTCCAGATTTTGCCATCGTCGGAGGTCTCCTCGGACTCGACCATCTGCCGCTGCGGCTGGAGCGAGGAATCGATGCCATAGAGCGTATCCCAGACCATCGCGGCGGCATTGCGCACGACGTATTGGGTGCCCCAGATCGGATCGAAATTGGCGAGGTTCGCTTGCGGCACGAAGCGCAACGTGCGCGCCGCTGCGCCTTGCGACAGCGCAGGGGCCGAGAGGCCACCCGTCAACGCCAGGCTGCCCGCGCCAGCCAGTCCCTTCAATACGGTCCTGCGATCCATGAAGTCCTCCCACTATTGCCGTGATGCCGGCCATCATTGGCCAAGGGCAGGTGAAACCTGCCCGTTGGCGTGCAAATGGTATGCCACTAACTGCGCCTTCGCCAGCGGCGATTGGGGGGGACTTCGCGCCTCCTTGCAGACGCTGCCGCGATCAAGCGCGGCGCATCGCTGTCACGGCATGTCTTGCCGGAGCTTTTCGTTTCCTTAAGCGCTCGCCAGAAGGATGCAGGCAACGCTATATGCATCCGTGAAGGGACTTGCGGTGGCGGCGGTCACGGCCACCGGCCGCGCTGATGTGCCCCGTCAAGCTGTCCGCGCGGGCACAGGATCGCAGGGGTTAGCCTTTGCAGACTGCGCCTCGCACAGTCGCAAGGCTAACCCGTACACCATTCTTACGCGCTCGCCTGGGTGACGAACTTCGTATTGAGGTAACCCTCGATCGCCTCGAGGCCGCCTTCGGAGCCGTAACCGGAATCCTTGATGCCGCCGAACGGCACTTCCGGCAGCGCGAGACCATGGTGGTTGATCGACACCATGCCGCTCTCGATGTCGGAGCCGATCGCCTGCATCGTCTTAGTCGAGGTGGTGTAGGCATAGGCTGCAAGGCCGTAAGGCAGACGGTTCGCTTCCGCCACGACCTCGTCATAGCTGCGGAACGAGGTGATCGGCGCCAGCGGGCCGAACGGCTCCTCGTTCATGATGCGCGCATCGCGCGGCACGTCGGTCAGCACGGTCGGCTCGAAGAAGAAGCCTTCATTGCCGATACGCTTGCCGCCGGCCTGCACCTTGGCGCCACGCTGGACCGCGTCGGAGACCAAGCCCTCCATGGCGTCGACGCGGCGCGGGTTGGCCAGTGGCCCCATACGGGTGTCCTTGTCGAGGCCATTGCCGACCTTGAGGCTCTTGGCGGCCGTCACGAACTTGTCGACGAAGGGCTGGTAGACGCTTTCATGCACGAGGAAACGCGTCGGCGAGACGCAGACCTGGCCCGCATTGCGGAATTTGTTGGCCGACAGGATTTTTGCAGCGTTGTCGAGATCGGCATCCGCGAACACGATCGCCGGCGCATGACCGCCGAGCTCCATGGTGACGCGCTTCATGTGCAGGCCGGCGAGCGCAGCCAGATGCTTGCCGACCGCAGTCGAGCCGGTGAAGCTGATCTTGCGGATGATCGGATGCGGAATGAGATATTCCGACACTTCCGCCGGGACGCCGAACACCAGTTGGACAACACCGGGGGGAATGCCCGCGTCGGCATAGGCGCGCACCAGCTCCATGCAGCTCGCCGGCGTCTCTTCCGGGCCCTTGACGATGATCGAGCAGCCGGCGGCGAGCGCGGCCGAGATCTTGCGCACGGCCTGGTTGATTGGGAAATTCCAGGGTGTGAACGCGGCGACCGGGCCGACCGGCTCCTTGGTCACGAGCTGGGAGACGTTGCCCATCCGCGGCGGCACGATGCGGCCATAGGCGCGGCGGGCCTCCTCTGAGAACCAGTCGATGAGGTCGCCGGCCAGCATGGTCTCGCCTTGCGCTTCGACCACCGGCTTGCCCTGCTCCATAGTCATTACCGGCGCGATCTCGGCGGCGCGCGACCGGATGATGTCGGCCGCTTTCCGCATCAGCTTGTAGCGGTCGAACGGCGAGGTCTTGCGCCAGACCTCGAAGCCGGCCTTGGCCGCCTCCAGCGCGCGGTCGAGATCGGCGCGCGAGGCGTGCGGGGTCTTGCCGATCGGCTGGCCGGTGGCGGGATTGAGGATGTCCTCCGACTTGCCGGACGTGCCGTCGGTCCACTCGCCGGCGATGAACATCTGAACTTTCGGGTACATCCTTGGGGTCTCCTGCATGATTTTCGGTCTCCGACGGGTTGGCGCCGCCGCTTCGAGCGAGCGCAGAGCTACACTGAAAGGCCGCCTGCGAAAAGGCGTCAATGATGATGGGGCAAGGCATTGCTGATCTGCTGACCCGACCGTATCGAGCCGCAGTTGCGCCTCAATTCAAGTTGCCAGCGAGGACCGCAAGCGCCGCCAGCCGATGACGATGCCGGTGACGGAGAAGGTCAGCCCGAGCGTACAGAGGCTGACGATCACGACATCACGCAGCCGCGGGTGGGCCAGCAAGATCGGGAAGTCGAGCGTGTGCAACGCGCTGTAAAGCCAGCGGTAGGCGCGCCGCGACGGATCCAGTCTTTGCAGCACGTTGCCATCGGCCCCGTCGATGTCGAACCAGAGGTCGCCATCACAGCGCGAGCGGTAGACCGGTGCACCCGGCATTGTGGATAGCGCGGGGTATTCGTCGCTATCAGGAAGCACGGACGGTGGGCCGCAGCCGACTGTAAGGCGCCCCGTCAGAGCCTGAATCTCGTGCACATCAAGGAATCCCGCCAGTCCATCGCGCAGCGCATCCCCTCTCCTGCTCAAGGTCTGACCACCGAGGGCAACCCGATCGCGCCGATAGACATGGCCGTTAAACGCGAACCATTCCGCCTCGCGAGCCGCGGCAGATATTGGCTGCAGATCGAGCGATGAGGCCTCCCGCCAATCCGGCGCGGCGTTCACCACGCCGGCCTCTGTCGGGGTCAATTGCCCGCGCGAGAACAGCCGGCCGTGATCCATCGAGAGCCAGCCGCTGAAGATCCAGATCAGCACGAAGACCGTCGCTGCGAGGCCAATCAGGTGATGCAGCGCATGCCAGCCACGGTAAGGCGAGATCTGCCTCTTGCCAATCCTGACCCGCACGATCCCGAGCACCGCACCCAGCACAGCCGCGATCAGCGCCAGCAGCGACAAGGTCCAGACCACGCGGTCCCACAGGGTCCAATTGCTGCGCAGGATGGTCGGATAGATCCAGTGCAGCACGCTGCCGACAAGACTCCAGCCGCGCTCGCTGCGCGTCGTATCCAAGGCGATCTCACCGGTTGACGACGAGACGTAGACTTCCGTCCCCGCAGCATCGCCGAGGGCCACGCGAAACAGCGGGCGATGGCGATCGAAGCCGTTCGGCACGCTCCACTGATCGTAGTCCGAACGCCCGACGATCGTCGCATGCGAGGCATCGATCTCGCGCTGGCGCGCATGAGCCTGCGCAATAGCCAGTGCGACATCAGCGGATTTCACCGACGCGTCGTTCCCGTCGGCCGCGCGGATCGCGCGCTGACGCGATGGACCCGAGACGATGTAGACCGCGTCGTCGCTCCGCTGGATCAGCCGAACGCGCGTGGCATCCACGATCCCGCTCGCAGCAACGGCGTCCGCGACCGAAATCCTCCTCTCTCCGCGATCCACCGGCATGAGTCCGGCAAATCGCTCCGCTTCCGTCAGCGACGGAAACGGAACGAAGTGCATCACGATTCCGCTCGCGAACCACATCGCGAACAGCAGGCAGAACGCGATCCCGAGCCAGCGGTGCGAGAGGACGATCGCGCTCATCTTATGCTCGCGGCCTCACCATTTGAACGCCGCCGAGATCTCATAGGTGCGCGGCGCGCCCAGGAGGATCTGATCGGGATAGAACGGATCACCCCAGATTGCGTAGCGCTTGTCGGTGATGTTGCGGACGCGAAAGGTCAAGCGAGCCTGGTCGACCGCATTGAACACCGTCTTGGGGATGTCGACGAAGGCATAGACGTCGGCGACGGTATAGGCCTTCATCGTCACCACGTTGGCATCGGTGTTGTAACGGTCGCCGACATGGCGGCCGGTGATGCCGAGCTCCACCGGCCAGGGCGTGAAGAAGCGCCAGGATGCGCCGGCGTTGGCCACGATGCGCGGCACGTTCGGCGGCGTATTGCCGGAGAACGAGCCACCGACAAAGTTGTAGTCGGCGTAGCGCGCATCGACATAGGCGATGTTACCCCAGAGACGCAGGGGGTCGATCGGGCGCACGGCCGCCGCGAGCTCCACGCCCTTCGACTCCTGCCGTCCGGCGATGTTGAGCTGCATGCCGCCAGCTGCGGCATAGACGTTCTTGCGCACGATGTCGTAGGCGGAAAACGACCACTCCGCCCTGTTGTCCCAGAACAGGTGCTTGACGCCGGTCTCATAGGTGCGCGCGGTTGTCAGGTCGAGCGGCTGGGTCGGCCCGAGCAGAAAGATGTTGTTGGCTGCGATGTCGGCGCCGGTGGCGTACTGGCTGAAGAAGGTCAGGCCAGGAACAGCCTCCCAGGTATAGCCGATGCGTCCCGTCACCGGCGCCCAGTCTTTGGTGAACGGGAAGCCAGCCTTCTCCAGGCCGTTCTTATCGGTCGAGTTACGGTCGAGCCCGATATGCTCGACGCGCAGGCCGCCGATCAGAGCGAAGGTACGTGTCAGCTTCAGCCGGTCCTCGAACGACAGCGCCTCGTTGTCGATGCGCGCGGTTTGCTGCTGGATCGTGAGCGGGCCGTAAAAGCCGCGGTTGGGATCGACGAGCGAAACGGAATCGCCAGGGAAGTTCGCCGCGCCCGGCCTGACGAAATCGAGATAGCTTGACGAGAGAGTCGTGACCAGCCGGTTGTCGAAGCCAGCGATGTTCGCATCCCAGAGCAGGTCGGTGACATTGCCCACCAGCCGCTGGCTGTGCGCGACATAGAAGCGTTCACGATCGACCATGTTCGTCGTGGAATTGAACGCCTCGATCTCGTTGTTGAACCAGGTGCGCTCTGCGCCGAAGCCATAGGCTTGGCTTTTCAGCGTCAGATCGGGCGCCAGCTTCAGCTCGAAACCGCCGCGCAGCCACACCTCTTGCGCGACGTTGCGGTTGTCGAGGACGTTGTAGTTGGTGTTGAAGGTACGATCATCGATGGTGACGGCACCGAGATTGGTTCCGTTGTAGTTCGAGACGTAATTGCCGGAGACGATGCCGCTCGTCGCGTGCGAGCCGCTGAAGGCGATCGGCACCAGCGGCGCGCCCCAATAGGCTTTGGAACGATCCTCCCGGTACTCGATCGCGCCCCAGATCTTGAGACTGTCGGAGATGCGGTAATTGAGCTGGCCGGACGTGTCGAACGTCTTGACATTGGTATCGTCGGCAAAGCCGTTGAGCGTGGAACGGCTGATGTCAAAGCGATAGTCCAGCCCCTGCACGTTGGTGCTGCCGCCGGAACCGTAATGGGCGCGGAACGAGTTCAGGGAATCCCAGGAGAAGTCAGCTTCATTCCGGATCGGTCCGGTATGCGGCTGCTTGGTGACGAAGTTGATGGCACCGCCGGCGGCGCCCTCGCCCGAGATCAGCGAGGCCGGACCTTTCAGGAATTCCACCGCCTCCAGATTGGCGGTATCTGCGATCCGCGAGGTCATGTTCTGCGGACCGATCTTAATGCCGTTGTAGAGCGTGTTGATTTGGCTGTTGGTGAAGCCGCGCATCGAGAAGGCCGAAGGTTCAGCCGGATTGTCGCCGGAGGTGACACCGACTGCGCCCTGCGCCACCTCGGAGACAGTGCGATAGCCCTGCTCGCGCATCGTCTCGGCCGAGATCACCTCAACGGTCGCCGGCGTCTCGCGCACGGTGAGGCCGAGCCGCGAAGCGCTTTCGGCGACCGCATTGCTGTTGAGCGGCGCTGCTGCCGCGGCGGCCGGCACGACAGGCTTGGGCGCTGCGGATGCGGCCGCCGGTCTGCGTGCAGCTGCACGGCGGGCGCTCTGCGCCTCCCGGCCCGCCGGCTTGGCCTGCTTGCGGGATTGCGCCGGCGACACCTCGACCGGCGGCAGGGGTTCGCGGGCCTGCTGCGCCAGCGCCACGGGCAGATCAAAAACGGCAAAGGATGTGAGCGCCGCGGAGGCAAGCAGGAAGCGGCGCGGTCGGACAATATGGATGAAAGACACGGTTCGAAACCTCGGTATGACGTCAGTGGCACGTCACAGCGAACGAGGTCTCACCCTGGCTAATCAGCCGTCCGATGAAGCCGAATGTCTGTACTCCCCGACCGACATCTTCGCGTGTGACCACGGCTGACGGCAGGTCTCCTGGCTCGCGGGTCGTGACCGCTTCGTCGCCTTCCCGGGACCGAGGACCCAGTGGCTTCTGACGAAGGATTCACCGCTTACAGTTGCGGGGGCAGCCGCGGCATTGGGGACAATTTCCCCGCACCGCATTCCCTTTTCATCCCCTCTCGGGGAAACCGTCGAAGCCATCTAGGATTACGATCAAGACAGAGTCAATGTGCAAGCTGCGGCGTTATTGCCACAGCAACCAACTTCCTCGGAGATGAGCATGGAAGGCGAGACCTTCCTCTGGCTGATACGGCATGCACCGGTCGACGGCGTCGCGGGGACGATCCATCCGGCTGACGCGCCGGCCAATCTCGGCGATCGCGCGCAATTGCAGGTACTGCGGCAGTGCCTGCCGCGAAGCGCCGCGAGCTATGCCAGCCCGTCGCGACGCACGGTCGAGACCGCGCAGGCGCTGGGACTCGCGCCCGAGTTGATGCCCGAATTCAGTGAACAGGATTTTGGCGCATGGACCGGCCGTCGGCATGACGAGATCGACGCGGCTGGCGACGAGGCCTATGCGCAATTCTGGAGCGATCCGGCGCGCGGACGTCCGCCGGGCGGCGAGAGCTTTGAGGATCAGGTCACGCGCGTCCGGCTTGGGCTCTCGCGGATCGGCGCGGGCTCCGCAGCGCTCGTCGTGCATTCCGGCACGATCCGCGCTGCGCTCTGCATCGCGCTGGATCTGACACCGCACGCCGCCTTGCGCTTCGTGATCGATCCGCTGTCGCTCACCCGGATCGACCGGCTCGCGACCGGGTGGCGCGTCGTTTCCGTCAATCAGCGGATGGCCTGAGCCGGATCAGGCCGGACGGTCCGGCACATTGGCCTGCGCAAATGTCGCCATGCCGTTGTGGAGCGCGCAAGCCGACCGCACCAGCGGCAGCGCGATCGCGGCGCCGGAGCCTTCGCCGAGCCGGAGATCGAGGCTGATCAGCGGCTGCACGTTCAGCGCACGCAGCACCAGCCGATGCCCCTGCTCTGCCGATTGATGCGACGGCAGCAGGAACGGCCGGCAGGACGGGTTGATCCGCACCGCCGCCAGCGCCGCCACCGACACGATGAAGCCGTCGATCAATACAGGGATGCGGCGCTGCGCAGCTGCAATGATCGCGCCTGAGATCGCCGCGATCTCGAGGCCGCCGACCGCGCATAGGATGTTTTCGGGCGAAGCCCCTGCAATGCCATGGCGCGCAATCGCGGCATCGATCACCCGCGCTTTGTGCGCACGGCCGGCCGCATCGATGCCGGTGCCGCTGCCGGCGATCTCCTCGGCACTGATGCCGAGCAGGCTCGCCGCGATCGCTGCCGAGGTCGTGGTATTGCCGATGCCCATCTCGCCGAAAATCAGCAGATCGGGCTGATTGGCTGCTGCGCGCGCAACCGCGCGCTGACCGGCCTCAAACGCGAATGCCAGTTCCGCAGGTTCGAGGGCAGCTTCCACGCTGAAGTCGCGCGTGCCAGAGCGCGGCTTGTCGGTGACGATGCCCGCCATCTCCTCCTGCGCCAGCGTGCCGGCGTCGACCACCTCCAGGCTGGAGCCAAGCTCACGCGCCAGCACCGAGATCGCGGCGCCGCCAGAGGCAAAATTCGCCATCATCGCGATGGTGACCGCTTGCGGATAGGCCGACACGCCCTGCGCGACGATGCCGTGATCACCGGCGAAGACGATGATCGGCACGCGCGCGGCGCGAGGAGATTCCGTCGCTTGCAGGCCCGCAAGCTCGATCGCGAGTTGCTCGAGCCGGCCAAGCGCGCCGGTCGGCTTTGTCAGTTGCGCCTGACGCGCGATGGCTGCCTCGCGATGATGCGCGGAGATCTCGGGACACTGTTGGTAGATCCATTCGGGGAGCATGCTGCCTCGCTTAACGCGTGCGCTTGAGAATGTAGCTGTCCATGATCCAGCCATGCCGCTCGCGCGCTTCCTGCCGCATTGCGACAATACGCGAGCCCACTTCGGCCAGCGCGCCGGACATGACGATCTGATCGGGCATGCCAAGATAGGCGCCCCACCAGATCTGAAGCCCAGCCGGATCGAGCGACTGGAACGCCGTGCCGCCGTCGAGCATCACCACCACGGTATCGACGCTCTGCGGCCAGCCGCCTTCGCGCAAGCGCCGCCCCGTCGTGACTAGGAACGGCTCGCCGATGTCGTTGAGCGGCAGCGCATGCACGGCGCACAGCGCCTGGATTGAGGTGATGCCGGGCACGACCTCGATATCAGGCAAGGGATCGAGCCGCCGCGCGATGCGTAGCGAGGAGTCGTAGAGCGAAGGATCGCCCCAGATCAGCAGCGCAACCTTGCCCTCGCCGGCGAGATGATTTGCGATCGTTTGCGACCAGGTCGCGGCAACCGCATCGTGCCAATCGTCCACGCCCTTGCGGTAGTCCGCCTCAGTCGCGTCACGCACTGGCAAGTCGAACTCGGCGATGCGCGTGCTCGCGCTGGTGAGCACGTCCGCGCAGATCGTCCGCCGCAGATCCGCAAGATCGGATTTCGCCGACCCCTTGCGCGGGATCAGGACGAGATCGGCGGCGTTGATGGCTTGGATCGCGGCGCGCGTGAGCTGCCCGGGATCGCCGCAACCGATGCCTATCAGGGAGAGCGTGAGCATCACGAGCGCGAAGGGCGACCGCGCCGGCCGCCCGTTCGCTTGTCTCTTAAGCGGCGTTATGCAGGCGCGGCGTGACGAGGCCGGGCGCGGTGACGCCACGCAGCGACTTCGCCAGCGCCAGCACGGCGAGATCGGCGAGCGGCTCGATCACGATGACCAGCGCATAGGATGCCGCAAACGTCGCGATGTTGGCGAGGTTGGTCGCGCCGAAGCCGGAGCCATAGAGGGCCCAGAACGCCACCCAGGCGACGATGCCGGACTGATAGGCGGTCGAGAGCGCCAGCGCCTGGCGGTATTGCAGATCGACGTAAGCCGTGTTGCGCGGAATGATCCGCGTCGCCAACGCCTGGATCGCGAACAGCGGCACCAGGAGCGTGGTGACGTTCATGCCATATTGCGGCAGGTCGGTCGGCACGAAGAAGACGCCCTGGAGCAGCAGGCCGAACGCAAGGCCGAAGGCGGCGGGCGCAGCACCGAACAGCAGGAACAAGGTCGAGCCCAGGATGAAGTGCACCTCGGAGACGCCGACCGGGAAGTGCGGCAGCACCTGGAAGAAAGTGAAGACGAGGCCGGTGGTGGCGAGCGTGCGCGTCGCGAGCGAGCCGATGCCCTGCTCGCGCACGGTCTCGACCGCGAGTTTCAAGGCAACACCACCTGCGGCGATGCCGGTTGCGTAACTCAACACGAGCTTGGCGCCCGTCACGATCCCTGGTTCGATATGCATGGTTCAGATCCTTCCTGCCGTCACACCCGACGGCCTTGGCCTCAAAACGTGCAGGGCCGGTCTCCTGGCTCGCGGTTCACTGGGGTTCTCCGGCCTTCCCGTGCCTTGCGGCTCAGTGGCTGATCGGAGCCCCTCACCGCTTACAGTCGCGGGGGCGGCTGGGGTTTTGGACGCCGCAACTGGGTCCGCCCATCCCCATTCCCGATTATGCTCCGGCGCTTTGCGCCGCGTCGAGCACCATGCCTCTCCTGTGTGCCCCTTTCGCGAGCCGGGCGTCAAGGGGCGAAGGACGACGGCGGCCATCATGACGGATCGTCTCCCGCCAGGGCGCCGAACAGGATGACGGCGGCCGTCGAGGCGGCGCCGCCCCGCGCAAGCTGCTCGGCGAGCTCGGCAATCGTGGTGCGGACCAGCCGCTCGTCGGAACGGCCGAGTGATTCCGCAAACAGCGCCGGCGTATCTGCGGCGAGGCCATGGTCGATCAATTTTGCGGCAAGCGCCGGAAAAGTGCGCCGGCCCATGTAGACCACGGTGGTTGCCTCGGGATCGGCGAGCGCCGCCCAATTCAGGTTTGGCGGCAGTTCGCCGGTGACGTCGGCCCCGGTCACGAACTGCACCCGCCGCGAGGTGTGGCGCCGGGTCAGGGGGATGCCGGCTTGCGCGGCGGCAACGCAGGCGGAGGTGACGCCGGGAATGATCTCGTAGCCGATGCCGGCCTCGCGCAGCGTCTCCAGCTCCTCCTCGAGCCGGCCGAAAATGCCGGCGTCGCCGGACTTCAGCCGCACCACCCGCGCGCCGGTTGCGGCATAATCGACGAGCAGGCGATTGACATGGTGCTGCTTGGTCGAGGGCCGCCCTGCCCGTTTCCCCACCGCGACGAGATTGGCGCCGGGACGAGCGAGATCGAGGATCGCGCCGGAGGCAAGATCGTCATAGAGCACGACGTCGGCCTCACGCAGCCGCGCAGTCCCCTTCACCGTGAGGAGTTCTGGGTCGCCGGGGCCGGCGGAGACGAAAGAAACAAAACCGCTCACCGATCCTCCGCGATCAGATGGAAGAACGTGCCGGTGGCTTGGCCCCGCCGCGAGCCGGTCTCGGCAATGACCGTGCCGGTTGCATCGTGAACCACGGCCAGCGGCGTGTCCGGCTGGGCGATGATTGTCGAATAATGGAACTCGTGGCCGCGCAGGCGTGCGCCGACCTGATGCCCCGGCATCGGTGCGGCCAGTTCGGCGAGACGATAGCCCAGATGCATGCGGCGCTTGGCAAAGCTGGTCTCCAGGCCGAGCAACCCCGCCATCTCATGGCGCACGCCGTCGGCGTCGGTCAAAGCGATTCCCAACACCATATAGCCTCCGCATTCGCCGTGCACGGGGCGCGTCTCAGCAAAGACGCGCAAGCCGTCGCGAAAGCGTGCACTAGCCGCAATCTTGCCGGCATGAAGCTCGGGATAGCCGCCTGGCAGCCAGCAGACATCGGCGCTTGCGTCAGGCGCTTCATCGGCCAACGGCGAGAATGTCGAGATCTCGGCGCCGGCCGCGCGCCAGGCTTCCAGCATATGCGGATACACGAAAGAGAACGCCGCATCGCGGGCCAGCGCGATGCGTTGGCCCGGCGGCGTCACGTTCAGGCCGTTCTCCCCGGATTGCGGCGACCAGCTGGCTGCCGCTCGCAGCACCGCCTCGAGATCGACATGCTCGGCGACGAAGCGCGCGGCCTCGTCGATCAGCTTGCCGATCTCGACCTGCTCCTCGGCCTGAACCAGGCCGAGATGGCGCTTCGGCAGGCTGATCTCGGCATGGCGCGGCAGCGCGCCGAACACGGCAATGCCGGCATCGTTGAGTGCGTGCCGCACGAGATCTTCATGGCGCGGGCTGGCGACGCGATTGAGCACGACGCCTGCGAGGCGCACCCCGGCGCGATAGTCACGAAGACCCGCGGCGATTGCCGCCGCGGTCTGCGCCTGTCCCGACGGATCGATCACTAGCACGACCGGCCAGCCCAGCATCTCCGCGATGTCGGCGGTCGCACCGGTGCCGGAGACGCCGCGTGCGGCGACACCGTCGAACAGGCCCATCGAACCCTCGGCGAGCACGACATCGGCATTCGCGCCGCGGCTGACGAGATGCGCGATTTCTGCGCGGTCCATCGCCCAGCTATCGATATTGACGGAGGCGCGTCCCGTGGCGGCGGCGTGGAAGGCGGGATCGATGTAGTCGGGCCCGCTCTTGAAGCACTGTACGTTCAATCCGCGATTGCGCCAGGCGCGCGCGAGCGCCAGCGTCAGCGTGGTCTTGCCGACGCCGGAGGCCGGCGCGGAGATGACGAGGCCTGCCGCCATCACGACCCCTCCGGAAAGCGTGGCTCGGCGCCGACCGGCCGATAGCGGCGATCATAATCGGCGGCATAGAGACGGCTCTCGTCAAAATCCGCGGCACCAAGCGTCTGGCCGACCAGGATCAGCGCGGTGCGTTCCATTTCGCCGCCCACAGCCGCATTGAGCGTTGCGAGCGTCGCGCGCACGATGCGCTGGTCCGGCCAGCTCGCGCGCCAGACGATGGCGACCGGACAGTCCGCGCCATAATGCGGCGTCAGCTCGGCGATGACCTTGTCGAGCAGATGGATCGACAGGTGGATCGCGAGCACCGCGCCGGTGGCAGCGAACGCAGCAAGCTTCTCGCCCTCAGGCATCGCGCTGGCACGGCCCGGCGTGCGCGTCAGCACCACGGTCTGAGCGAGACCAGGCAGCGTCAGCTCGGCCTCCAGTGCCGCTGCAGCAGCCGAGAACGACGGAACGCCCGGCGTCACCGAATAGGGAATGCCGAGCGCGCGCAGGCGGCGGAGCTGTTCGCCCATCGCCGACCAGATCGAGAGATCACCGGAATGCAGCCGCGCGACATCTTTGCCGTCCGCATGCGCAGCGGCGATCTCGGCGATGATCTCGTCGAGCGACAGCGGCGCGGTGTTGACGATCCGCGCACCGGCCGGGCAATGCGCCAGCACGCCCTCCGGCACCAGCGAGCCGGCATAGAGGCAGACCGGAGAAGCGGCGATCAGATCGCGTCCGCGCAACGTCAGGAGGTCGGCAGCGCCCGGCCCCGCGCCGATGAAATGCACCGTCATGCGCCGTCTCCTTCAGCGATCGCCGCGGTCGCTGTGCGATCCCGCGAGACCGCCCGCGTCGCAATCAGCCGCGCGCGAGGGCCGGCCGCTGCGAGCGCCGCCGCTTCAGCGACTGATCCCGTGCCGAACTTTTTGGCAACAAGCTTCGACTGCGTCGGCGTGTCGATGCCGGCCAGCAATTCGGCCGGGATAGCCCTGATCGGCACGCCGCATTCGCGCGCGAGCTGCTTCAGTGCTTCCGCCTCCGCCTTGTCGCTGACGGTCGCCACGGCAGAAAGGCCTTCAAAACCGCCGGCCGCCAGCAGCGCCTCACGCAGCGAAGCCAGCGTAGCGTCGCGCTTGAATCCGAGCCCGGCAACTTTCATCGGACCACACTCCACTGCACCACCGGACGTGTCGCCTCCCAGGAGCGGTAGCGGCCAAGCGGGCCGACATGCGCGATCTCGATGCGCATCAACTCGCCGCCGTGGTGCTGCTGCAATTCGCCGAGCAGCGCTTCCGTCTCCAGCGTGACTGAATGTGCAACAAGCCGCGTACCCGGCGCGAGCCGGGGCCAGATGGCATCGAATATCGCAGCGCCGAGACCGCCGCCGATGAAGACCGCATCGGGCGCTTCCAGCGCAGCCAGAGCTTCGGGCGCATTCCCCGTGACGACGGTGATCCGATGCGCCAGCCCGAACGCCGTCGCATTGCTGCGGATGTTCGCAGCGCGATCCTCGCGCGCTTCGATCGCGATCGCCGTCCCGCCGCACAGCGCCCACTCGATGGAGATCGAACCTGAGCCGGCGCCGACATCCCACAGCCGCTCACCGGGACGCGGCGCCATGGCCGACAGCGCCAGCGCGCGCACCGGCCGCTTGGTGATCTGGCCGTCATGAACAAAGAGATCGTCCGACAAGCCCGAACTGCGGGGAATGCCCTGCGTCCCCCTCGCCAGCACCGCCACCGCAACCAGATTTCCAGCAATATCATCAGCAAAGAGATCGGCGCGATGCTGGTCAATGTATTCCCGTGGGCCGCCAAGCGCAGCAAGAGTCCACAGGATTGAAGCGCCCCATCCGCGTTCCGTCAGCCATTTCGCGAGATCATCTGCCGCCTTCCCGTTGCGCACGAGGCAAATGATGCGCGCATCTCGTGCCAGATGCGGCACCAGACGCTCGAATGGTGCGGCATGAAGCCCAAGACACACAACCGACTCGAGCCGCCAGCCGAGCCGTGCGGCGGCGAGCGAGAAGGTCGATGGCGCGGGGTGCGCGATCCACTCGTCGCTACCGAGCTTCTCGACCAGGCCCGCCCCGGCGCCATGCCAGAACGGATCACCGGAGGCGAGCACCGCGGTCGGCCGGTCGCGGCAGCTCAGCACGATGTCCGCATCGAACGGCACCGGCCACGGACGGCCGCGGCTGCCAACTTCCGCGAGCGCAAGATGACGCTCGCCGCCGAAGACGGTTTCTGCCTTGGCGAGCGCCTTTCGGCTTGCCTCCGACAGGCCGGCAAGGCCATCTTCGCCGATACCGATGATGGTCAGCCAGGGATCAGCCATGACACGCGCCCTCATTCTGGGCGGAACGAGCGATGCGAGCCTGCTCGCCGCGGCGGTCGCGCGCGCCGGCATCCACGCCGTCTATTCCTATGGCGGCCGCACCCGCGCGCCCGCCGATCAGCCGCTGCCGATACGCATCGGCGGATTCGGCGGGGTGAGCGGGCTTGCCGACTACATACGTCGCGAGGCCATCACGCATGTGATCGACGCGACGCATCCCTTCGCCGCCGAGATGAGCCGCAACGCGGTCGAGGCATGCGCGGAGACCGGCACACCGTTGATTGCGCTGGAGCGCGCGCCCTGGAGCAAAGCGCCTGGCGACGACTGGATCGAGGTCGTCGACGTCAACGCCGCCGTCGCCGCGCTGCCCGAGACACCGACAAAAGTGTTCCTCGCCATCGGCCGCCAGCACATCGCGCCATTCGTGATGAAGCCGCAGCACACCTACACGCTGCGCTTCGTCGATCCACCCGAAACGACCCTGCCCTTTCCGGCCGACGTGATCGTGTCGCGCGGGCCGTTCACCCTCAACGGCGAGTTGGAGATGATGCGCATGCGCGGCATCATGTGCATTGTCGCCCGCAATTCCGGAGGCGACGGGGCGCGCGCCAAGATCGACGCGGCGCGCATGCTCGGCCTGCCCGTGATCATGATCTCGCGACCAGAGCTGCCCGAACGTCAGCGGGTCGAGAGCGCGGCTGAGATCATGCAGTGGCTCAGTCATCGCACCTGCCTCGGCGCATAGATCCAGCGGCCGACGCGCCGCGTCTGCGAATTGCCGACGATCACCAGCGTGCGCATGTCGGCCATCTCGGGCGCCACTTCGTTCAGCGTGACGGTTTCGATCTTTTCATCGGGCGTACTGATCGCGCGCGCGAAGATCACGAGCCGCTCGCCGCAGCCGGCCTCTCGAAGCGCCGCAAGCGCGCGGCCAAATCCTTCCGGCCGGCTGGCTGAGCGCGGATTGTACATAGCGATGGCAAAATCGGCTTCCGCGGCGAGCCGCAGGCGCTTCTCGATCACGGCCCAAGGCTTCAGATTGTCGGAGAGATTGATCGCGCAGAAATCATGGCCGAGCGGCGCGCCGGCGCGGGCAGCCGCCGCCAGCATCGCGGTGATGCCGGGCAGCACGCGGATCGGCAGGTCCCGCCATTGCGGTGCCTGCTCGAGCGCCTCGAACACGGCAGAGGCCATCGCGAAGACGCCGGGATCACCGGAGGAGACGACGACGACCTGGCCACCTTCGGCGGCAAGCCGCAGGGCTTCGCTCGCGCGATGCAGCTCTTCGCGATTGTCCGACGGGCGCAGGGTGAGCCCTGCTCGCGGCGACACGCGCGCGACATAGGGCGCGTAACCCAAAATGTCGGTCGCAGACGCAAGCGCGGCGGAGACTTCCGGCGTCACCAGCGCGTCGCTGCCAGGGCCAAGGCCTGCGATGGTCAGCGTGCCCATCATTCGGCGGCGTCCAGATGCCGGCCCTTGCCGTGCACCAGCACAATCGCGAAATAAGGGCAGTCGGCGGCATCGATCTCTGCGAGCCGCATAACGCGCTCACCCGGCATGGTGCCGCGCTCGACCAGCCAGGCATCATCCAGTCGGCCGGCCGACGCGAGCGCGCGGCGCACCTTTGCGAGATTGCGCCCGGTCTTCATGATGACGAGCGCATCGGAATCACGCATGCGCCGTTCGAGCTCGTCTTCGGCAAGCGTTCCCATCAGCACCGTCGTGACGTCGTCGCCGAGCGCGATCGGCTGGCCGACGCCATTCCAGCAGCCGACCATGCCGGGAATCCCCGCGATCACTTCGATCTCGACGCGGCCTTGCAGGCGCGTGTGCAGATGCATGAACGAGCCGTAGAAGTAAGGATCGCCCTCGCATAGCACGACGACGTCGACCGCGCGCGAAAGCCGCGCCAGGCGCTCGGCCCATTCGTCGTAGAAGCCGGCGAGCAGCTGCACGTATTCAGGGCTGTCGAAGGCGATCTCAGTCGTGACCGGATATTCCATGGGATATTCGGTGACGTCGGCAGCCAGCATGCCCTCGACAATGCGGCGCGCCTGGCCGGGGCGTCCCTTCTTGCGAAAATAGGCGACGTGCTTGGCGGCGCGCACCGTTCGATCGGCGCGCACGCTCATCAAATCAGGATCGCCGGGGCCGAGACCGCAGCAGATGATGCGCCCCATGACTATTCGCTCCGGCTCGCCAGCGCGTTGACGGCGGCCACCGTGATCGCGGAGCCGCCGAGGCGACCTTCAACCGTCAGCGCCGGTGCCGGCGGATCGGCCATCAGCGCGGCCTTGGATTCGGCGGCGCCGACGAAGCCGACGGGACAGCCGATGATCGCCGCGGGCCGCGGGCAGTCGCGGTCCTCCAGCATGTTGAGCAGATGAAACAGCGCGGTCGGCGCGTTGCCGATGGCGACGATCGCGCCGCCCAGATGCGGCCGCCACAGCTCCAGCGCTGCCGCCGAGCGGGTGTTGCGCATGGATCGCGCGAGTGCGGGAACGGCGGCATCGCCGAGCGTGCAGATCACGGCGTTGGCTGCGGGCAGTCTCGCGCGCGTAATGCCTTCGGAGACCATGCGCGCGTCGCACAGGATCGGCGCTCCCTTCTGCAATGCTGTGCGCGCAGCGGCCGCCATGCCGGGCGTGAAGCGGATATGCGCCTCCAGGCCGACCATGCCGGCGGCATGGATCATCCGCACCACGACCTGCTCCTCGTCCGGCGTGAAGCGCGCAAGATCGGCCTCGGCGCGGATGATCGCAAAGGATTGCCGGTAGATCGCCGCACCGTCGGTTTCGTAAGTGTAGGGCATCAGTGCCCTCCGACCAGGATGGAGGGATCGCTGACGATGTCATCACCGTTCAGGCCGCGCAGAGCGGGCTCATCGCGGGTCGATCCACCGCGGACGAGATCGAATCCGGTGCGGGTCGCAACCAGCGTCACAGCGGCGGCGCCGGAATGCGCGCAGCCCTTGGCGCAGCCGGAGACGTGAAGCCGCGTATCGGCTGCAATGCGTGGCGCGAGCGCAGCGGCGAGCGCGCGGGTATCGGCATGCGCCTCGCGGCAGCGCGGCGCACCGCTACAGGCGATGACGCGTAGCGCGGGATCGTACGGCTCCGTAATGAGACCCGCCCCCTTCGGCATCGCACGCTTGCCCTCGCTCAGAACCATCCGCCATGGCGTCATGCGCAGGGCATGTCCGCAACCCGCGAATTGATGCAGCGTTGAATGCAGCATCTGCCCGAACGCAACCCCGACCATGGCGCCCTGCGGATAATGTCCAGGCCGCAGCGCGGCCATCACAGGGGCCGGTTCGGTCTCGCCGCGCAAGGTCCCGGGCAATGCCGCACCGGAAGCGATGTGGGCCGCCATGCGCCCTCGCCCGCCGCTGACGCCGCCGGACGTTATGAACCAGTTTGCGATCGCCAGCGCCGTGCTCACGGCGCCTCCGCGCCCGACGGAGCGACCGAGCCTCGCACCATCCGCGCGGACCAGGAGCCGGCCGCTGCGATCGCGCTCGATGCGCACGTCGGCGGAATCACCGGCCAGCACGCGCGAGGTCCCGTCATCGATCGCGAAGCCGAACTTTGTGGGCAATTTGAGCGCGCTGTCGGCAAGCTCCTCCTCGAGCTCGGCGGCGAGTGCCTGCGTGTCGTCGCCCTCGTTCCAGAACGGCGTCACCAGGATGTTGCGCCGGGATTCGATATCGACGTCGGGATCGAGCAGCGCCAGTCGCGCAAGGCCATCGAGCAGCGGGCCGTGGCTTTCGTCGCTGACACCTCTGATCTGGAGATTGGCGCGGCTCGTCACGTCGATGAGACCACTGCCGAAGCGTTCGGCCAGCCCGGCAAGGCCGGAAATCTGTGCCGCTTCAAGGCGTCCACCGAACGGACGCACGCGCACCACGAGCCCGTCGCCCGATCGCATCGGCTGCAGCGCGCCGGGACACCAGCCCTTGATCGCGGAAGCGCTCATGACGCCTCCTTCAGCGCAGCGGCGATCGAATTACGGCGCGTCCGCCAGAGCGAGGCCTCATGCAACCGCGTGAAGCACGTCTCCATCGCGGTGAGCGCCATCGGATTCTCGCGTGCAATGAACGCGCGGACATCGTCATTGCCGAGCGTCGCATCGTAATAGAGATCGAACAGATGCGGCGGCACGGCGCCGGCAAGATGCGCGAAGGCGGCCATGTGCTCGAGCGTCGCGGTGATCTCGGCCGCGCCGCGAAAGCCGTGGCGCATCATGCCGGCGATCCAGGCCGGGTTGGCCGCGCGCGCGCGGACGACGCGCGAGATCTCTTCCGTCAGCGTGCGCGCATGCGGCTCCTCGGGGCGAGTCGTGTCAATGTGATAGAGCGATGGCCCGCTCGCACCGAGATGTGCGGCAGCTGCGGCGACGCCGGCTTCATGCGAGGCATAGTCGGCGGCGAGCAGAAGATCGGTCTCCGGCAGATCCTGGACGTGGACGAAGGCATCGGCCGACGCAAGCCGCGCCTCGATGCCGGCGCGATCCGGCTGCAGCGCGCCATCCGCCGAGAATGCCCAGGACGATGCCGACAGCCAGGCTTCGCCGGCGGCATCACGCGTCTCGGGCGTGAATGCATCCGGGATCGCCGAGAGGCCAACGCCGTATTGTCCGGGCCGCGGCGCAAATACGCGTGACGCTCGGTGGCGATAAGGATTCTCCTCGCCCTCCTCGTCGCGGCTTGCGAGTGCCTCGGACGCGGCCTCGAACAATTGCGCCAGCCCCGAAAACACATCGCGGAACAGGCCGGACACGCGCAGCGTCACGTCGATGCGGGGACGGCCAAGCTCGGCCGGCGCGATGATGTCGTAACCGGTGACGCGGCCGGAGGCGTGGTCCCAGCGCGGCGCGAGGCCGGCCAGATGCAGCGCCATTGCGAACTCCTCGCCCGCGGTGCGCATCGTCGCCGACCCCCAGAGATCGACCACGAGCCCCTTCGGCCAGTCGCCATGATCCTGCAAGTGACGGCGCAGCAGCTCTTCGGCGAGCTTGATGCCTTGCGCATGGGCCGACGGCGTCGGCACCGCGCGTGGATCGACGGCGAAGAGATTGCGCCCGGTGGGCAGCACGTCCTGGCGCCCACGATAGGGTGAGCCCGACGGCCCCGGCGCAACGCGCTTGCCTGCAAGCGCCGCCTGCAGCGCCTCCCGCTCCGCTCCGCCGCAGGCGCCGCGGCCGAACACGTGCAGGCCGTCGCCGAACTGGCTTTCCTTGAGATCGCAGACGAAGCGATCGATCCGCGGAATGGCTTCGGCTGGTGCGGCCGATGCATCGAGGCCGAGATCGTCTTCGAGACCCGCCGCGCGCGCCTCGTCGCGGATCGCTGAGATCAGACGCTGGCGGCGCGCGGGATCAAGACCATCGGCAGTCGAATATTCGTCGAGCAGACGTTCGAGCCGGCGCAGGCCTTCCGGCACGACGGATGCCGCAAGCGGTGGCGGCAGATGGCCGATCGTGACGGCAGCAATGCGCCGCTTGGCCTGCGCGGCCTCTCCGGGATCATTGACGATGAAGGGATAGATGACGGGGAGATCGCTGATCAGGGCTTCCGGCCAGCATGCCTGCGACAGCGCCACGGATTTGCCGGGCAGCCATTCCAGCGTGCCGTGCGCGCCCATGTGCACGACGGCATTGATGCCCTGCTCCCTGAGCCAGAGATAGAATGCGACATAGGCATGGCGCGGCGTGCGGGCGAGATCGTGATAGTCGGCATCGCGCGTCGTTGCATCGCCGCGCTCGGGCTGGACCGCGATGATCGACGCGCCGCAATGGATCGCCGCGAAGTGGAACGCGCCGTCGCGACAGCTTGGATCATCCTCCGGCGCGCCCCAGGCTTGTGCGAGATCATCCTGCAAGACTTGCGGCAGGCGCAAGAGCGCAGCACGGTACTCAGCGACGCTCCAGGTAAGCTGCTGCCTCAGCAGCGTCTCGCCGAGCGCATCGACCGGCGCAACATCGAAGCCGGCCTCCGCGAGATCAGACAGCAAGGCCTCGACCGAGGCCAGCGCATCGAGACCGACCGCATGCGCGATCTGGTGCGGACGTCCCGGATAGTTCGAGAGCACGATCGCCAGACGCTTCCTGGCGGCCGGCGTCTCCGCGAGCCGCCGCCAGGCGGCAACGCGCGCGGCGATGACCTGCACCCGCTCCTCATCCGCGCGATGGACAAGATGCGAGAATTGCAGATCGGGATCGCGCATCCCAGCGGATTTGAAGCTCACCACGCCCGCGAACAGGCGACCGTCGACCTCGGGCAGCACCACATGCATCGCGAGATCGCCGGGCGACAGACCACGGAGCGAGGTGGCCCAGTCCTCACGCCGCGCCGTCGAGAGCGCGACCTGGAACACCGGACATGATGCGGTATCGAACGGCGTCGTGCCGTCATCGCCCATTGCCGAGAACGCCGTCGCATTGACGATCGCGGCCGGAGAATCTTGCGCGAGATGCGCGCGCAGCCAATCGGCAACGCCCGCGGCCTTCAGCGAGGTGACGAAGACACCATAAGCGTCAAAGCCCTTCTCGCGCAGCGCGGCGATCAAGGCATCGACCGGGCCGGTGTCCGCAGCAGTGAGATAGGAGCGATAGAACGTCACCAGCGCGCGAGGCTTCCCCTCGCCGCCCACCGGCGCAGCAATGACGCCACGCGCGGGATCGTAGAACCCCATCTCAGGCACGGTCATCTCGCCGACAACTGGCCCGGCATAGAGGCCCGAGGCCAGCGCGAGCTGCGCGATCGCAGCTTGCGCCGCGACCGGGCCGCCGGTGTCGCAGAGCACCTTGAGCCGGCGCAGCGTCGACACCGGCAAGGTCGAATACGCGTCCAGCCGCGTATCGTCGCGGCCATCGGCCGGCAGCACGGCCAGCACGATGTTACGGTCCTTGGCAAGTTGCTGGAGCGCCGCGAGACCATACGGCCAGTAGGACTCACCGCCGATCAGCCGCACCAGGATGCCACGCACCTGCGACAGCGTGCGTTCGATATAGGTGTCGACCGAGAGCGGATGACGCAGCTCCGCAAGATTGGCGAGCCGCAGCGACGGCAAGCTGTCGCGGCCGCGCCGCCAGCCGGCCGCGAACGCGGCAAGGTCGGAATCCGAATACGAGAGCACCACGAGATCGGCCGGGTCCTGGCCGATGTCCCTTGGCGTCGCGGTCTCCTCGAGACCGCGGCTCTCGCGGAAAACGACGTGCATCAGATGCCAGATCCTGAAAGACCAAGTCCTGACCTGATCGCGGCCTCGTCGATGTCGCCATGCTCGCCGATCACGACGAGCTTCGACTGCCGTACGCCGGCAGCCCAGGGCTTGTCGAACTGGTGTCGCACGCGCTCGCCGACCGCTTGCAGCAACAGGCGCATCGGCTTGCCCGCGACCGCGATATAGCCCTTGGCACGCAGCACGTTCTGCTCGCGTGCCAGGCGCTGGATGGAGGCGACCAGCGCATCGACATTAGACACTTCCGGAAGATCGATCACGACCGAGGCAAAATCGTCGTGCTCATGCTCCTCCTCGCCGTCATGATGCGAGGGGCGCGCGGCAAGATCGTTTTCGGCGGCAGCGCCGAGACCGAGAATGACGCGCGCATCGATCGCGCCGTCGGTGACGGGCAACATCGGCACGCGGCGCGGCATCTCGGCCGTGATCGCCGCCTTGGCCGCTTCGATACCCGTGGCGCCCGCAAGATCGGCCTTGGTCAACAGCACGATGTCGGCACAGGCGATCTGGTCCTCGAACACTTCCGACAGCGGCGTCTCGTGATCGAGGTTTTCGTCGGCCGCGCGCTGCGCTTCGACCGCAGCGGGATCCGGCGCGAAGCGGCCAGCAGCGACGGCTTCGGCATCGGCCAGCGCGATCACACCGTCGACCGTGATGCGCGAGCGGATCTCCGGCCAATCGAACGCCTTCAGCAGCGGCTTTGGCAGCGCCAAGCCCGAGGTCTCGATCAGGATGTGATCGGGCCGCACTGGGCGCGCCAAGAGCTGCTCCATGGTCGGAATGAAATCGTCGGCGACGGTGCAGCAGATGCAGCCATTGGCGAGCTCGACGATGTTCTCCTCCGGGCAATTGGCGTCGGCGCACGACTTCAGGATCTCGCCATCGACACCCTCGCTGCCGAACTCGTTGACGAGCACGGCGAGCTTCTTCCCGCCCGCATTGGCAAGCAGATGCTGGATCAGTGTCGTCTTACCGGAGCCGAGGAAACCGGTGACCACCGTAACCGGGACTTTTGCGAGCGAATTCATTCGGCGGCCTCCGGCACGACGGCGATGGGGGGAATGCGCGCAAGCGATTGCTTGCGGAAGATTTCGGGACGGCTGCGCCAGGGCACGAGGCCGTCGGGCGCGGCCGCATAGGCCGCAGCGCCCGCGATCACGTCGCGCGCATTCGCATCCGACAGGCGGCCATAGACGTAGGACCAGCGGCCGGGCGCGCTGAGCGCGACTGAGCAGCCCTGGCTGCAGGCGGACAGGCATTCAACGGGAACCACGCTGACGCCATCGGGCACGCCGGCGTCCAGGATCGCGCCATGCAGCCGCTTGCCTGGCGTCGTCTCGCCCTGGCCAAGTGTCTCGCCGGCACGGCAGGTAATGCAGACGTGAAGTGTGACCGTCATCGCCTCTTCCAGAATAAACAGCGGGAGGCGAAGAGGCGCACGAACCACTTTTCAGGGGCCCGTTTCCCCGTCGCGGAACACCCCGTCCGCCGGTCCAAAATCGTCCGCGCTGGCAGGTCTCCCGGCTTGCGGAGCAGGGTCTTGCCCTTCGATCCCCGCCTTCCCGATCCCCTGGGGGATCAGTGGCTTCGGGCATCTCTCCGGTCACGGTCGCGGGGGCGGCTGCATTTTGGACCCAAATCTTGCCGATTCGGACCCTATCGCATTCCCTCTTCGCCTGTCATAGGACAGGAACCAACGCGGGCCCACCATTTGCCGCTGGCCGCCACTTGTCAAGCCGAAGGACTGGTACGATGACGCCTGAACCGGAGACCCAAACGGGCGAGGAAACCGACGCCCGGCACGCTGCGAAAATGGCGAAGAAGAAGGCCGCCCGCGACAAGATCATGGCGACCAAGAGCGGCGAAAAAGGCCTCATCATCGTCCACACCGGCGCCGGCAAGGGCAAGTCGTCCTCCGCCTTCGGCATGATCGTCCGCTGCGTCGCCCATGGCTTCCCCTGCGCGGTGGTGCAGTTCATCAAAGGCGCCTGGGACACCGGCGAGCGGCGCCTGCTCACCGGTCATTTCGGCGATCTCTGCCAGTTCCACGCCATGGGCGAAGGTTTCACCTGGGAGACGCAGGACCGCGCCCGCGACATCGCCGCCGCGCGCGCCGGCTGGGAGAAGGCCAAGGAGCTGATATCAGATTCCAATCTGCGCATGGTCGTGCTCGATGAGATCAACATCGCGCTGCGCTACGACTATCTCGATATCGCCGAGGTCGTCGAATTCCTCACCACGCAGAAGCCGCCGATGACGCATGTCGTGCTCACCGGACGCAACGCCAAGGACGAGCTGATCGAGATCGCCGACCTCGTCACCGAGATGACGCTGGTCAAGCATCCCTTCCGCTCCGGCATCAAGGCGCAGGCCGGCGTCGAATTCTGAGACGATCTCGCTATGGCGCGCGCGCTGATGATCCAAGGGGCCGGCTCGGACGTGGGCAAGTCGCTCATCGTTGCCGGCCTGGTGCGCGCCTTCACGCGCAGTGGCCTGCGCGTGCTGCCGTTCAAGCCGCAGAACATGTCGAACAATGCGGCCGTCACCGTCGATGGCGGCGAGATCGGCCGCGCCCAGGCGCTCCAAGCGCTCGCCGCCGGCGTCGAGCCGCACACCGACATGAACCCGGTGCTGCTGAAGCCGGAGACCGATGTCGGCGCGCAAGTTATCGTCCACGGCAAGCGCATCGCAACCGCCCGTGCACGTGACTATGCCGCGATGAAGCCCTCGCTGATGAGTGCCGTGCTGGAGAGCTTTGAGCGGCTGAAGGCACGCTCTGATCTGGTGCTGGTGGAAGGCGCCGGCAGCCCGGCCGAGGTGAACCTGCGCAAGGCCGACATCGCCAATATGGGCTTTGCGCGCAAGGCCGACGTGCCGGTGGTGCTGGTCGGCGACATCGACCGCGGCGGCGTCATCGCGCAGCTCGTCGGCATCAAGACGGTGATCGACCCCGATGATGCCGCGATGATCCAGGGTTTTGTCATCAACAAATTCCGCGGCGATCCCACGCTGTTCGATGACGGCTACAAGCTGATCGAAGCGAGGACTGCGTGGCGCGGTCTCGGCGTGCTGCCCTGGTTCGCACGCGCCGGCGAGCTGCCGGCAGAGGATGCGCTGGGCCTGCGCGATGCGCGAAAGCCGGGCCAATGCAAGATCGCCTGTCTCGCGTTATCGCGGATCGCCAATTTCGACGATCTCGATCCGCTCAAGCTCGAACCGGGCGTCGATCTCGTCATGGTGCGTCCGGGCGAAGCGATTCCTGGCGATGTCAGGCTCGTCATCATCCCCGGCTCAAAATCCACCCGCGGCGATCTCGCCTTTTTGCGGGCGCAGGGCTGGGACATCGATCTGCTCGCACATCACCGCCGCGGCGGCCATGTGCTCGGTCTCTGCGGCGGCTATCAGATGCTCGGACATAGAGTCGCTGATCCCGATGGCATCGAGGGCCCTGCGGGCGACACGCCGGGTCTCGGGCTGCTGGATGTAGAAACAGTGATGAGCCCGCAGAAGACGCTGACGCGTGTCGCGGCCGTGCATGCCGCCACCGACAAGCCGATCGAGGCCTACGAGATCCACATCGGCCGCACCGATGGGCCCGACCGCGCGCGGCCATTTGCGAAACTGAACGGCGAGCCGGAAGGCGCGATCTCGCGCGAAGGCCGCGTGCAGGGCAGCTATTTGCACGGCCTGTTCACGTCGGATGATTTCCGCAAGGCGTTCTTGGCAAAACTCGATATTCCCGCGGGCGACGAGCCCTATCACGCCAGGGTCGAGAGCGCGCTCGATGCCCTCGCCGATCACATCGAAAAGCATCTCGACGTCGAAGGATTGCTCGCGTTAGCGCGCTAGCACCTCGGCAAGGCGAGCCCATTCGGCTTCGCTGCCGGGAAGCCCGAGGCGCAGCCATGTCGGCTCTCTCGCGAAGACACGCGACCAGATTTGGCGACGCGCGAGTTTTTCCTGCGCGGCGCGCGCGTCAGGCGTTCCATAAAGACGAAACAAGGGCGTGCCGCCGACAAGCGTCCAGCCTTGCGACTGCACCATGGCGTCGAGGCGAGCACAGTCGCGTGCGAGCCGCGCTGACGTCGCCTCGGCCCAGGCATCATCGCGCAAGGCGCGGCAGCCAATCGCGATCGCTGCCCCCGAGACCGGCCATGGCCCCGACATCGATGCAAGCTTGCCGATATCGGCCGCATTGCCGAGCGCGAACCCAAGCCGCAGGCCGGCAAGGCCATAAAACTTTCCGAACGAGCGCAGGTTCAGCAGCCCCGGCCGATCCGCTTCCGAAGCAAGCGACAGCTGCGGAACGGCGTCGGCAAAGCTCTCGTCGATCACGAGACGGCCGACGCGCGGCAGCAATGCCAGCAAGTCCTTCGGCATATGGCGGCGTCCATCGGGATTGTTGGGATTGACGATGATCGCGAGGTCTGCGCCGGCTAGCGCGTCGAGCCCCGAGACCTCCTGGACATCCCAGCCCGCAGCCGACAGGACCCCGGCATATTCATTGTAGGTCGGCGCGAGGATGCGCGCGCGGCCGGATGGAGCCAGTTGCGGCAGCAATTGAATGGCGGCCTGTGCACCGCCCATCGCAGCAACAGGTGCGCTCGTGCGATAGGCGTGCTGCGCGGCTTGAAGCAAGGCATCGACCTCGGCGCGCGAGGGCAACGCGCTCCAGGCGCGCGGGCTCACCTCGCCCACGGGATAAGGCAGGCGGTTGATCCCTGTCGAGAGGTCGATCCAATCCTCAGCGCGTCCGCCAAAACGCTGCTGGGCCTGATCGAGATTTCCACCGTGCTCGCGCATGCCCCGTTGTTTCACGCGAAGGCCAGGATCGCAAGCACCCCCGCGAGAAGCAGCATGGACCTACGATAGACCGCCAATCCGTGATTGATGTCCGCAGCGAGCGGATCGCGCGCGCCTTCGTTGAGCCAGGGCTCGTTCGTGATGCTGCCGTGATAGATGCGGGGACCGCTGAGCCGCACACCGAGCGCCCCCGCCATGGCCGCTTCCGGCCAACCGGCGTTGGGCGAGCGATGGCGGCGCGCATCGCGGCTTATGCACGACAGCGCCTCCGATCGCCGCGGCGCCAGCAGCACGAAGAGGAAGCCGGTCAGGCGCGCCGGAATGAAATTGGCGACATCGTCGATGCGCGCTGCGGCCCAGCCGAAAGCTTCGTGTCGCTCGCTGCGATGCCCGATCATGGAGTCGAGCGTGTTGATGGCCTTGTAGCCGAGGATGCCGGGCAAGCCGAACAGCGCGCCCCAGAACACCGGCGCCACGATGCCGTCGGAGGCATTCTCGGCAAGGCTCTCGATCGCCGCGCGCGCGATGCCGGGCTCATCGAGCGCCGCGGGATCACGGCCGACGATACGCGAGACCGCGTCACGTGCAGCGGTGATGTCGCCGGCCTGCAAGGGATTTGCGACCGCCGCGACATGATCGTGCAGCGAGCGCAGCGCGACCAGGGGCCAGGCGAGGACGCCGACCAGCACGATCTGGGTCCAGCCCGACCAAAGCAAGGATTGAATCACCCAGCCGACCGCAACTGAGAGCGCGATCACGAGAAGTGCGCCGGCAATGCCCGCGCCGCGGCGAAGAGCCGACGGATCGGACACGCGATTCCAGGCCGTGTCGATGGCCGCAATCAGGCGGCCGAGCCAAGTCACGGGATGGCCGATCCGCGCGAACAGCCACGACGGCCAGCCCAAGAGGGCATCCACCGCCATCGCCACCACCATCGCGCCCGCAAAGCCCACGCCTGCCTCCTGTCCCGCCCCTGTTGCGCAAAGCGAAGGCAGAGCGCAAGCCCCTACAGGCCTGATTTCGGCTTTGTCTTTGGCCGTGTTTGGTGATTAGTCAGGGCTGATAGGAGACCTTCATGGCCGTCATCTTGATCACGGGCGGAGCGCGATCGGGCAAAAGCAAGCGTGCGGAAATGCGCACGCGCGCCTTTCCCGGCCAGCCCGTCTATGTCGCGACGGCTGAGGCGCTCGATGCTGAAATGGAGGCGCGCATCGCCAGGCATCGTGCGCGCCGCGGAACCGACTGGATCGAGCGCGAGGTACCGCTTGATCTCGTGCAGGTGCTGGTCGCAACCGATGGCGGCGGCGCACGGCTGGTGGACTGCCTAACACTCTGGCTCTCCAATCTGATGCATGCGGAGCGCGACTGGGAGAGCGAGGTAAACGAGCTTGCCGGCGCCCTGCCCCATCTCAAGAGCCCGGTCGTGCTCGTCACCAATGAGGTCGGCCTCGGTATCGTGCCCGACAACGCGCTGGCGCGCAGCTTCCGCGACGCCGCCGGGATCATGAATCAGACTATCGCGGCGGCTGCCGACGAGGTCGAGTTCATCGTTGCCGGCCTGCCGATGAAGTTGAAATGATGCCGCGCGCCGAACTTTTGAAAGACGTCATCGCCGATCTCAGGATGGCGGCATCGTTCGTCACGATCCTCCCCGTGGCATCGTCGAAGCCCGCAGGCGATGGCGCCATCGCGCGTGCAACCTGGGCCCTGCCCGTCGCGGGACTGCTGGTCGGCCTTGCCGGCGCGTTGGTCTATAAGGTCGCCAGCCGGCTCGGACTGACACCAAACCTTGCCGCCCTGCTCGCGCTGGCCGCGACCGCCCTCATCACCGGCGCGCTGCACGAGGACGGACTTGCTGATACCGCCGATGGGCTCGGCGGCGGCCGGACGCGCGAGCGCAAGCTCGAGATCATGCGCGACAGCCGGATCGGCACCTATGGCGTCTGCGCGTTGATCCTGTCGTTCGGCCTGCGCTGGAGTGCGCTCGCCACGATCGCCAATCCGTGGGCGGTCACGTTGGCGCTGTGCGCGGCGCAGATCGCTGCCCGCGCCGGCGTGCCGGCCTTCATGTCGCTGGTCCCTCCGGCGCGGCCGGATGGGCTTTCGGCGAGCGCGGGGCCGCCGCCGGGCCGCAGCGTCGCCATCGCCTTCGCGCTTGGGACGCTCGCTCTCGCCCTCGCGCTCGGGCCGGGCAAGGCGCTGGTCGGCCTAATCCTGCTGTCGCTCGCCGGTGTGCTCTTGGCACGGCTTGCCATCCGCCAGATCGGCGGACAGACCGGTGACATCCTCGGCGCGTTCGAGCAGCTCGGTGAGATCCTGATCCTGCTGGTCGCAGTAGCCTTCCAGATAGGACGCTGACCTCATGGTCGAGTTCGACGATACCTTCCGTCAGCATTTGCGCGAGCTGTTCGTGTGGCGCCGCGACGTGCGCCGCTTCCGCAGCGATCCGCTGCCGGAGGGTGCCATCACGCGACTGATCGAGACCGCCTGCCTGTCGCCGTCGGTTGGGCTCAGCCAGCCCTGGCGTTTCGTCACCGTCGACGATGCCGCACGGCGCCGTGCCGTAATCGACGATTTCAGGACATGCAATGCCGATGCGCTCAATTGCTACTCCGGTGAACGCGCAGCGCGCTATGCGACGCTGAAACTGTCGGGCCTCGAACAGGCGCCTGGCCATCTCGCGGTGTTCGCGGACAAGGCCAGCGATATCGGCCACGGCCTCGGCCGCGCCACCATGCCGGAGACGACGGAATATTCCGTGGTCGCCGCCATCACCGCGATGTGGTTCGCCGCGCGCGCCGAGGGCATCGGTATCGGCTGGGTTTCGATCCTGACCCCCGCGCGCATTCACGCCGCTCTCGACGTGCCTGAAACCTGGAAGTTCATCGCCTATCTCTGCATCGGCTATCCGGAAATCGAATGCGATCAACCGGAGCTTGAGCAGGCGAAATGGGAGCACCGGCGCAGTGCGGACGAGTTCACGTTGCGGCGTTAGTCAAGGCCTATGCCAAGTAGCGACATCTGAACTTCCGTGCTGGGCCGCCGAGGCTGCGAATGAACGTTCACATGCGCTCCTTTCGTCAATTGTGGGCACCCGGCTTTCGCGCTAAGCATCCGGATTGGGACAGGGCCATCATGCAAAGAATTTCATGACTGAACGGCCTTCCGCTTTCGCGGTCGACCGCCGCGGCTTCATTCGCCTTGCCGGCGCGACCGCCGCGGGATGGCTCGCGCTCGGCGCGACGTCGGATCGCATGCGGATCGTCGCTTCGCTGACCGCATTGCCGCTCCATGCTGAACCGGCTCGGCCATCGCTCCATGATCGCGACGAACGGCGCCTCGGCCGTCGCACTCGCCCGCGATCACGCCTTCGACGTCATCCTGATGGACCTGCACATGCCCGACATGGACGGCGTGGAGGCGGCGTCGCGGATCGGCAAGCTCGGTCTGCCGAAGATGCCGCGCATCATCGCGGTGACCGCAGACGTGTCCAGCAGCGCCCGCGAACGGCTCGCCGGCGCCGGCATCGCCAAGGTCGTCAGCAAGCCGATCCTGGTCAACGCGCTGCGCGAAGCGATCGAGGATGATCCGGCCAGGAGACGACCGCAACACAGCTTGCGGCCGGCGCGTTGATCGACCGGCATTTTCTCGACGACCAGAAAGAACTTTTGGGCCCGGCGCAAATCGAAAAGCTCCACCACTTGCTGGAAACGACGAGCGCAAAGCTGATCGAGGACATAGACAGAGCAGCGACGGCCGGCGATTCCAAGCGGCTGGCGCGATCTGCGCATCAACTCGGCAGTGCCGCCGGTGCACTCGGGCTTGTCCGCTTGTTCGATCGCAGCCGAGAGATCGAGCTGGCGGCACCCTCAATGTCCCTGCCCGAGTGCGAGGACGCTGCCCGCGAGCTCGCCGCGCTTCGAGAGGCGTCGATGCGCACGCTGAACGATCTGCTCCGGCCGGCCGAGCAGCATTCGGGGAGCTAGCCGACCCCCGGGTCGACTGATCCCGAGTCATCGATCTGACCCTACCTCAGTATGGTCACGTCATACCCGCGCACAATGGCGACAACCAACTACGTCGTGCTAGCTATGAACGCAGAGTGAAAAGCAACGGAACCGGCCCTGCGAGCCGGCAGTTGCAGGACAAGTCCGGCGGCGTAGCGCCCGCCGGCCTTTCTCCTGATCGAACGGCGCGATGCCGCTCCAGTACTTGATGTCTACTTTCACAGTTGGCTGCAGAGAGTACGCCGTGAGAAACATCGCCGATCTCCTTGTGCGGTTTTGGCAAGGGACCGAGCCCGCATCCGATACTCAGGTTGCGGCGGTGGCCGAAAACCGAGATCGATCCAGCATGGCCGATTTTGTCCGCATCCTGCAGGCCTACGATCAGGACCAGTGGGGCGACCACGTCCGTTGATCACGACAACTGAATTGCACGTTGACGTCTGCGAATCCGGGGCGTTGAATGGTGTTTTCGATGTGGCGGAGGAGCTGAGGCGTCCGTCGCCCGATGAGCGGTCGGTTAGCCGCTCCTGATACTCGCCTTCGGAAAGTACAGTCTGGCTTCACCGACACGCTGGGAGGTCGAGAGCCATGAGATTTCCGATCGCTCTATGGGCGTTCGCGATGGCATTGCTCACCGCGGCAGGGGCGCGTGCGCAAATCCAGGAGGGTCCGCCGGCATGGGCCTACCCGGTAAACCCGCCCAATTTTCAACGCACCCCTGACGATGGCACGATCAGGCGCGTTCCTGACAGCGCCGCCGGTTTTACACTCACCCAAGTGCGCGATCTGTTCGCCGCGCCCGACTGGCATCCGGACGATCATCCACCAATGCCGGAAATCGTGGCAAGGGGGAGAAAGCCAGAGGTGTTCGCGTGCGGCGTCTGTCATCGGGCAGACGGACCGGGCGGTCCTGAGAATGCCAGCCTATTTGGCCTCTCCGCGGAATACATCATTCAGCAAACGGCGGAGTTCAAGACGGGCCTGCGCACGAACTCGGCGCCTCGCGTCGCCACCGACCTGATGATCAAGCTGTCCAAAGCGGTGACCGATCAGGAACTCGGCGAGGCCGCTGCCTACTTCGCCTCCATCAAGCCGAGATCGAATATTGCCATCGTAGAGACCGAGCTGGTGCCAAGAACGCAGGTGCGAGACTTGTTCTTGGCTCCGCTGGACGGCACCGAGAAAGAACCCATCGGTCAGCGCATCATAGAGATACCGGAAAACGTTGAACACTTTGTCAGCCGGGACTCGCGCACTCGTTTCATCGCCTACGTTCCGCCAGGCAGCATTCAGAAAGGACGAACGCTGGCAGCGAACAGCGATCCGCGCGTCCGGTGCGCGGTCTGTCACGGTGCTGACCTCAACGGGACGGCCATCGCGCCAGGGATCGCGTCCCGTTCGCCCACCTACATGTTCCGGCAGCTCTATGACTTCAAATCGGGCGCGCGGAAGGGCGCCAATAGCGAACTCATGAAACTGGTTGTCGAGAATCTCAGCGTCGACGACATGATCGCGCTGGCCGCCTTTTCAGCGTCGCTCAAGCACTAACAGTCTTCGGGTGCTGTGCGGGACGAGCCAGCCGGCGCGCTTGGCGCGATGTCAGGTCGCCCGGCCGGCAACGTGCCGCCGGCCGGGCCAACACGCCGCACAAGGGATCAACCTCCTTCGTGCGGCGAGCTGTGAACATTGCGCGGTCATGAGCCGGGCGTTTTAACGACGAGCTTTATGTTGAGCAGGTTGACGCCTTTGAACGGGTTCGGCGCGCTTTCGATCGTGCCAGTACCCGTGGCGTTCGCATAAGCACCTGTGCCCGATAGGATCGTGTACTCGCCCGTTGATTTGCCGTCCTTGGCCGAACCGGTGTAGCGCGCCGTAATCGAGCCGTCCTCGAACGTGTAGGTGCTATAGCCGAAGAAGGGGCCCGACCCTTTGAGCAAGTCCGAAGTATTGATGAACTCCTTCACTCCGATACGGCCATCGCTAAAGACGGCGACTCCAAAGAATTTACCGGACACAACCGTCTGTCCTTCGACATTTGCGGCCTCTATGACCTTGAGGTCAATCGGCTTCGTGACCAGCTTGAACTCCAGCACCCGCTCGCCGGCTACGGCGGTTGACGCCGCGACGGTCAATGCCACGCCAGAAAGGAAAAAGGTGAGGGACTTCCGCATGGGCTCCTCCTGCGCTTGTTGAAATCAAGTCGAGAAGGCCGGCGAGCTACACATCATGCCGCCGCTATTCGCAGCGGCATGAAAGAGAGCCCTCGGCGACGCCCCGGCAGCGGCTGAAGCTCTCTGGTCCTAAGGCGCGAAGTCGGGACGCAAGTATGAGTCCCGAGAGATCGGAATAAAGTTCAGCTTTCCGTCACGGTATAATAGTATCCGGTCACCTAGCCTCCGCACGTCTGCGCCCGCCGGCTTCGTGCTCGTCGCGGCCAAAACGCTCGACCAGAAAATCGATGAACAGCCGCACCTTCACCGACAAATGCCGCGTCGGCGGATAGACCGCATAGAGCGCGAGTGGCGGCGCGAAATAATTGTCCAGCACCGTCCGCAGCTCACCCTTCCGCAAGGCATCGGCGGCGATGAACTCGGGCAGCAGCGCGAGCCCCCTGCCCTTGATCGCGACGTCGCGCAGCACCTCGGCGTTGTTGACGCAGAGCGACCAGGCCGGCTGGATCCAGTGATCGCCATCAGTGCCGGTCAGCTTCCACTGATTGCCGGTGAGCAGGAAGCCGTAGGTCAGCGAGACGTGCTCGCGCAGATCCTGCGGATGCTTTGGCGTGCCATGGCGCGCAAGATAATCCGGCGAAGCGCAGATCATGCGCGCCACCGGCATGATCTTGCGCGCGATCAGGCTGGAGGATTCCAGCTCGGCGATCCGCAACGTCACGTCAAAGCCGTCCTGGACGGGATCGAGCAGATCATCGCTGAGCACGATCTGGAGCTGAAGCTCGGGATAGCGCGCCATGAAATCGGCGAGCACGGGACCTAACCGCATCGTGCCGAACGACATCGGCGCGTTGACACGGAGCAGCCCCCGCGGCGCCGATTGCGCCTGCGTCACGGCCTGGTCGGCAGCCTCGATCTCCGAGAGGATCACCACCGCGCGCTCGAAATAGCGCTGGCCATTCTCGGTCGGGCTCGCGTGCCGCGTGGTCCGGTTCAGAAGCTGGACGCCGAGGCTCTCCTCGAGGTCGGCGATGTATTTGCTGATCGCCGAGCGCGACAGCCGCAACTGCCGGCCGGCTTCCGCAAAGCTGCCGCTCTCGACCACTTTCACGAAGGCCCGGAGGCTGCCGAGCTTATCCAAGAGTTGGCCTCGGCGATTGTTTCCAAATCGTAGACATAGCCGTCATATTTGCATGGATTGTCCCCAATCCAAAGCGGAACGATATTTCCGGCCAGAGCAAGACCGCTCCCCGAATTTTGGAGGACGACAATGTCTGGACTGCACCATGTCACCGCGATCGCCGGCGACCCCATCCGCAATTTTGGCTTTTACACCCGGGACCTCGGCCTGCGCTTCGTCAAGAAGACGGTCAATTTCGACGATCCCGGCACCTACCACTTCTATTATGGCGACGAGACCGGCCGGCCCGGCACCATCCTGACCTTCTTCCCGTGGGCGGGCGTTTCGGCCGGCCGCCGCGGCGTCGGCGAAACCCATCAGACCGCCTTCCGCGTGCCGCAGCGCTCGCTCGGTTATTGGACGCAGCGCTTCATCGAGAGGGGCATCGCTCACGAAGCCCTGGAGAAGCGCTTCGGCGAGTCCGTGCTGCCCTTCACCGACCCTGATGGCATGGCGCTCGCGCTCGTCGGCATTCCCGGTGCCGAGAACGAGCCCGGCTGGAGCAATGGCGAGGTGCCGGCCGAGCATGCGATCCGCGGCTTCCATGGCGTGACGCTGCTGCTCGACAGCGCGGCAAAGACGGCGGCCGTCCTCACCGACGTGCTCGGCTTCAAGGAGACCGGACGCGAGGGCTCGGTGATCCGCTTCAAGGCGCCGGGAGATGCCGAAGGCAGCGTCGTCGATATCTACGAAGCCAAGGGCTTTTTGCGCGGGCATCAGGGCGGCGGCTCTGTCCACCACATCGCCTTCCGTGCGGCCGATGACGCCGAGCAGGGCAAGATGGCCGAGAGGCTCGTGAACAATCACGGCCTGCACCCGACCGAGCAGAGGGACCGCAACTACTTCCGCTCCATCTACTTCCGCGAACCCGGCGGCGTGCTGTTCGAGATCGCGACCGACATCCCCGGCTTTGCCGTCGACGAACCCGTCGCGACCTTGGGACGCGACCTCAAGCTGCCGAGCTTCCTCGAACAACACCGCAAGCAGATCGAGGGCGTGCTGCCGAACCTGGAAGAGACCGCGTCATGACCGAGAGCGCATTCATCCATCGTTTCGAGCCCGCGGCCAACGCGGGCTCCCCTCCTCTGCTGCTGCTGCACGGCACTGGCGGCGACGAGAACGACCTGCTCGGCCTCGGCCGCATGATCTCGCCCGGCGCCGCCCTGCTCTCGCCGCGCGGCCGCGTGCTCGAACACGGCATGCCGCGCTTCTTCCGCCGCCTCGCCGAGGGCGTGTTCGACGAGGATGACGTGCGCCACCGCGCGCTCGAACTCGGCGACTTCGTCACGGAGGCGCGGCAACGTTACGGCCTTGCGGCGCCCGTCGCGGTCGGCTTCTCCAATGGCGCCAACATCGCCGCAGCGCTGTTGCTGCTGAAGCCGGAGGTGCTGGCGGGCGCGATCCTGCTGCGCGCCATGGTGCCACTGTCGGATCCGCCCAAGAATGATCCGATCAAGGCCGCGCTTGGCGGCAAACCCGTTCTGCTCCTCTCAGGACAGGCCGACCCGATCGTGCCGGCGAGCAATTCAGCCCGTCTCGCGGCTCTGCTCTCGCAAGCAGGTGCGAGCGTGACCCACAAGGTCCTGCCGGCGGGCCATCAATTGTCGCAAGCCGACGTGACGCTGGCCCGTGACTGGATCGGCAATGTCGACGCCAAGGCAGCGTGATCAAACGGCGGCGCATCGTTTTCAAATGGTGCGCCGCCGCTTCAATCGAACCAGCCGCGCCGCTTGAACCAGATCAGCGGCAGCACGCCACTGGCAATGACCGCGAGCCAGGCCAGCGGATAACCGAAGGTCCAGTCCAGCTCGGGTATGTGCCTGAAGTTCATGCCCCAGATGCCAACCAGGATGGTTGGCGGCACGCCGACGACGGACACGATCGTCAGGATCTTGAACAGCTCGTTCTGCTGGATGTTGACGAAGCCGAGCACCGCATCAAGCAGCAGCTGGATCTTGTCGGACAGTCGCGTCTCGTAGTCACTGAGCGAAACGACGTCCTTCGACACCGCCTCGAGGCGCTTCTTCGACGCGGCCTTGATCCATTCGCTGCCGACATCGCCGGCAAATGAGGCGATGCGGCCGACGCCGAGCAGAACGTCACGCGCCTTGGCCAGCCGATCGGCCAGCTCGCCGATGTTTTCCAGGGCCTCGCGCATCCTCCGGCTGGAGCGCACCGGCCGTTGCGTGCGAATCAGCCCGCCCTTGAACACGCCCCGCGAGAGCCTGTCGACCTTGGCGCCGAGATGCTCCAGAACATCGGCGCCACGCTCGATCATGGCTTCGAGCAGGCTGGTGAACACGCACATGCCGTTCTCCAGGCTGTCGTCGGAGCCGATGCGCTTGCCGACATCGTCGAAGATCGGCAGCTCGGCAAAGCGCACCGTCACCAGCACGCGCGGGCCGATGACGAATCCCACCGGCGTGATCTCGGCCTCGTTGTCCTCGGAGAGCCGGACCGCCGGCGAGCTGAGATAGAGCGTGCCGTGGTCGAGGATCAGCCGGCTCGACGCCTCGATCGCGCTGAGGGATTCCTTGGACGGAATACATATCCTGAGCAGCCGCTCGACGAACTGCTTTTCCTCTTCAGTCGCGTTCAAGAGATCAGCCCAGATGACCTCCGAGGGCATTTCCGCGCCGATGCTCTGCCAGTCGTCGGACGGCCATCTGTACAGCTTGAGCAAGAACCAAACTCCGTGGCCGCATCGTCATGCCGGATGGCGCATCCGGCCTTCATCCGCCCGGCTAACGCATGAGGGTTCCAAACGTTCAATGTCCTTGCGGCCAGCGCCCCCTCACGGGCCTGGACAGTCCGGCCTTTCGGTTTACTTCTTCATTTTGCCACACACGCTTAAGGCGGAGATCATCCGGCGGGCCTGGCAGGTCCGTTGCGGGCCAGAAGCGGACTAGTTTAATGCTCTGCATTTCGAGGTTGCGGCGCCAGCGGACGTTTAAGCCGATATGATCTAGCCGCAAAGGAAGACCGACTCGACTTGGCCACGCGCTTTCCAATAGGCTCCTGCTTTCCAACTACAACTAGCGGGCAGCGAAATGGCTGAAAGAATCGATGTCGAGGTTACCGGCAAATCGCAGTTTGAAGTCGCCTACGACATGGCGAGATTCATTCTCATCAATATGGAAGGTCGTCAGGTGAAAAGCATAAAGCGGCAAGAGTTCTTGCATTTGGTAGCTGATTGCATCGAGGCCTTGCGCGGCATCAAGGCCAAGGAGATCATCAGCTAAAGGCTTGCACTCCTGCAGCGACCGTCCACCCGCATTCTGCAAGGCCCGCCGCAAAATTTCGTGGGAGGTCTTGGAGAGCGCGCTTTCGACCAAGACAGCTATGGGTCAAAGGCTGCCCGATAGCTGCGCATGACGTTGATCGGTTCACTTCCCGGAAGCGGACCTTCCGACGCTCTGAGCGAAGTTTCGAGATGGGCCAGATGCGGACTCTTGTCTTTGAGTCTTGCACCGCTGGCCTCAAGCCGTTTGTTGATCCTTCAAACCTATCTGTGCTACGCTCAAACATCATGATGATCCGCACGTCCGATATCGTCTCGGTCTTCTTCCTCAGCCGTTAACAGCGGCGCCTGCTTCGAGCGGGTGGAACACAAGAGCGTGCTGGGCAACTGCCTGGCCGCCCATCCCACATTTCTGGACCAATGAGCCGCACCCAACGTCGCATCACGCGGCGACAGGTGACCAGCCTATAACGATATGAGGATATTCATGCCTGCTGATGAACATGAGTCGATGCGCGCACTCAGCGATGATCAGATACAGCAATTCATTCGCGACGGATTCGTTCGCATCGACCGGGCGTTTCCGCGCGAGCTTGCCGACGAAGCCCGCACCATCCTGTGGCGCGATACTGGCTGCGATCCTCACAATCAGGCGACCTGGACAAAACCGGTCATCCGGCTTTCCGGCTACAAGGACGCGCCGTTCCTGAAGGCGGAGCGTACGCCGGTGCTGCACGCCGCGTTCGATCAGATCGTCGGCGAGGGCCGCTGGCGCCTGGGCTCGCTGGGCTTCGGGGGCACGTTTGTCGTACGCTTCCCCCATCCGGATGAGCCCGGAGACGACGGTTGGCACATCGATACGAGCTTTTCCCCCGATGGCGGCGATCCGAATGAGCGGCGCGCGAATGTGAGGTCGCGCGGCCGCGCCCTGTTGATGCTGTTCCTGTTCTCCGACGTTGGCCCCCGCGACGCCCCAACGCGGATAAGGGTGGGATCGCACATCGACATGGCACGCTTCCTCGCGCCAGCAGGCGAGGCTGGGATGTCACAAACGGAAATAGCGCAGGGTTGGATGGGAGCCGAGCGGCCCGAGGCGCTGGCGACCGGTGAAGCCGGCACTGTCTACCTGTGCCATCCGTTCCTCGTGCACGCCGGGCAGCGCCACCAAGGGACGGCGCCGCGGTTCATGGCCCAGCCGCCGCTGCATCCCGCGGAACCCATTCGGCTCGAGCGGGTCGACGACAATTATTCACCAGTTGAGATCGCGATTCGGCAAGCTCTTCAAGGGGCGGCTTAGCGGAACAACTCCGACCGGTCCCGAGGCGTCGGCCAAGCGGCCAAAAATCCAATAGATCGTTGATAGGCGACTCGCCACTGGTACGAACTTCTTGAGGTTCGCACCAGTACGCGAGCAAAGGGCGAGGTCCGTTCTGGGTCACAATATGACCTTCCGCGGGCGGGCTGCGTGTCCGCATTGTCTGCAAAAGCAGGCATCCGATTTTGTCAGTGCATGCCGCCCGGAGCACCTGCGCGCTAACAAGCGCGCAAGCGGTGAAGTCTAAAGCGCACTCAACCCTGGCAGCTTGCGCGGTCTCCGGCAGGCAGCCGACATGGCGGCGGCCCTTTTCAGCTGAGGGCCCAACAGCCGACATCGACCACGTAGCAGGAGACCGCCCGAGGGCGGTCTCGCATTTGGCCGAAGGCGCTCCGTCAAAGATCGACTTGGACGGCAACATTGGAGCGCACCCAATCCGATTGCCCGGCCTTCAGCCGCTTGGCTTGAAATTCAACGAAGGCCGGATCGGCGCCCAGTGACGCCAAGGTACGCCCATAAGCTTCTACACTATCGAAGCGAGCGACGAAGGCATAGTTCCCGATCTCGCCGCCGATCACGGACCAATAGCTGACATCGGCCCCGTGTTTCCTCCAAAGTGACGCGCCGTCCTTTGCCAGCTGTAAGACGGTTGCAAGATCACTACCGGGTCTTGGATGCGAAACGAACTGCATAATGACTGCAGGCATTTTCCCCTCCGATGAGCAATGATGGCGCCAAACAACCGGGTTGGTCATTTGGCTAGAGGAGAATTCCAAAGAGTGCAGCCTCAAGCTTGATCTGGATCAATTCCATTGCTGCGGTCTGGCGGCAGCCTGACCGTTCTGCGCTGAAGGTCGGCATGCAAGGAGATCGGTCATGATGGTGCAGCGCAACCGAGTTGTTCAGGTCAGCCGCTTCGGTGATCCCGAGAGGTTGGAGGTGGTGGACGCTCCCCTGCCGACCGCCGGTCCGGGCGAGGTGCGCGTTCGCGTACTCGCGTCGAGCCTCAACTACACCGAGGTGTTGATCAGGCGCCATCTATATCCGCAAACGATGCGCCTCCGGCCGCCGTTCGTACTGGGCTACGACGTGGTGGGGGCAATCGATCAGCTCGGCAAAGGCGTGCACGACTTTCAGATTGGCGATCGCGTAGCCGACATGACGGTGGTCGGGTCAAACGCCGACTATCGCACGCTTCGGGCGAGCAACGTGGCCCGCGTGCCGGTGGATGTGGACGCGGCTGAAGCGGCTGCGCTGATCCTGAGCTGGACGACTGCACACCAGCTTCTGCACCGCGCAGCCAAGGTCCAGCGGGGCCAACGTGTGCTCGTGCACGGGGCTGCCGGCGCGGTTGGCCAGGCGCTGCTCGTGCTTGGGGGACTGGCCGGCCTCGAGCTATGGGGCACTGTACGCCGCGAGCACATGACGCTCGTCCAAGACCTCGGGGCAACGCCGATCGATTACCAGCATGAGGACTTCACGCGGGTTGTGCCGGGTGGGTTCGACGTCATCGTCGACGGCGTTGGCGAAGACGGCTATCGCCGCTCATACGCAGCGCTCAAACCGGGTGGCCTGCTCTGTGCCATCGGCTTTCCGCGAGCGTGCAGGCACAGCGTCGAATGCTGCCTATCTTGATGGAGATCGCGCGCCTCTACCTGTGGAGACTGTTGCCCGGCGGCAAGCGAGCCCGCTTTTACTCGGTAAATGCCATGCGGGCGCGACATCCTGCTTGGTTCAAGGAGGACTTGGAGCAACTGTTCGAGCTTCTGGCAACTGGCGCCATCCGGCCGCGCATCGCCGAGCGGATCTCGTTCAAGGAGGTCGCCGATGCTCACCGTCGCCTCGAGGCTGGCGGTCTTGAAGGCAAGCTCGTTCTTTGCCCGGATCTCTCCTCGCGACGCAGCCAGCGCGCTGCCTGAGGCGGCGCGCCGGCACGTTACATCCGCATTTGCGCTCATGAGACACGAAAGAAGGCCGCAGCGGTGCAAGGTCGATTTGCAGCCCTCTGGCTGCCGCAAATATTTTCGCTTCGGGTCATGAGCGGCGGTCACCGCAACTTTCGTGCAACGTCCGGTCTCCCGCAGACAGCCGACATGGCGGCGGCTCGTTCATTGTTCAGCTCAGGCCATTAGCGGAAGGCGTTTTCTCGACGTCCCAAACTCGGTCGTCAAAGCAATCCAATAGGCTGTGCATCTCTGTGTGATCAGTTCTGCGCCTTCTTGGCCTCGTTCAACACGCTGATGATCGCCTTGATGGTGCCTTCCGCAGCCGCGGCATTGTATCCGACATGGTAGCCATGGAATACGTGAATCGGCTCGTGGTCTTCGAAGCTGTGGTTCGCCTCCTTCCACAGCACCGACTTCACTGGGATTGAACGCTTGCTCTCGGCCATCTGACCGCAGAGGACGGGACTGGTGGCCTCGTCCTTCTCTGCCAGGAAGAGGTGCACCGGAGCGTAGAACTCGACGCTCTTCATCAAATAACAGGACGGCTGCATCGCGAAGCCGCCCGCGAACATGTGCTCATGGAGGTCGCCGATCGCACGGTTCATGATAATCAAAGTCGTGGTCGCGCCGTTGCTCCGGCCGAGGACGTAAACTTGCTTGGGATCGGCGATCTTCTGCCCGATGAGCCAATCCAGAGCCGCATACGCATCATCGGCCCGGCGCCGTGCCCAGGTCAGTTGGCTGGGATCCGCGCAGACGCCGTCGGGTCCCAAGCCCCGGCTGCCGAAGCTGTCAAGCAGCAGGACACCGTAACCCGCTCCGACCAATCTGCCGCCGTAGTCGCGTCCCCATTTCTTCTCGACCCGGCCGAACCCGTCGCAGCCGTGCAGCATGATCACGAAGGGGATCAGACCCTTGGCACCTTGCGGCCGCATCATGTCGGCCTGCAGTTCGCCCTCGGCCTTCACCTTGCGCTTCTCCTCGATGGTGCCGTCCATAAAATTCTTCGTCCAGCCGTCGATGTAGTCGTTGCCGGGAATCCAAGGGGAAGACTGCGCTGAGGTATGCCAAGGTATCTTGACCATCTCAGCATGTGCAGACGAGAACGACAAAACAACGACCATTGAGAAAATGATCTGCCTCATCGGAAAATTGCGCCTTTGCTTCCCTGATTCTAGTGAACACTATATCCGAGCTAGGGAGCGCTAGTATCGTTCGTTCGCGCCGCGCATGTCCGCATTGGGCCAAAAGCCGGAGATAGATTGGTGCCGCGACAATTTCTGCTACGGGGCAACGAGCCGGATGGCGATGCCGTCGAGGCCAAGCAGGACGGACTATTAATGCTGCAACTCGCCTAGGTCGTATCTTGAATGCCCGCGCGTGGGAGAGCGCCAGGTGCAGCTATTCCACTCGTCGCGAGCTGCCTGACGCTGGCTTCAATCGAGACTAGCAAGAATAGAAACATGATGAAGATGAAATAAGAGAAGGCTCCAGCAGCGACATAGAGCGCTATCGGGATTGTCAGCCTCAACGCCGCACGCTGCACTCTTTCGGCTTGCAAGTCTTGGCCGACCTGTTGAAGTTCGTTTTGAAGCTTGTTGAAGAACCACACAAGAAAATACGGCGCACGTGAGGGCGGTGTTGATGCCGTGAACCTATCGATACCGGCGGTATTCGCTTTGTCTTTGTTGGCGGCGGCTATTGAGGGCGCTCGATAATCAAGCCGTTTTGCGTAGTCGTAAAGCAGAGAAAGCCATAGGACGTTGATGTTGCTCTCATTGGACGCAGAACTTCGATCGAGATCGCGATTCCAACCAAACTGGATGCTGTTGCTTCCGTAGAGCCAGTCCGAAAACTGGTTTGAACTTTCAAAACTCGCGCCTAGCGATCGGGTCAGGAACGTATTGAATTGCTGGAATAGCTCGTTTTGTGAAGGTTTGCTCAGCTGGTACGCGACGTGATCAGGCGTCTCGGCTTCCTTGGCGATAGCCGAATCGGCCCCAAAGGCTTCCTTGATCAGCTTCGCCGGATCGACCGCATTGCGTAATCGCGCGATCGAACCCGGGATATTGGGTTGGGGCTCGGGCGCGAATTGGGCGTAAAGCGCATAGACAACAGCCAGCACCGCGGCCAGAAACGAAATAAAAGCGGTGGTGACAACGGTCCCTCTTAGCAAGCGAACAAAAAACGACTCTGTCGGCGTCAGCATGATTCACTTCTCATTCAAACGAATACCCGACCTGCCGAGCTTGGATTGGCGCTCCTTGAAGTCGTCGTAACTTTCGGCCGTGTCAAAGCCGTGCGCCCTCGCGTCAGCAAGCCGATCCAGCTTGTTTGCGTCGTAAATGCTGTTGAGCTGGCTCAAGGCCTGCTTGAGAGCCTTGACGTCGGCCTCCGCGAGCGCGTTATTAACGGAGCTCAGAGCTGCCTTGATATCGTGGACGAGCGGCGCGTCAAAGTTGATGGTGTCCAGCCGAGCTTTAATGATAGCGACCGCTCGCGTGGCAATCTCCGATGTCTGACGGAATTCGGCAGCTTCCGAGAAGACTGCGTCCTCGGCATCGCATTCACGCAAGAGTCCTTTGAGTGCATCGGCGTCCATTTGGTCGTTAACGGTTGCCAATCTCGCCGCGATTATATCGAGCCTGACCTTGAAGGCCTCGTTGGGAAGGCCTTTTCGCTGGCTCGTGATTCGATCGAGCCCGGCTTTGATGCGCAAACGCGTCTGTTCTGCCGTGATCGGCCCGTTGGCCGCGAGGGGAGCAGCGGGATGTGCCTCGGCCGTTGAAGGAATTGATGAAGGATCTCGGGGCGACACCGCGTCAGGCGTTACGTTTGTCGACGCAGCAGGCGCCGATACCGGCGGCCTGGGGCTCATGTCGGCCGGGACGGTAGCGTCCGGCTGCATGAAGCGAGACGCATCGATTGCGAGGAATTGGAGCGTGCCGATGCCATGGTCGTTCCAACTCGCCGCCCAAACATACCCGGCGCCGCCGAGCAACCGATAGATAGGCAGACCCATACCGGCCGAACGTTGCAGGTTCCCGATGTGGTCGATCATGAAGCCGACGCGCACGCTCCTTCCATCGGCAAGGGCCCTCGTGGTCGCCGCGTCAACCGGCTCAAGACTGACGTCGCCCCAGCTCACAATCATGCCATTAGGCACGTCCGATTTCGCTGGCATGGGTATGACGCGCGCTGGGTTACCGAACTTTTTGCTGCGGGTCTCGACATCGCTCTTGGCCTCATTGGCATCGAAAAAGGCGGGCTCCAGGAATCGGTTGATATAAACCGCCGTTCCGTCCGCCCCGTGCAGGATGGTATTTGAAGACGTATACGCGCCTCGCGCCTCCTGCATTTGGCGCCGCTTCTGACAGAAGAAAAACCCGCCGAACTGGTCGCTTGGCCGGCATTGATACTCCCGGTAGGCCGCGGATTCGAAAACTACCCTGTTACCCAAGGCAAGTCCGTCCACGACGTATTCGGGATGGGCCGCGGCTATCGCCGGTCCCACATTATTGGGCGCGCCTAGCCTCTGATAATCCTTTATGACCTCGATTTGCACTCGTTTGATGCACGCGATATCGGGACCGCACGATCGGCGCGCGCGGAGGGACCGGTCGCGGGTGGCACGCGCCGCTTGCTCGCCGCCATGGTCGCGCACGTAGCCATAGGCGGCAACAACGTGCCCATCCAGCTGCGACAGTTCGGGGTTCGAACAGATCGCAAATTCATCGGCATAGCTCGCTTTAGTGCAATCGAAACTTGGACCCGCCCTCACCATTTGCTGCGGTCCGCGGCTACGGCATCCCGATCGCGCATCCAACATCCGCGGATCGGCTGGACCGATGCCCTGCTGAATAGCGGAGTTCAGGGAAAAGCCTTCTTGCCTCAGATTTTTATCAACGCAGGCAATTTCATCGGCTGGGAGCTTCTGCCAGGCGGACAGTGTTGCCGACACGATGCCGGACCTGATGAGGCCGCCGAACAGATTGACCATATCGTTGGCGTTTTGGGCTGTCGCGCTTCCCCCGATCAGAAAGAAAACTACCGACGCCCAACGGACGCCCCTACCGCGAAACATAGACTCAGCCCGCTCCGATCAACTACACCGAGTGTAAGCCGGGCGATCGGTCAAAGGCAATTTTACATCAATTGCTGCAACGCAAAACATCAGACTATGCTTTCTCAGAAATTTGTCCCGGGGTAGCTGAATTTGGGTCCCCGAATGGGTAGCAGAGCAAGCAGGATCCTTTGCCGCAAAATCCTTCGAGTCGTTGATCCTGGCTTGCTGCAGCATCCGCGCACAGGGTCGATGTCTGCTCCAGCCCCGCGAGCGGACGGAATAGTCCCGAGTAGGCGTGTCGGCGATGGGCCATAAGCCGGCATAGTCGAAAAAGCCGCCAACTAAGTGGCGTCAAACCCCTCCGTGTCCCTGGCTCCTCCTACCGCCCGGAGTGTTGTTGGAGGTTTGCCTGAATCCTGGCAAGGCGTTCTTGTTCGGCTGCGCGGAATTGATCGAATGGGACAGGTTCGCGCGGCGCTAGCTGCTTCAGGATTGCGATCCAGATAGCGGCGATTAGCGGGGAAACAGCCAGCGCTAGCAGGAACCAGCCGAGACCCGACCGATCACGACTGACGTGCGCGAAAACCCCGACAGCGAGGCATAGCCCCAAATAAAGCAACACAAGCTCCATGGCGATACCTCCACCAAGGAAGGAGGCCACATCGTATTGCTCAAACGGCTAGCTGAACAGGGGCCAGTCTCGCACCTAGCCGCAATTTCCTTCCAAACCCACGACTTCGCCTTCGGGTCACGAGCGGAGATTTGGGCCCGTGCCGATCACGTCGGGATCACCTCTGACAGCCGACATCGAGCAAGTTTCGTGGGCGGTCGAGAAGAGCCATGAGCGGACATCAGCGAACTTCCCGAAAGCGGACGCATTGTCGATTGCGGGGGGACGTGGGTCTGGCTTTGCCAAGGGACATAGCGCCCCGGCAGTTGGTGTCACGGTTGCGCGCAGACGCATTCAATCTTGCCGGAAGGAGGGTAGCGAGATGACAGAACGAATTTCGTTGGAGGGAAAGGTCGCGGTTGTGACTGGCGCAGGTCGCGGGCTCGGGCGGGCATACGTCGAACTTCTCGCCGAGCGCGGCGCCCAGGTCGTTGTGAACGACCTGGGAACCGACGTATCGGGCTTCGGGAAGGATTCCACGATCGCGGAACAGGTGGCCGATTTCATTCGATCCCGTGGAGGCGAGGCAATCGCGAATGACAGCGATGTTTCAACCGCTGAAGGTGGCAGTGACCTGATCGCGACGACCATCGAGCATTTCGGGAGAATAGACCTCCTCGTGAACAACGCTGGTATCTGCGGAAGCCAGCTATTCGAGGCCGCCACCCTTGACGATTTCGATCACTATTGGCGGGTGCACCTCGGCGGGCCGGTTAACACGGTGAAGGCTGCCTGGCCGTATATGGTCGCACAGCGCTACGGGAAGATCATCCTTACGACGTCAGTCAGCGGCCTATTTGGAATACGTGGCCAAGCCACCTACGCTGCGGCCAAGTGCGCCGTAGTTGGATTGATGCGCATTCTTGCAATTGAAGGTGCTGAGCATGGGATTCTCGTGAACACCATTTCGCCAGCCGGGTACACGAGGATGCACCCGGCGGCGGTTGCGGATCCCGCTTGGCTGAAGCAGAGCGAAGCCACAATGCCGGTTGCGGTTGTTGCGCCAGCGATGGTCTGGCTTGCAAGCGATAGTTGTTCGGAGACGAACAGGATTTACAACGTGGAAGCTGGAGTAATCCAACGTATCGCTATCGTCATGGGACCTGGCTTCTACGATCCACATCTGACACCCGAGAGCATCGCCGAGAACTACGCAAAGGTCGAATCGATCGAGGGCTTTTTCGAGCCGGGTCCGTTCGAGCCCGGTCAGATACCCGCAACAGCGAAGTCTTGAGGAACGAGGTTACGCCATGGCGACGTTCGACTGTGGCAGACAGCGTTACTCTATGAACCTGTGCACAAGTCATCAGCGGCCGCGCCGCGGCGGAGCTACACTGGCCGCCGAAAAGCAGACCTGCTGAAGGTCCGCTAGGGATCACAAGATGACCTTCCGCGGGCGGGACCGCGTGTCCGCATTGCCTGCAAAAGCAGACATCCAATTTTGTCAGTGCATGCCGTCCGGAGCACCTGCGCGCGAACAAGCGCGCAAGGAGTGAAGTCTAAAGCGCACTCAACCCTGGCGGCGGCTTGCGCATATTGGAGGCCTGCTCGTAGGCGTAGGCCAGACGCAGCAGCTTGTGCTCGCTCCAGGCACGGCCTGCGAAGGTGACGCCGAGCGGATAGTCGGGCGTGTCCTTGCCGTCGGTCGCCCCCGAGATGAAGCCTCCGGGCACCATGACGCTGGGATAACCTGCCCTGGCGGCGATCGCGGCGCCTCCGCTGCCGGGGAACAGCACGGCATCGAGCTTGTGCTGGTTCATGTAAGCATCCATGCCGCGGGTCCTGGCGCTGAGCAGGTCCATGGCAAGTGCCGACTTGTACTCGCGTTCGCGTAAGTCGCCCCTGGTGAGGTCGGCGGCGAGGAACAGGTCCTGGCCGAAACGCAGCGCCTTGCCTGCATTCGCCTCGTTAAAGGCCACGATGTCGGTGATGGTCTTGATGGCGGTATTGGTCGCCCAATCCTTCAGGTAGAGGTTGAGATCGCGCTTCAGTTCGTAGAGGAAGACGATCCGCTGCGTGACTGGATTGCCCTTGTTACCGCTCAGCGGATTGCGGTTGAGCACGGCCATGATCGTACCTGGTCCGCTCATCCAGCCGGCCGTCGGCATGCTGGCGCGCACGATCACGGCGCCGAGATCCTCCAGCACCTTGATCGCCTCCGCCATCACCTCCGCCCCTTTGGGTGGCAGCTTGCCGTAGAAGGGATCGTTCAGCGGGTCGGCGGGGTCGCTCGGCACGCCGACGCGAGCGCCCTTCATCGCGTCGCGCGTGAGGTCGGCGGTGTAATCGGCTGACCGCCGTTGCAGCTCTGTCGCCGCATCGCGCAGGTCCTTCGCCGCCAGCACGTTAAGGAGCAGCGCCGCATCGCGTACCGTGCGCGTCATCGGCCCTGCGATGTCCAGGCTATGCGCGATCGGCACGATGCCGGCACGGCTGATCAGCCCGACCGTCGGCTTCACGGTGACGAGGCCATTCTGGCTGGCAGGAAACAGCAGCGAGCCCGAGGTCTCGGTGCCGATCGAGGCCGCACAAAGAGCGGCCGCCACCGCGACCGCCGAACCCGAGCTCGAGCCGCCCGGGGACACGACCGGGATGTCGTGATCGTCCACCAGCGCGGGCGCGTAGGGATTCTTCACCTGACCCCCCAGCGATGAATAGCCCGCAGGCATGTCGATCGCGAGCATGTTGGAAAACTCGGTCAGGTTCGCCTTGCCTAGGATCACCGCGCCGGCGTCCCGCAGCAGCTTGACGATTGTGGCATCGTTCCGGGCACGCGCGCCTTCCAGCGCCAGCGAGCCCGCCGTCGTCGGCTGTTCGTCGCCGGTCGCAATGTTGTCCTTCACCAGGATCGGGATGCCAGCCAGCGGCCGCTTGGCCGATGGCTTGGTGCCGTCGAGCTTGCCCGCGATCGCGAGCGCATCGGGATTGAGCGCGCGCACGGCGTTGAGCGCGGGCCCGTTGCGGTCGTAGGCCTCGATGCGCGCGAGGTAAGCTTTGGTCAGCGCCGTCGCAGTGACCTGCCCACTGGCCAAGGCCTGAGCGATATCGCTCAGCGGCGCATCGTCGAGCTTCAGAGGGATCGGCGCCTCGGCGCCAGGGGCCGCCGCGGCGATGCCAGCATCGCGGCAGGATGGCTTCTTCATGGCGTGCCTCGCCTGACGGCGTTCCGAACCATGAAGCCGCAATGATGGCATAATGCCGGTGTTTTGCCCGACGGGTCAATGTCTCGGCGCATCGCGTCGACCTTTGAGCCGCGCAAGGCGTAAACCATTGAAATGACTACCCCCGGCTACTGTGCATGGGGTTGTTTTTCAGGTTTTGTTTTGGACCTGCCAAACGATTGGCCTCTCCCCGATGGGGAGAGGCCAAAATTGAAGCGACAGCCTCGACTTGATCGAGCGATCCTACTCCCAGGCCCAGGTCGAAAAATCGTTCTCGTATTGCGGCACGTCCTTCCAGACACCCTTCAGCTTCTTGTTGGTGATGGTGATCAGCTGGGGCTGGTAGAGGTAGGCGGAGACGGCGTCGGTGGCCAACATGCGCTGGGCGTCGCCGAGCAGTTTTGCGCGGCCGGCCTCGTCGGGTGTCGCGACGATCTGCTTGTAGAGCGCGTTGAACTTCTCGTTGTTGTAGCCAAGGTAATAGTCCGGCTCGGTGATCTTGACGAGGTCGAACGGCTCGACATGGCTGACGATGGTGAGGTCGAAATTGTGCGGACCGTTACCGGCGAACACCTGCGACAGCCACTGCGCCCATTCGACGTTCTCGATCTTGGCGACGATGCCAACCTTGGCGAGCTGGGCTGCGACGATCTCGCCGCCCTGCCGCGCATAGGATGGCGGCGGCAGCTTGAGCGACAATTCGAACGGCGTGGTGACGCCGGCCTCGCTGAGCAGCTTCTTGGCCTTCTCGGGGTCGTAGGGGTTGATTCCGGTGGTGTCGACATAGCCGAGCGCGCCCGGCACGTAGAAGCTGCCGATCGGCGTGCCGAAGCCATCGACGGCGCCGTCGATCATCGCCTTGCGGTCGATCGCAGCGAGGATGGCGCGGCGAACGCGGACGTCGTCGAGCGGCTTCTTGCGGTGGTTGATCGCGACGATGGTCTTGGCCCTGGAGCCGCCGACCAGCACCGTGAAACGCGGGTCGGCCTTGAACTGGGCGATGGTGCGCTGGGCCGAGACGCGTGGGAAGGCGTCGACGTCGCCCGAGAGCAGCGCGGCGGTCTGCGCCGCCGGATCGGAGATGAAGCGGATCGTCACCTTCGACAGCTTGACCGCAGCGGCGTTGCGGTAGTCGGCCCATTTGGTCAGGGTGATCGAGGAGCCTTTGGCCCAGCCCCCTAACTGATAGGGCCCGGTGCCGATCGGCTGCGTGACATTGGTGGCTGCGCTCTTCGGCTCGACGATCGAGCCGCTCGCCTGCCCCAGCAGGAATGCCAGGTTCGGCTCCGAATTCTTCAAGGTGATCACGACCGTCTCGGCGTCGGGCGCGGCAACGGACTCGAAGCTCTGGTACAGGCTCTTGTCCTTGTTGGTGCTGGTGGGCACCGCGTTGCGCTCGAACGAGAACTTCACCGCGGCGGAATTGAACGGCTCGCCATTGTGGAATTTGACGCCCTTGCGCAGCTTGAACGTATAGGTCTTCAGGTCGGGCGAAGCAGTCCAGCTCTCCGCCAGCAGGGGCGAGGCAGTACCGTCCTCGTTGATCTTGGTCAGGGTCTCGTAGATGTTGTAGAGCGTGACCTCGGCGATCGCAGCGGCGGCGGCATTGGTGGGATCGAGCCCGGGGGGCTCCAGCGCCATCGCCATGACGACGCTGTCCTTCTTGCTCTGCGCCAGCACCGGCAGCGGCGCCGCGACGAGCGCGGCGGCAAAGGCGACGATCGATAGTTTCCTCAACATGCGTAACTCCCCGGCCATCTCTGTTTCCAGCCTACGCCAATCCTGCCCCGGACACTAACCTTCCATGGCCGCCCGCGGCAACGCCATCACGACTTCGGCCTTGTGGCAGGCGGCAAGGTGCCCCTCGCCTACCTTGCGTAGCTCAGGCGACACCTCGCGGCAATGCTGGTCGGCAAGCGGGCAGCGCGCCACATAGGGGCATCCGGCCGCGGCCGCCGCTTGCGAGGCGATCGCCTGGGCTCCGCGCCGCCGCCGGCCGCCGCCGGCGCGCGCCCGCGGCACGGCATCGAGCAGCGCCCGCGTGTAGGGATGGGCGCAGCGCTCGAACAGATCCTCCGGCCGCCCCTGCTCGACGATCCGGCCGAGATACATCACCGCGACCTCGTCGCAGAGATAGTCGACGACGGCGAGGTCATGGCTGATCAGGATGTAGCTGAGGCCGAACTGCTCCTGGAGGTCCTGCATCAGGTTCAGCACCTGCGCCTGCACGGAGACGTCGAGCGCGGAGACCGGCTCGTCCGCCACGATGAGCTTCGGCTGCGTGATCAGCGCACGCGCAATCGCGATGCGCTGGCGCTGACCGCCTGAGAACTCATGTGGATACTTGTCCACGTCCGCATCGCGCAAGCCGACCTGGCGCAGCACCGCGGCGACGCGTTCGCGGAATTTGGTGCGATCGGCCTCCTCCAGCACGGTGAGCGGCTCGGCGACGATGCGGGCAATGGTCTGGCGTGGATCGAGCGAGCCGTAAGGGTCCTGGAACACCATCTGGAAATCGCGCCGGGCGCGGCGCAGCTCGTCCGCAGAGATGCGGTTGAGATCGCGGCCGAGCAGCGCGACGTGGCCCGAGGTGGGCCGCTCCAACGCCATCACCAGCCGTGCGAAGGTCGACTTGCCCGATCCGGACTCGCCGACCACGCCAAGGCTCTTGCCGGCGGCGACCCGCACGTTCACGCCATTGAGCGCGCGCACCTGCCCCGGCGGCCGGAACAGGCTTTCACGCGGCAGCGTGTAACGCTGCACCAGATCCTTCACGTCGAGAAGCGGCTCGGCTGCGGTGATCATGCGGTCAGTGCTCCGACGCGTTCAGCCATCGACACGTCCGTCCTGATGCAGCGCACGAAATGGCCGGGTCCGACGTCCACCATCGGCGGCAGCGCGGCGCGGCACCGATCGATCACTAGCGGACACCGATCGGAGAAAGTGCAGCCGGACGGCAGATCGGCGAGCTCCGGCACCGTGCCCGAGATCGTCTTCAGCCGCGTCCCCTTGCGCGCGCCGAGCTTCGGCCGGGCGCGGAACAGGCCCTGCGTATAGGGATGCCCCATGCGCCGGAACACCTCGTCGGTCGGCCCGCTCTCGACGACGGTGCCGCCATACATCACCATCATGCGCTGCACGTTCTCGGCGATGACGCCGAGATCGTGCGAGATCAGGATCATCGACATGCCGCGCTCCTCGACGAGACCGGCGATGAGGTCGAGGATCTGGCCCTGGATGGTGACATCGAGCGCGGTGGTCGGCTCGTCTGCGATCAACAGGTCCGGCTCGCAGGCGAGCGCCATCGCGATGGTGATGCGCTGGCGCTGGCCGCCGGAGAACTGGTGCGGATAGGCGTCGACGCGCCGCGCCGGATCCGGCAGCCCGACGCGGTCGAGCAAGGCGATGGTCTCGCGCCGCGCCTGCGACGCGGAGTATTTCTTGTGACGCCGCAGCGGCTCGGCGACCTGATGACCAATCGTGTGCATCGGATTGAGCGCGGTCATCGGCTCCTGGAAGATCATGCTGATACGGTTGCCGCGCAGGCGGCAATAATCGGCATCCGAGAGCCCGACGAGCTCGTTGCCATCCAGCTTGATGCTGCCGCTGACGACCGCGCTGTCCGGCAGCAGCCCCATCAGGGAGAGTGCCGTGACCGACTTGCCGCAGCCGGACTCGCCGACGAGCCCGAGCGTCTCGCTGCGCTTGAGGGCAAAGCTGACGCCACGCACGGCCTGCGCCGGCCCGCGGCTGGTGTTGAGGCGCACGCCGAGATTGGCGACCTCGATCAGCGGCATGTTTGCGGGGTCAGCCATCGTCACCGCTCCCGCGCCAGTCTGGGATCGAGCAGGTCGCGCAGTCCGTCACCAAGCAGGTTGAGACCGAGCACCGCGATGGCGATCGCAGCGCCCGGATAGACCGCGAGCATCGGCGACTGGAACAGCAGCGTCTGCGCATCGTTCAGCATGCGGCCCCATGACGGCTGCGGCGGCTGCGTGCCGAGGCCGAGATAGGACAAAGCGGCTTCGGCGAGAATGGCGAGCGCGAACTGGATGGTGACCTGCACGATCAGGATCGAGAGGATGTTGGGCAGGACGTGCTCGATGGTGATGCGGAAGCGTCCCTTGCCGGCCGCGCGGGCGGCCAGCACGAATTCGCGCGCCCAGATCGCGTTGGCAGAGCCGCGGGTCAGCCGCGTCAGCGTCGGGATCTGGAAGATGCCGATCGCGACGATCGAGGTCACCATGCCCGGCCCGACCACCGCGGCGAGCATGATCGCAGAGAGCACGGCCGGAAAGGCGAAGCTGAAATCGGCGAAGCGCATGATGATCTCTTCGGTCCAGCCGCGCCTTGCCGAGGCGATCAGGCCGAGGCAGACGCCGAAGCTGAGACCGATGCTCACCGCGATGATGCCGACCATGATGGTCGAACGCGCGCCGGCAAGCAGCAGCGAGACGATATCGCGACCGAAGGAATCGGTGCCGAGCCAGTGCGATGCCGACGGCGGCCGGAGTTTCGAGGCGATGTCGATCTCATAGGGCGACCACGGCGTCCACACCAGTGACAGCAGCGCCGAGGCCAGCACCAGCAGGCTCAGTGCACCGCCGAGCACAAAGCTGCGATGGCGCAGTGCGCGGCGCCAGAACGTCCGGGCCGGCAGCGGCCGCGTTGCAACCGGCGCGTCAATGGTCAGGGGCGTGCTCACAGGTCGTGCACCTTGATGCGGGGATCGATGAAGGCATAGAGCACATCGACCACGAAATTGACGATGACGACCATGGCAGCGAGCAGCATCACGCAGTTGCGCACCACGATCAAGTCGCGGTTGGCGATCGACTGGAAGATCAGGCGGCCGAGGCCCGGCAGGTAGAACACGTTCTCGATCACGATGGTGCCGGCGAGCAGATTGGCGAATTGCAGCCCCATCACGGTCATCACGGGGATCATGGCGTTGCGCAGCACATGACGCCACAGCACCTCGCGCTTGCCGAGCCCTTTCGCACGCGCCGTGCGAACGAAGTCCTCACGCAGCACCTCGAGCACGGCCGAGCGGGTGACCCGCGCGAGGATCGCGGCCTGTACCACCGCAAGCGAGATCGCCGGCAGCAGCAGCGACTTGATGCCCGGCCAGACGCCATCGTCCCAGCCGGCAAAGCCGCCCGCCGAGAGCCATTGCAGCCGCACCGCGAACAACAGCACCAGAAGGATCGCGAACCAGAAGTTCGGCAGCGCGATGCCCACCTGCGTCAGCGACATCACGCCGACGTCGCCGAGCTTATTGTGGTTGGCGGCGGTGTAGATGCCGGCGGAGAGCGCCAGCGTCACCGTGACCGTCATGGCCATGATCGCGAGCGGAATGGTCAGCACCAACCGCTCCGCGATCAGGCTCGCGACCGGCGTGCCGTAGACATAGGAGTTGCCGAGATCGCCGACGAGGAGGCCTTTGATCCATTGCAGATAGCGAACCGCCAGCGGCTGATCGAGCCCGAGCTTGATAGTGAGCGCGCGGACCGCGTCCGGCGAGGCATCGGCACCCATCAGCATCTGCGCCGCGTTGCCGGGCAGCGCGTCGAGCACCAGGAAGATGATCAGCGAGGCGCCGACCAGCGTCGCCAGCAAGGTCAACAGACGTCGGAGGACAAAGACGCTCATGCGTGCTCGGCTTCAGGGCTCACCCGCGGCACGATCAACATGTCTGGACGCCGGAGGCAAGCTCTTTGCTGCATGTCCATCTCCTCAAGCCGGCCAGCGGGACAGAAGGTCGCTTGAGGCCTCGAACAGCGCGCTCACGCGCAGCAATTCGGCGTCGCCGCGGAAGCGGCCGACGAGCTGGAGCCCGATCGGCAGGCCGTCGCGGCCGAGGCCGCAGGGCAGGCTGACGGCGGGATGCCCGGTCATGTTGAACGGCATGGTCCAGGGGAACCAATGCGGGCGGACGCTGTCGAAATGCGCCCCGTCGATCTCGATGGTACCGAACAGGTCCTGGTCGATCGGCAGCGCGGTGCGCGTCAGTGTCGGCATCGCCAGCAGGTGCCCGCGCGCAAGCAACGATTGCACCCGGCGAAACAGCGCGGTGCGCGCGAACATCGCCTCCTGATAGTCGACGCCGCTGACCTCGGTGGCGAGCGCGAGCTGCTTGAGAAACGCCTCGCTCAACTCGTCCTTGTGCTCGGCCGCGAGCTTTGCAAAGCGCGTGCGCCAGACCGTGTGGTTGATGGCGCGCCAGATCGGCTCGATGTCGAAGCCGTCGCCGGAGAACTCTTCGAGCTCGGCACCGAGCCCCGCCAGCCGATCGAGGCTCGCCTTGAAGCTGGCCGCGACGTCCGATGACACCGGGCGCCCGGGCGGGGAAGCACAGAACAGGATCTTCTGCCCGCGCAGATCGCCGCGCGGGGCGGCGGTGCCGATGAAATCCGGTACCGGGACGCCGATCGACCAGGGATCGCAAGAATCCTCACCGGCCATCGCCTGCATCATCAACGCGGTGTCGGCGACGGTGCGGGTTGTCGGCGTGACATAGGTCTGGTTGCCGAACACGTCCAGCGCCTGGCTGTGCGGGACGACGCCGTTGCTCTGCTTCAGCCCGACCACGCCATTGCAGGCGGCCGGAATCCGCGTCGAGCCGCCGCCGTCGGTCGCGATTGCAAGTGGCGCGATACCGCTCGCCACCGCCACCGCCGCGCCGCCGCTGGAGCCGCCGGAGGAACGCTCCGCGCTCCACGCATTGCGGGTGCGGCCGAACAACGGCGAATCCGTCAGGCACTTGCTGCCGAATTCCGGCGTCGTGGTCTTGCCGATCAGGATCGCGCCCTCGGCGCGCAGCCGCGCAACGGCGATGGCATCCTCGGTCGGCACGTTGTCCTTGTAGGGAACGGCGCCGAAGGTGGTCTTGACGCCTTTGGTATTGACGATGTCCTTGACGCTGACGGGGATGCCGTGCAGCAGGCCGAGGGGCTCGCCGGCCATCACCTTGCGCTCGGCTTCGCGCGCTGCTGCGATCGCCTCGTCACCGCACAGCGTGATGAAGCAGTTCAATGCGGGCTGAAGCGCCTCGGCGCGCGCAAGCACCGCGCGGACGATCTCGACCGGCGAAATCCGCTTTCCGGCGACGAGGCCGCGCAGCTCGGTTGCGGACAAGAGACAAGGATCGCCGTTCATCGTCAAATCGCGCTCCGAAGCGGGGCCGCCGTTGGCCCAAAGACATTGACAGCGAGAATGACAGTTTTGTTAACTCGCCGTCCAATACGATTTTTGTCGCCAACCCATACGTTTTCAGTATGCCAATGGATCTTCGCCGGCTCCGTTATTTCGTCGCCGTTGCCGAGGCGCGCAGCATCGGCAAAGCCGCTGAGCGGCTCCGGATGGCGCAGCCGCCGCTCTCGGTCCAAATCCGCAAGCTCGAGGCCGAGATTGGCGCACCGCTGTTCCGCCGCGGCACCCGCGGCATGGACCTGACCGAGGCGGGTCAGGCGCTGCTGGCGCGCGCCAGCGAAGCGCTCGCCCTTGCGGCCGACGGGGCTGAAGCCGCGCGCGCGGTTGCTTCGGGACGGCGCGGGCGGCTGTCGGTGGGCTACATGTTCGTGTTGGCAAATGCGATGCTGCCGCGGCTCATCCCCGAGCTGCGCCGCGCAGTTCCTGGCGTCGACCTCGGCTTCGCCGAGCTCAGCGCCTCGACGCGCGAGGCCCGCGTGCTCGACCGCAGCGTCACGGTCGCCTTGTGCATGCCGGCAATCAATCATCCTGAGATTCAGGTGGCACGGATCGGTGCGCAGCCCTTCATGCTGGCCATGCCGATCCGCTCGCCACTCGCCCGTCTGAGCTCCGTGCCAATGGCCCGCCTGCAGGGCCGTCCGCTGATCGCGCTCCCGCATCCGGACCATGGGCCCGCCTCCTCTGCCGTCGTCCCCTTGTTGCGTCGGCACCAAGTCGTGATGCCGATCGCCAGCCGAGTGGAGACGGTGCATTCGGCGATGAGCCTGGTTCTGGCCGGCGAAGGTCTCGCCATCCTGCCGGCCTGCGCGCAGCTCGGCGCGCCACGTGGCATCGTGTTCAGACCCTTACGTGACGTCACCGACTCCCTCGATATCGCAGTCTGTTGGCGGCGGGATTCCCAGAGTCCGCTGATCGGAACCTTCCTCAAATGCGCCGAGAGGGCCGTCGCGCGGATGTGAGGCCGCGCTACAAGCTCCAACTCACCTCAAAGCTCCAAGGCGGATCGGCGCCCGGACGGGTGCAAGTGAGGCCGGCGCAATTGGCGGCGAAGGACAGCGCGCGGCGAAGCTCGTCGGCACTGATGTCCTTTAGGGTTTGCCGGGCAATGCGACCCTGCTTGTGCAAGGCGAACAGCAGCGCAGCCTGAAAGCTGTCGCCGGCCCCGATCGTGTCGGCCACCTCGACCTTTGGCGCAGCGACCTCAATCTGCCCTGCGCGCGCGTGCCAAGCGACCGCGCCGTCGTTGCCGCGGGTGATGACGACGAGGCTCGTATCCTGCCCCAGCAGCGCGCTCGCGCGTTGTTGATATGGCTCGTCCCCGAAGAGATAGGCAAAGTCGACGTCCGACATCTTGATGAGATCGGCGCTGGCAGCGAAGCCGGCCATGCGCGCGAGATAGGCCGGCTTGTCCTTGACCAGATTGGGGCGACAGTTCGGATCGAAGGAGATGGTCGACGACGCCCGCGCGTCCGCGATCAGGGCCTTCGTCTCGGCCGCGCCCTGGTCGTTGACCAGCGTGGTCGAACCGACATGAATGGCTTCGACCTTATCGAACGGAATCGATCCGCGCCGATAGCTCCAGTTCCGCGTCGCGGTCCCGGCATCATAGAACGCATAATGCGACTCGCCCGCGACGATGCGGACGAAGGCGAGCGTGGTCTGGTGATCGCTGCGGGTGGCGAAACTGAGCTCCACATGCGAGGCCGCGGCATGATCTGCGATCATGCTGCCGAACAGATCGGTCGAGATGCCACCGACGAAGCCGGTGGGTACGCCCAGCCGCGCCATGCCGATCGCGACGTTGAGGCAGGAGCCACCAACCGCCGGCATCACCGCCTCGCGCCCTTCCCCGTTCCGCGTCGGCACGAAATCGATCAGCGCATCGCCACAGGCAATCAGCATGTCTTTTAGCCTCTCGCGATGTCGCGCATCGCCGCGCGGCTGCTGCGATCGACCTCGCGCAGCAGCTTGTAGACCTCGCGCTTGCGGGCGTGAAACGCCGCCATGTCGGGCGCGGTCGGCTCGCTCTTGCGTCCCAGCGCCGACATCTTTGCCATGGTCTCGCCGATCGAGGCATAGGCGCCGCCGGCCACCGCGCCGAGCATCGCGGCGCCCAGCAGCACCGGCTCTTTCGTCTGCGGCAGAGCGACCGTGAGACCGGTTGTGTCGGCCATGATCTGCCGCACCAGCGGGCTGCGGCTGGCACCGCCGCCCATGATCATGATGCTGGAGCGCACGCCATGCGCGGCAAAGGCCTCGATCACCTCGGCAAGCCCGTAGGCGAGACCGCAGAGACCGGCGACGAACAGCCGCTCCATCGAACCGATATCGGTGTCGAGATCGAGGCCCGCGATCACCGCGCGCGTGTCAGGATCGGCGTAAGGCGAGCGATTGCCGATGAATTCAGGCAGCACATGGATGTCGCGGGCGAGCAGCGCGGCGCGGCTGGCATCGCCCGCGCGCGCGATGATGCGGCGCTCGAGGAAGTCGATGAGGTCGAGACCCTCGTTGCGCGCCGCCGCGCTGGCCTCGGCATGGCCCGGATGCGACTTGAGGAGATGGTCGATCGCAGCGCCCGCAGCCGACTGGCCGCCCTCGTTGAGCCAGAAGTCCGGCACCATGCCGGAGTAATAAGGCCCCCACACGCCGGGCACGAAGCACGGTTCCTTGGTGGTCGCCATGATACAGGCCGAAGTCCCCATGATGTAGGCGAGGCGATCGCACGCGTCGGTCGCCCCGCCCGAGCCGTCGCGGCCGCCGATCGCGCCGATGCCGCCGGCGTGGGCATCGATCAGCGACGCGCCGACCGGTATGCCCGGCGACAGACCGAGATCAGCCGCAGCAGCCGGGGTGAGACCTGCACCGAGCCGCGTGCCGGGGGCAACGATCTCGGTGCCGATGCGGGCATATGTCTCGGCCACGAAGTCCGACAGGCCAATGCGCTTAAAGAACGGCGCACTCCAGCCGCCGTCATGCGCGAGGTAGTTCCACTTGCAGGTGACGGTGCAAGTCGAGCGCTGGAGCGAGCCGGTCGCGCGCCAGGTCAGGTAATCCGCCAGATCGAAGAAGTGACCAGCAGCGTCGAAACTCGCGCGAAGATGCCGCTTCAGCCACAGCAGCTTCGGCATCTCCATCTCGGGCGAGATCGAACCGCCGACATAGCGCAGCACGGCATCCTCGGTCTCGTTGATCAGCCGCGCCTCAGCGGTGGCGCGATGGTCCATCCAGACGATGACGTTGCGCTGCTTGTCGCCGGAGCCGCTGACCGTGAGTGGCTCGCCTTGCCTATCGAGGACGACCAGCGAACAGGTGGCGTCGAAGCCGATACCGCCGACGCCGTCGGGCGTGATGCCAGCTTCCGTCATCGCCGCGCGTACCGATATCGCGCAGGCGTCCCAGATGTCCTGGGACGACTGCTCGACGATATCGCCGGCCTCGTGCCAGATCCGGATCGGGTGCCGCGCCACCGCGAGCAGCGTGCCCGCCTCGTCAAACACTCCTGCCCGCGTGCTCGTGGTCCCTACATCGACGCCGATATACGCTCGCGGCATTGTCGCTCCCGGTCGCTTCGTCAGTCTTGACGCAAGCCTACCAGCAAGTGTAGCCGCCATCTACCAGCACGATGCTGCCGGTCATCAGGCTTGCGGCCTCGGACGAGAGGAACAGCACGACGGAGGCGATCTCTTCGACCTGCCCCATCCGGGCCATCGGGGTTCCACCGATCCAGGCGTCGTACATTTTCGGGTTGCTCTTCACGAAGGCGTTCAGCGGCGTCTCGATATAGGTCGGCGCCACCGCGTTGACGCGGATGCCGCGTGCGCCCCATTCGGCGGCGAGCGACTTGGTGAGATGGTGCACACCAGCCTTGGAGGCGTTGTAGAAGCATTGCTCCTGCGGCTTGTTGACGATGAAGCCGGACATCGAGCCGACATTGACGATGGCACCGCTCTTGGCCTTCAGCATATGCTTGCCGAACTCGCGGCAGCACCAGAAAGTGCCGTTGAGGTTGACGTCGATGACGTTGAGCCAGTGCTCGTCGGTGACGGTCTCCGCCGGGGTCTCGCTGCGCGCGATGCCAGCATTGTTGACGAGGATGTCGACCTTGCCGTGGCGGGCGACGAGGTCGTTTGCGACCTCCGCCACGCGCCTGGTATCGGTGACGTCCATGATCGCGGTCTCGATGTCGTAGCCCTTAGCCTTCAGGCTGGCTTTCGCGCTGTCGGCGACCTTGCTGTCGCGATCGCCGATGATGACCTTGGCGCCGGCCTCAGCCAGCGCCTCGGCGCAGGCGAGCCCAATGCCCTGCCCGCCGCCGGTGATGAACGCGGTCTTGCCGTTCAGCTTGAATTTTTCCAGGTACATGGTGGTCTTTCCGTTTTCTTGCCGTTTCTTGTCAGCCTCGAAGCGCGTTGCCGCCCTGGTCGAAGCGATGGATGCGCGCGGGATCCGGCACCAGCGACACGCGGTCGCCGGCATGCAGGCTCAATTCGCCGATGTAGCGCGCCGTCAGCATGCCGAGCGGGCCGGCATCGACATAAAGGAAGGTGTCGCTGCCGAGATGCTCGGCCACCGCGATCGTGCCCTGCCAGCCGCCGGCACCGTCGCGCTCGATCTTGAGGTGCTCCGGCCGGACGCCGATCGTCGCGGCCCCCTTCTGCAAGGCCAGCTCGCCGGTGACGAAATTCATCTTGGGCGAGCCGATGAAGCCGGCGACGAACAGGTTGGCCGGCCGCTCGTAGAGCTCCAGTGGTGAGCCATATTGCTCGATCTTGCCGCCGTTGAGCACGACGATCTTGTCGGCCATGGTCATCGCCTCGACCTGGTCGTGGGTGACGTAGATCGCAGTGGTGCCGAGCTGCTTCTGCAGCCGCGTCACCTCGATGCGCATCTGCACGCGCAGCGCCGCGTCGAGATTGGACAAGGGCTCGTCGAACAGGAACGCCTTGGGCTCGCGCACGATGGCGCGGCCGATCGCGACGCGCTGGCGCTGGCCGCCGGAGAGTTCGCGCGGCTTGCGGTCGAGATAGGGCGTGAGGTTGAGCGTCGCGGCCGCCGCCTCCACCTTGCGGTTGATCTCGTCCTTGGCAAGGCCGGCCATCTTCAGGCCGAAACCGATATTGCCGCGCACGCTCATATGCGGATAGAGCGCGTAGGACTGGAACACCATCGAAAGCCCGCGCTTGGCCGGCGGGGTGTCGACCACGTTCTTGCCGTCGATCAGGATCTTGCCGCCGGAGACGTCCTCGAGCCCGGCGATCAGCCGCAGCAGCGTGGTCTTGCCGCAGCCGGAGGGACCGACGAACACCACGAAGGAGCCGTCGGCGATGTCCAAATCGGCGCCCTTGATGATGTGCACGGGGCCGAAGGATTTCTGCACGTCCTGAAGTGTGATCTGACCCATGATTCGGCAGCCCCTCTACTTCACCGCGCCGAAGGTGAGCCCGCGCACGAGCTGCTTCTGGCTGAACCAACCGAGGACGAGAATGGGCGCGATCGCCAGCGTCGAGGCCGCCGACAGCTTTGCCCAGAACAGCCCTTCCGGGCTCGAATAGGAAGCGATGAAGGTGGTGAGCGGCGCGGCGTTCGAGGTCGACAGGTTGAGCGTCCAGAACGCCTCGTTCCAGGCCAGGATCAAATTGAGCAGCAAGGTCGAGGCGAGCCCCGGGATCGCCATCGGCGTCAGCACGTAGACGAGCTCGCGGCCTATTGTTGCGCCGTCCATGCGCGCGGCCTCCAGGATGTCGCGCGGGATCTCCTTGAAATAGGTGAACAGCATCCAGATCACGATCGGCAAATTGCCGAGGCACAGGATGAAGACGAGGCCGATGCGGGAATCGAGCAGGCCGAAGAACTTGTAGATCAGGTAGATCGGCACCAACACACCGACCGGCGGCATCATCTTGGTCGAAAGCATCCAGAGCAGGATGTCCTTGGTGCGCTTGGTCGGCGAGAACGCCATCGACCAGGCCGCGGGAATGGCGATCAGGAGCGCAATCAGCGTCGAGCCGCCGGCGATGATGATCGAGTTCATCGCGTGGTGGAAATAGTCGCTGCGCTCCTGCACCGTCGCGTAGTTTTCCGTGGTCCAGTGGAAGAACAGGAAGGATGGCGGTACCGCGAATGCCTCGAGCTCGGTCTTGAAGCTCGCCAGGACCATCCACAGGATCGGGAAGAAGATCAGAAATCCGAACAGCCAGGCCGCCGCCGTCGATATCGCCACCCGCCGCGTCGTCGCCATCCGTGCCATTTCAGGCCTCCAAATTGCGGCCGACGATGCGGACCAGGAAGAAGGCGACGACGTTGGCGATCACCACCGCGACGAGGCCGCCTGCGGAGGCGCTGCCAACGTCGAACTGGATCAGTGCCTGCGAATAGATCAGGAAGGCGATGTTGGTGGTCTGCAAGCCCGGCCCGCCGCCGGTGGTGACGAAGATCTCGGCGAACACGGTGAGCAGGAAGATGGTCTCGATCAGGATCACTACCGTGATGGGACGTGCGAGGTGCGGCAGGGTGATGTAGATAAAGGTCGAGACCGCGCTGGCGCCATCCATCTCGGCGGCCTCCTTCTGCTCCTCGTCGAGCGATTGCAGCGCGGTGAGCAGGATCAGCGTCGCGAACGGTAGCCATTGCCACGTCACGATCAGGATCACCGCAAACAGCGGCATATCGTTGAACCAGTCGATCGGTGTCAGGCCGAAGAGCGAAGTGAGCCAGGCGAACAATCCCGACACCGGGTGCATCAACAGGTTCTTCCAGACCAGCGCGCTCACCGTCGGCATCACGAAGAACGGCGCGATCACCATCAGCCGGACGAAATTGCGGCCGATCACGGGCTGGTCCATCAGCAGCGCCAGGGGAATACCGAGCAGGATGGTCAGCGCCAGCACGGAGCCGACCAGCACCAGGGTGTTCTGGAGCGAGGCAAGGAAGGCCGGATCAGTGAGGAAGTAGCGGAAGTTTTCCAGACCTACGAACGATTCCGAGCCGGGATCGAGCAGGCTGTAATGCAGCGTCGCGAAATAGATCGTCAGCGCGAGCGGGACGATCATCCAGATGAACAGCAGCCCGACGGCCGGCGTCAGGAGCGAGCGCGCAAGGAACTGCGTCTGCCGGGTTGCCATCCCTGGCTTCTCCTTTCGGGGAAGAAGGCGGCCATCCATCCGTACGGCGGATGGCCGCCAGTTTGAGCTCAGGAGGGAGAGCTCGGGTTCACTTGATGTAACCGGCGCGCTTCATCTCGCGCTCGGTTGAGGATTGCGCGGCGGTCAGCGCGGCATCGACCGTCATTGATCCCGCAAGCGCGGCCGAGAACTGCTGGCCCACCTGCGTGCCGATGCCCTGGAATTCGGGGATCGCGGCGTATTGCACGCCGACGTAAGGCACCGGCTTCACCGTCGGCTTGTTCGGATCGGCGGCATCGATCGAGGCCAGCGTCAGCTTGGCGAAGGGGGCGACCTTCAGATAGTCCTGGTTCTGGTAGAGCGAGGTCCGCGTGCCCGGCGGCACGTTGGCCCAACCCTCCTTCGACGCGACGAGCTTGGTGTAGTCCTTGCTCGTGGCCCAGGCGATGAACTTCTCGGCGGCTTCCGTCTTCTTGGAGCCGGCGGGAATCGCGAGATTCCAGGCCCACAGCCAGTTGGCGTTCTTGCCGAGCCCGGTGTTGGGTGCGAGCGCGAAGCCGACCTTGTCGGCGACCTTGGAATCCTTCGGGTTGGTGACGAAGGACGCCGCAACCGTGGCGTCGATCCACATCGCGCACTTGCCGGCGTTGAACAGCGCCAGATTCTCGTTGAAGCCGTTGGAGCTCGCGCCGGGAGGACCGGCTTCCTTCATGAGATTGACGTAGGTGGTCAGCGTCGCCTTCCATTCCGGCGTATTGAACTGCGGCTCCCACTTCTCGTCGAACCAGCGCGCGCCGTAGGAATTGGCCATGGCCGAGAGGAACGCCATGTTCTCGCCCCAGCCGGCCTTGCCGCGGAGGCAAATGCCGTAGACGCCGGCACTCTTGTCCGTGAGCTTCTTGGCGGCGTCGATAACGAAATCCCAGGTCGGTTTCTCCGGCATCTTCAGGCCGGCCTTCTCGAATAAATCGGTGCGGTACATCACCATCGAGCTCTCGCCATAGAACGGCGCGGCGTAGAGCTTGCCGTCGACGGAGACCGCATCCTTGATCTTCGGCAAGAGGTCGGCGACGTCGTAATCGGCGCCGAGATTGGCGAGCGGCACCAGCCAGCCCTTCTTGGCCCAGATCGGCACCTCATAGGTGCCAATGGTCAGCACGTCGAATTGGCCGCCCTTGGTGGCGATGTCGGTGGTGACGCGCTGGCGCAGCACGTTCTCTTCCAGCGTCACCCATTTCACGGTGATATCGGGGTTCTTCTTGGTGAACTCACCCGTCAGCCCCTGCATGCGGATCATGTCGCCATTGTTGACGGTGGCGATGGTCAGGGTCGTTTCGGCCATCGCGGGGATGGCCAACAGCAGGCAAGACGCGCCGCAGACGGCGCCCAGGACGTGTTTCACGGTGACCTCCCTAAAGAGTCGCGTTTTGAGCATATGCCCACGCGTTGGGCGTATGTTCAGCTCAAGGAAGACGGTTGTCAAGCAGGCGCGCGAGCATTCAAGCAACTTATGAGTGCTGCGGTGCGGTAGGCTTTGTAATGTCGCGCACAGGGGTGGCGGCGTTCTCCACCCCGCTTGCGGGAGAGGTCGCATCGCATCGAAAGATGCGATGCGGGTAAGGGTTTTCTCCTCTTGGAGAGTCTTGCCAGTCGAGAGACCCTCTCCCCAGCCCTCTCCCGCAAGCGGGAGAGGGAATCGTCTCCCGCTGCCACGCGACCTCGCCCTACCGCTCCAGGATCGCCCTTGCCGTCGCCTCGTCCGTGATCAGCCCATTGATCAACCGCCCGTTCAGTGCCGCCGCGATCGCTGGCACCTTGGCGGCGCCCACCGCCGCACCGATCGTCGTGGTGTTGGCCGGGACCTCCGGCGGGATGCTGGTGAGGCGCTTGTTGGTGCCGGATTTGAGCAGGCGGCCCTTGGAATCATAGGCCCAGCCGGTGATCTCGCCGATGGCACCTAACCGCATCATCTCGAATAATTCATCACGCGTGACAAAGCCGTCGACATGCACCTGCGCCTTCTGGTCCATCTGGCCGATGCCGACGAGGCGAAGGTCCGCCTTGGCCGCGACCGCCTTCACCTTGGCGATCGGCTCGATGCGGACCATCTTGTTGCGCTCGTCCTCCGACGACATCAGGAACGGCAAGGGCATCGGATAGTGCCGCGCGCCGGTGCGGTCGGCGAGCCGGCCGACGGTGTCGTAGAAGCTCGCCGAGCCGTCGGCGGAGATGTTGCCGACCAGCGAGACGATCTGGTGGTTGGGCCGGTCGATCGACGTGACGCGCTCGACCGCGGCGCGCACCGCGCGGCCTGTGCCGAGCGCGACGATGACCGGCGTCTCCGAGCGCAGCGTGGAATCGAGCAGGTTGGCGCAACGTTCAGCGATGCCTGCGGTGGCCTGCGGTGCGGCAGGATCGGCCGGCACCACCTCGCAATGAACGAGATCAAAGCGCTGCTTCAGCCGCGCCGCCAGTTCCATGCAGGCGGCGATGGGATGCTCGAGCCGAAACGTGATCAGCCGCTCGGCGAGGCACAGCGAAACCAGCCGCTGCGCCGACGCGCGCGAGACCTGGAGCATCTTTGCGATCTCGTCCTGGGTATGACCGGCAATGAAATAGAGCCAGCCCGCGCGCGCGGCGTCGTCCAGCCTTGATTTCTCGTTCTCGGCGGCCATGCGGGCCTTACGCCCCCTTCCAGAAATCGCTCATGCGCCCGAAGACGCGATCGGCACCGGCGTCCGACAATATAGCGTGCCCGTCCCGGCCGCTGTAATGGCCTCCACCGACAAATCCCCAGACGGTCATGCCGGCCGCCTTGCCGGCCTGCACGCCGCTGACGCTGTCCTCGATCACGAGTGTGCGCGCGGGCGGTATGCGCATCTTCTCGGCCGCGTGGAGGAAAAGGTCGGGCGCCGGCTTGCCGTGCCTGACCATCTGCGCCGTGTAGATGCGGCCGTCGAATAGCGGCTTGAGGCCGGTGACATCGAGCGAGAGCGATACGCGGTCGATATCGCTCGACGAGGCCACGCAGAACGGCACCGTCAGGTCCGACACCACCGCCCCCACCCCGGGGATCGGTTCCAGCGAAGCGGCAAATGTCTCCAGCACGCGCGACTTCAAGCGCGGCAGGAAGCCGTCCGGCACGATTTGCCCGAGATCGCGATAATGCTGCTCGATCGCCTTGGTGCTACGCCCGAGAAAGAGCTCGAGCGCCTGCGCCTCGCTGAGCGCGAAGCCGAATTCGGCGAGCACTTCAGACAGGCAGCGGCAGCTCAACAGCTCGCTGTCGACGAGCACGCCGTCGCAGTCGAAGATGATCAGATCGGGTTTCGGCCGGTCCTGGTCCATCCGGCCATTCGATCATATACCCATCGTATGAGCAATAGCTCAGCCGGGCAGGCTTCGGTGGCACTTCCTGTGCCTCAATGCGCCACCTGCCGGTAAATCGCCGGCAGCGCCGCCGGCAAACGCTTGATGTTACCGACGATGGCGTAGCCGCCGCGGCCGAACAGGGTCGGGAAATAGGATTGCGCGGTCGCGTCCACGGTCACGCCGAATGCGGCGATGCCGAGCCGGCGCGCCTCCTGCACGGATTTCCGGGTGTCCTCGACCGCGAACCGGCCTTCATAGTGATCGACGTCGTTGGGCTTGCCGTCGGTAACGACGAGCAGCAGCTTCTTGCGCTGCGGCTGGCGCGCGAGTTCGGCCGCGGCGTGGCGCACCGCGGCGCCGATCCGCGTGTAATAACCGGGCTTGAGCGCGCCGATGCGGCGCTCCACCGCCCCGCTCATCGGCTCGCCGAAGGCCTTGACCGTCTCGAGCCGCACCCATGAGCGCCGGCGCGAGGTGAAGGTCAGGATGCTGTGGTGGTCGCCGCAAGCCGATAGCCCATGCGCGAGCACAAGCAGCGCCTCCTTTTCGACATCGAGCACGCGATAACCGTCGACCCAGGCGTCGGTGGAGAGCGAGACGTCGACGAGCAGCGTGACAGCGAGATCGTGCCCCTGCGGGCGCATTGCGACATGGATGCGATCGAGACGACTGCTGCTGCCGGCGCGAAGGTCGCAACGCGCGCGCACCAGCGCGTCGAGATCGAGGTCGTGGCCGTCGGCCTGGGCGCGCATCAATTCGTGACGCGGACGCAAGACTTCGAAGCGGCGACGCACCTGGCGGATATGCCGGCGCATGGCGTCATCCGCCGTCCTGCTCTCACCTTGTTCGGACGCCGCAGCCGCGAGTACGCGGCAATGATCCAGCAGATAGGAGCCGCTGCGATAGTCCCATTCGGGATAGCTCAGATCCGCGTTCAGGCGCGACGTATCGAGGGCTTCCGGCGGCAGGTCGAGATCGAATTTGAGCCGGCTCGCGGGCTTGCCACTGCGGCGGCTGAGCGTGATCTCCTCGAGATCGTCGGCCGCCTTCTGCGCATCCTCGTCCTCGCTGTCATCGGCAGGACGATCGACATTGACCATCTCGGCCATGGCGAGGATCTTCTCGAATCGATTGAGCACGAAGGGATCGCGACGATTGGCATTGTCCTCGCGCTCGCGCACCGCAAACCGTCTGCGATCGTCAGGCGGCGCAGATGCCGCGCCCGGCGCGCACTCGTCCTCGCCGGCATGCGCGGGCGAGAGCTCGCGGGTCCAGCAATCGCCCCAGAGTGGGCACGGCAGGATCGAACGATAGCCCGGCGGCGCCTTGTTCGGGAGCGGGCCCGTCCCCATCATCGCCGGCCACAGCTGGCCTGCGGGCGCCTTTCCGGTTCCAAGCAAGGCCAGGACGATCTGTTCCACCTCGCGCTCGACGCGCGGCCGAGGGCGCTGAGGCCGAACCTCGGCGGTGGCCGCAGCTAGCTGAGCGTAATCGGCGACAAGCCCCGGGAATTGCGCGAGCACCCAGACCGCCGTCTCGCTGGCGCGACGCAGCATTAGGAGATCGCGCCTGAGCGGATCCGCCTCCGCGATCGCTTCGACCGGCGCAGCTGCGAACCATGCCGCAAGCCAGCGATAGAGCGATGCATTCAGCGCACGATCGGAAAAGATCGCGATGCGGCCGGGAAGGAAGATGGTCGCAGCGTCGCGGCCCGGCTGCTCGAGGCGCTCATCGCCGAGGCCGATGCGCTGTCGCCAGCCGAGCCGATGGGCGGACTTTCGGGCTCCTGCGCTCGCGATCTGCACGCCGGTCTCGCCGCCGAGCGCGCGGAACATCACCGCGAGCCGGCCTTTCATCTCCGTCAGCGTGACAGCCTGATCCTCATGAACCGGATAGCTCGCGGTGCCACCGACCATTCTGTGCCAGGCCCGTCCGACCGTCTCCTCCAGTTCGAGGAAGTCGAGCATGGCAGTGGCCTCACCCGATCACGGCGCGCGCGACATCGAGCAATGCCACCTTGACGTCGGCGTCGTCGGTGAGCGGCTCGATCATGCCGGCGAGCACCGCATCGGCAGTCGGCGTGCCTGCGACAATCAGCGTCGCGCAATAGACGACGAGCCGGGTCGAGACGCCCTCCTCCAGGTCGTGGCCCCTCAGCGCGCGCAGCCGGCCAGCCAGCCCGACAAGCGGCCGCACGCGCTCCGGCGACAGTCCGCTTTCGGCGGACACGACGGCGATCTCCTGCTCGGGCGGCAGGAAGCTGAATTCGATGGCAATGAAGCGCTGCCGTGTCGACGGCTTCAACGCCTTCAGCAGCGTCTGGTATCCGGGATTATAGGAGACGACGAGCATGAAGCTGTTGGGCGCCGCGATCTCCTCGCCGGTGCGCTCCAGCGGCAGGATGCGGCGGTCGTCGGTGAGCGGATGCAGCACGACGGTGACGTCCTTGCGCGCTTCCACGACCTCGTCGAGATAGCAGATGCCGCCCTCGCGCACCGCGCGCGTCAGCGGACCGTCAGTCCACACGGTGTCGCCGCCCCTCAACAGATACCGACCGGTGAGATCTGCGGCGGTGAGATCGTCATGGCAGGCGACGGTGTGCAGCGGCAATCCCAGCCGCGCCGCCATGTGCGCGACGAAGCGCGTCTTGCCGCAGCCGGTCGGTCCCTTCAGCAGCACCGGAAGCTGATGCCGCCAGGCGTGCTCGAACAGCGCGCATTCGTTGGCGCTTGCGACATAGGCCGGCAGCGCGGGCGCCGAGGTCACGGTGTGAAGAGCGGGTTTCATGATGTCTCTCCGGACTTTCCAGGAAGCAGGCGGCCGCGGCGAACCGCGGCCGCCGTTTGCATTTACTCGGCCGGCTGCAGCGCGCCGGGGATGACCGGTTGCCTGGCGCGGCCCGGCACCAGCACGGCCCACACGAACATCAGCGCGGAGATCGCCACGAATACGCCGGAGCCGAGCCGGACCCAGTAGAACATCGCGAGCTGGTCCTGCACGTCCATGTAGCCCTGGCCGAGCACGCGCTGGAGATGGACCTGGACCACGCCGGCAAAAGTCAGCGCGAAGGTCATCACCATCATAGCGGTGCACATGATCCAGAAGCTCGCCATGGAGAGCCACTGGTTGTAGGGCGCACGTCCCCTGATCTGCGGGATGGCGTAGGCCATTACCGACAGGTTCAGCATCACATAGGCACCGAAGAAGGCGAGATGGCCGTGTGCGGCGGTGACCTGCGTGCCATGCGTGTAGTAGTTCACCGAGGACAGCGTGTGCAGGAAGCCCCAGACGCCGGCTCCGAGGAACGCCATCACCGAGCAGCCGACCGACCACAGCAGAGCTGCGCGGTTCGGATGCTTGCGACCGGCCTTCCAGGTCATCTGCACCGTGAAGATCACCATGGTGAAAAAGGGGGCGACCTCCAGCGTGGAGAACAGCGAGCCGATCCACTGCCAATAGCCGGGCGCGCCGATCCAGTAGAAGTGGTGGCCGGTGCCGAGGATGCCGGAGAACAGCGCCAGCCCAATGATGACGTAGAGCCACTTCTCGACCACCTCGCGGTCGATGCCGTTGAGCTTGATCATCAGATAGGCCAGCACGGAGGCCATGATCAGCTCCCAGACGCCTTCGACCCAGAGATGGACGATGTACCACCAGTACATCTTGTCGACCGCCAGATTGATTGGATTGTAGAAGGCGAACAGAAAGAAGATCGCAACGCCCCCCAGGCCGAACAAGAGGATATTCGTGACCGTGGTCTTGCGGCCCTTGAGCGCCGTCATCGTCACGTTGAACAGGAACATCAGACAGACGACGACGATGCCGACCTTGATGATGAAGGGCTGCTCGAGGAACTCGCGGCCCTCGTGGTAGTGGAAGAGATAGCCGACCACGGCCACACCTGCCGCGCCAAAAAACATCCAGAACTGGATTTTTGCCAGCAGCGGGCTGTAGAGCTCGGTCTCGGTCTCTTCCGGAAGTAGGAAGTAGGTCGCGCCCATGAAGCCGATCAACGACCACACGATCAGCGCGTTGGTGTGGATCATCCTGACGATGTTGAACGGCAGGAGTGTCGACAGCGTGTTGGGCAGGACGTAGATCGTCCCCGCGAGGAGGCCGAACAGGACCTGCGCGAGGAACAGAGTCAGCGCGCCGTAGAAATACAGCATCGCGACTTTCTGGGTCTGATATTTCATCTCAGGCTCTCTGTGTTTTAGGGATTCACGAGGCGATACGCTCAGCCGGCCTTGTTCGGCGGCCATTCCTGGCGCTTGATCGTAGAGGTCCATTGCAGGAAGTCGGCGAGATCGTTGAGCTCCTGGTCGGTGAGGTTGAACTGCGGCATCTGCCGCCGACCCGGCGCGCCCGAAGGCTGCGCCTGCATCCAGGCCTTCAGCGTCTCGCGCGCACTTGCCGGGTCCTCGTTGCCGCCCCAGCGATCCCAGACGTTGCCGACTTCGGGAGCGAAATAGGCGCCCTCGCCGAGCAGGGTGTGGCAGTTGATGCAGGAGTTCTTCTCCCAGACATGCTTGCCGCGGGCGACCGACGACGTCAGTGTCGTCGCATCCGTCGAGGTCGTGGCCATGTAGTAATGGCTGTGCGCCGTCAGCCCTATGAAGATGGCGAAGAAAAAGGCCGAGCCGCCGTAGAAGACGTTTCGAGCGGCCGACTTGGTCAGGCGTTCAGCCATTGCCAATCCTTTCCGTTTGATTCCTGCGAAGAAGCGATGCGGTGATTTATTGCCGAACGACGCGGATCACTCTTTGACGAAGCGCAAGCAGCGCGACGATACGCGAGGCGCCGCGTCAGATCAGGGTGACGACAGCGGATGCGAGCCAGGCGAACAGCACCACGGCGAGGACCCAGGCGCTCACGAGGCCGCGCCAGAGCGCCGGCGCGGCCCGAAGATCGAGGAAATCGAGCACGACACGGCGGCCCTTGACGGCCGCGAACGCCAGCAGCAGGGCATTTCCGAGCAGCGGATGCGCCACAAATGATGGGACCAGAATGGTCGCGAGCGCGAGACCGATCAGCGCGATCCAGGTGATGTCGAGACGATCCGGAATCACTGCTGCACCAGATAGATGATCGGGAACATGACGATCCACAGCAGATCGACCATGTGCCAGAAGGCGGTTCCCGTCTCGACCCCCGAGGCTTCGGCACTCCGGGAAACTACGGCCAGGATCACGATGCCGAGGCCGACATGCAGGAGATGAAAGCCGGTGAGGAGAAAGTAGAGGGTGAAGAACGGGCTGGTCTCCAGACCGTTTCCCTGACCGATCTCGCCGGCATATTCGAACAGCTTGACCGCGATGAAGAGAGCGCCAAGCGCCATGGCGCCGAAGAGCCAACCGCGCGCGGCCGGCCTGCGGCCCGCACGGGCGGCGGCCGTGCCGCGCGCCGCGGCCCATCCGCTGGTCACCAGAACGACGGTGTTGATCCCGGCGAGATGCGCATCGAGGGTGGCCTCGCCGGCCGCGAAGATCGCGGGATGAATCGCACGAGCGACAATGAAGGCGCCGAGGAACAGGCCGAAGGCGGCAAGCTCGCTGAAGATCAGTACCCAGATCATGGGATCGCCGGGGAGATCTTCGAGGATTCCCCAGCCAGTTTCTTGTTGCTCGCAGTCCGTCGCCGACATCTGATTTCCAAACCAAGACGTCCAGCCACTACCTCGACGGCGCTGCTCCGACTTTGACGCCGGACAAAGAAGCGGCAGGCCATAGGGTGCTTGCGCTACCGCAACATCCTGGCGGCCCTTCCGCCATAGGGTGGATCAACCCGGCGGTTCCACAAGACGGCAAACGACCAGATGAGCGATGCACAAATCGGCCTGATGACCGCGACCCCCATTATCATCGCGTTTGCCATCGCGCTCCGGCGAATGGGCGTGCTGTCGACCGTGGCGACCGTGTCAGCGATAAGCCTCTCCGTCGCGATCGCGGCGCTGCTGTTCACGACGCAGTAGCGGCAGGCGCCTCAGCGCGCCGTTGCGGCACTGCACAGCAAGGGGCGCCTGCTGCAGCTGGGTCCCGGGCAGTTTCGATTCCTCCGTCTTGGCTTCCTTGCGTCGTGCGCTAATATTGCGCTCCACACGACTGGATGAGTTCGCCATGCCTGAGATCATCAACCTTGGCGCGCTGCAGCTGACGTTCCTACAGAGCAAGGATGACACCGCCGGCGGCCTCGATCTGTTCGAGATGACGCTGCAGCCGAACGCGCGCATGCCGATTCCCCATTATCACGATGGCTGGGACGAAACGATCTATGGACTCAGCGGCATCTCGACCTGGCGGATCGACGCAAAGGACATCGACGTGGCGCCGGGCGAAAGCCTCTTCATCAAGCGCGGCGTGGTGCACGGTTTCATCAACCGTTCGCCCCGACCGGCGACCTGCCTGTGCATCCTCAGCCCCGGCGTACTCGGCCCGCAATACTTCAAGGAAATGGCGGCCCTGCTATTGGCCGGCAAGCCTGATCCGGCCAAAATGAAGGAAACGATGCTGCGCTACGGGCTGGTTCCGGTGATGCAATCCTGAGGATGAGTGCAGCGCGAGCGGTCGAGTCAGGTGGCCGCGCTCGCCATAGTCGTTGAAAAGGGTGGGCACCGCGCAAGAGCGCTTCTGCCCACCCTACGAAATCAGCGAAACTATCGCCGCTGATTATACACGTCGATGCAGACCGCCCCGAGCAGCACCAGGCCCTTGATGACCTGCTGGTAGTCGATACCGATGCCGAGGATCGACATGCCGTTGTTCATCACGCCCATGATCATGGCGCCGACCACGGCACCGCCGACGCGCCCCACCCCGCCATAGGCCGAAGCGCCGCCGATGAAGCAGGCGGCGATGACGTCGAGCTCGAAGCCGAGACCGGCCTTCGGGGTCGCAGTGTTGAGGCGCGCGGCGAAGACGAGGCCGGCGAGCGCGGCGAGCACGCCCATGTTGACGAAGGTGAGGAAGGTCAGCCGCTCAGTCTTGATGCCCGATAGGCTTGCCGCCTTGGCGTTGCCGCCGACGGCATAGATCTGCCGGCCGATCACGGTGCGCCGGGTGACGAAGCCGTAGAGCGCGATCAACGCCGTCATGATGACCAGCACGTTCGGCAGGCCGCGATGCGAGGCGATCAGATAGGTGAAATAGAGCACGGCGCAGGCCAAGAGAACGCTCTTGCCCAGGAAGAACGCATAAGGCTCGACCTCGATGCCGTGCAATTGCTCGCGCGAACGGCCCTTGGCGCTGGCATAGACCAGTCCGAGCGCGAGCACGGCACCGATCAGCATGGAGGTCGGATGCAGCGTGCCGGCCTCGGGCAACAGTTCAGGAATGAACCCGGACGACAATTTCTGGAAGGTCGCCGGAAACGGCCCGAGCGACTGACCCTGCAACACCGCGAGCGCGAGGCCCTTGAACACCAGCATGCCCGCCAAGGTGACGATGAAGGACGGGATCTTGAAATAGGCCACCCAATAGCCCTGCGCGGCGCCGATGGCGGCGCCGACCAGGAGGCAGGCGATGAACGCGAGTGTGTAGTCGATCTTGTAGGTCACCATGAGCACAGCGGCCACCGCGCCGATGAAGCCCGCGACCGAACCGACCGAAAGGTCGATATGACCGGTGACGATCACCAGCAGCATGCCCAGCGCCATGACGACGATGTAGCTGTTCTGCAGCACCAGATTGGTCAGGTTGAGTGGCTGCAGCAGCGTGCCGCCAGTGACGACCTGGAAGAACAGCATGATCGCGACCAGCGACATCAGCATGCCATAATTGCGCAAATTGTTCTTGATGAAGCTGCCGTGCCGGCGCTCCTCGGGCAGCGACACCGTCTTGTCGGTCATGGCTGCGTTCCTCCCATCTCGACGGCCGCGGGCGCGGCGTTCCCAATTTTTCTTTCGTTGCGCATGATGGCGCGCATGATCTTTTCCTGCGTCGCCTCGGATCCCCTGAACTCCCCGACAAAGGCGCCGTCATTCATGACGCAGATGCGGTCGCAGATGCCGAGCAACTCTGGCATTTCCGAGGAGATCACCACGACGCCGCGGCCGGCTTCCGCCAGCTCGTTGATGATACAGTAAATCTCGTACTTGGCACCGACGTCGATGCCCCGCGTCGGCTCGTCCAGGATCAGCACCTTCGGATCGGTCATCAGCCATTTCGACAGCACGACCTTCTGCTGGTTGCCGCCGGAGAGCTGTCCAGTCTCCTGGTAGACGTCGGAGCAGCGGATCCGCATCCGGTTGCGGTAGTCGCTGGCGACCTTCAGCTCGGCGATGTCGTCGATGACACGGCCGGGCGCGACCTGGTCGAGGCTCGCCAGCGTGATGTTCTTGCGGACGTCGTCGGCGAGAATGAGGCCGAGCTGCTTGCGATCCTCGGTGACATAGGCAAGGCCGGCATCGATCGCGGCCGCGACGCTCGGCAGCATCATCTCCCTGCCCTCGAGCCGGAGGCTGCCGCTGATGGTGGTGCCCCAGGAGCGGCCGAACAGGCTCATGGCGAATTCAGTGCGGCCGGCCCCCATCAGGCCGGCGATGCCCACGACCTCGCCTCGCTTGACACTGAAATTGACGTTCTTGATCACCTGCCGTTCGGGATGAATGGGGTGATAGACCGACCAGTTCTCGACGGTGAGCACGGGTTCGCCGATCTTCGCGCTGCGCTCCGGGAAGCGGTGAGCAAGATCGCGATTGACCATGCTGCGGATGATGCGGTCCTCCTGGATCGCCTCGGCATGGCAATCGATACTGTCGACCGTGCGGCCGTCGCGCAGCACGGTGATGTGGTCGGCGACCTTGGCGACCTCGTTCAGCTTATGCGAGATCAGGATTGAGCCGATACCCTGCTCGCGGAACGCCATGAGGCGTTCGAGCAGCGCGGCGCTGTCGGCCTCATTGAGGCTCGCGGTCGGCTCGTCCAGGATCAGCATCCGCACCCGCTTGGAGAGCGCCTTGGCGATCTCGACCAGCTGCTGCTTGCCGACGCCGAGATCGGTGATCAGCGTATCCGGCGATTCTCTCAGGCCGACTTGCGCGAGCAGTTCCCGCGTGCGCCGGTAGACCTCGTCGCGATCGATCACCCCTAACTTCGACGGCGGATGCGATAGGAAGATGTTCTCGGCGATCGACATCAGCGGGATCAGCGCCAGCTCCTGATGGATGATGATGATGCCGAGCGCCTCGGAATCGTTGATGTCGCGGAAGCGCCGCTCCTCGCCTTCGAAGACGATGGTGCCCTCGTAGCTGCCATGCGGATAGACCCCGCTCAGCACTTTCATCAGCGTCGACTTGCCGGCGCCGTTCTCGCCCACGAGCGCGTGGATCTGTCCGGCGTGAACCGAGAAATTGACGTCGCGCAGCGCCTGCACACCGGCAAAGCTCTTGCTGACGTTGCGCATCTCCAGCATGGCGGTCATGGCTTTGGTGTCCCTTGCGTTACTTCGCCTCTCCCCGCGTGCGGGGAGAGGCCGGAATTCGAGCGCAGCTTGAATTCCGGGTGAGGGGGAGTCTCCGCGAGGGCAACTCTCACCGCACCCGTGGAGAGCCCCCTCACCCTAACCCTCTCCCCGCACGCGGGGAGAGGAGGAAGAAAGAGTTCTTACTGGAACTGCGACTTCTTGTAGTAGCCGCTGTCGACCAGCACCTTCTCCCAATTGTCCTTGTAGACCACCACCGGCTTGAGCAGATAGGACGGCACCGTCTTGACGCCGTTCTCGTAGGTCTTGGTGTCGTTGACGGTGACCTGCTTGCCGGCGAGCGCCGCGTCGACCATGTCGGCCGTGACCTTGGCGAGGTCGCGGGTGTCCTTGAAGATGGTCGAATACTGGTCGCCGCGCAGCATCGCCTTGATCGAGGGCACCTCGGCGTCCTGGCCGGAGATGATCGGCATCGGCTGATCGGCGCTGCCGTAGCCGACGCCCTTCAGCGAGGAGATGATGCCGATCGAGATGCCGTCATAGGGCGACAGCACGGCATTGATCTTCTTGTTGCCGTAATAGGCGCTGAGCAGGTTGTCCATGCGGGCCTGCGCGGTGGCGCCGTCCCAGCGCAGCGTCGCCACCTTGTCCATGCCCATCTGGCCGGAGACGACGACGAGCTTGCCGCTGTCGATGTAGGGCTTCAGCACGCTCATCGCGCCGTTGTAGAAGAAGTAGGCGTTGTTGTCGTCGGGCGAGCCGCCAAACAGCTCGATGTTGAAGGGCCCCTTGCCTTCCTTGAGGCCGAGCCCCTGCTCGATCGACTGCGCCTGGAGCACGCCGACCTGGAAATTGTCGAACGTCGCGTAGTAGTCGACGCTCGGCGTGCCGCGGATCAGGCGGTCATAGGCGATCACGGTGATGCCCTTGGCCTTGGCCTGCTTGAGCACGTCGGACAGCGTGGTGCCGTCGATCGCCGCGATCACCAGCGCCTTCGCACCCTTGGTCACCATGTTCTCGACCTGCGAGAGCTGGTTCGGAATGTCGTCCTCGGCATATTGCAGGTCGGTGTTGTAGCCGCGCTCCTTCAGCACCTTGACCATGTTGTTGCCGTCGTCGATCCAGCGCGCCGAGGATTTGGTCGGCATGGCGATGCCGACTGTCGCCTTCTGGGCGGAGGCGGTCACGCCTGTGGCCATCGTGGCGGCGCCGGCCAGCGCCAGTGCGAGGAACGTCGTCTTCAGTTTCAGCATATTTCACTCCCTTTGGGTGTCAGACTGTTTCTTCGTGTCGTCGAGAACGTGGGTGGGCTGCTTCGATCTCCTATGCGAGCTTGACGTCGGGCTCCGCACGACCGCGCGCGGATGCATCCAACAGAAAGGTCTGGCCTGCTTGCGGATCGGCGGCGCGCGCAGCCGCGTCCATGTCCTGCCAGGCGGAGGTGACGAGGAGACGGGACAGATCGGGGCCAACGAAAGCCGGGCAGCTCGCCTGCTTCGCAGGAACGCTCAAGGAGCGCAGGCGCTCGCCCTGCGGAGAGTAGACATCGATACGGCCCGCGCCCCAACAGGCATTCCAGATCTGCCCCTCGGCGTCGCACACCGAGCCGTCGGGGCCGCCGATGCCGGTGTGGCGCAGCAGCACCTCCGGATCGCCGCGCGGCAGGCCCGTCGCCGGATTGAGCGGCACCGTGTAGAGCACGGCGCGCGCACTATCGGCGAAATAGCCGATCGCACCGTCCGGCGAGAAGCAGATCGAGTTGGGAATGCTGATGCGGGGGAACAGCAGCGAGATCTTGCCGCGATGAAACGCGTAGATCGCGCCCGCCCCTGCTTCCGCCTTGCGTCCCATGGTGCCGATCCAGAACGTGCCGGATTGATGCACGCGCGCGTCGTTGGAACGCGTGGCGGGATTGTCGGCTTCGAGCGGACAGAACAGCTTCATCGCGCCATCGCCAAGCTTGCGGATGTAAAGCCCATCCTCAGCGACGATCAACTGACGCTCGGCATCGATGCGTCCGAGCGCGCTCGCCATCCGGCCGAGCGCATGGATGCGGACCTCACCGCCGCTGAGCTGCGCCTCGAATAGCAGCCCTTCGCGGATGTCGAACCACCAGGCGGTGTCGGTGGTCGCATCATAGGTCGGTCCCTCGCCGAGATGGCAAGGATGGTCCGAGAGCACAGACGTCGGTACCTCTTCCATCATGTCGTCCTCACCGAAAAGCGATAGACCGTGTGATGGCGATAGACCTCGCCGGGTGAGAGCCGCGGGCTCGGGAAATCCGGCCGGTTCGGCGCGTCGGGCCAGATGTGGGGTTCCAGGCACATCGCATCCGACTGCCGGATGAGCTTGCCGCCCTTCCCGGAGATCGTGCCATCGAGATAATTGCCGGAATAGACCTGAAGTCCGGGCTGATCGGTGAACAGCTCCATGATGCGCCCCGAGCGCGGCGCCTCCAGCCGGGCCGCGAAAGCAAGCTTGCCATCACGCGCGAGGCAGTAGGTGTGATCGTAGCCCCTGCCGCTCTGCAATTGCTGATCGCTCTCGCGGATGCGCGCACCGACGGGCCGTGCTTCGCGGAAGTCGAACGGCGTGCCGGCAACGTGACGCGGCGGCTCCGGCAGCGGAATGGCGGTGGGATCGATCGCGAGAAAATGCTCGGCGGCGACCGTCAGTCTATGATCAAGGATGGGGGTACCCGACGTCGCACCTTCCAGATTGAAGAAGCTGTGGTTGGTGAGGTTGACGATCGTCGGCCGGTCCGTGCGGGCTTCCATGGTGAGCGACAGCTCAGTCGGCCCCGTGATGCGATAGGTCAGACGCACATCGAGCCGGCCGGGATAATTTTCTTCGCCATGCGGGCTGACATAGGTGAGCATCACGGCGGGCTCGGCGCCCTCGTCGATCTCCGCAATCTCCCAGAGTTTCCGATCGAAGCCATCGAGGCCGCCGTGCAGCGCATTCAGACCGTTGTTGACGGGAAGCTGCACCGTCTCGCCGTCGAGCGAAAACTGTCCCTTGGCGATGCGGTTGGCATAACGGCCGACGGTGGCGCCGAAGAACTTTCGCTCGGCGAGATAGCCCGCGAACGCATCGTGGCCGAGCACGACATCGTCGTAGCCGCCCTTCGCGTCCGGCGCGATCAGCGCCTGGATCACCGCACCATGGGTGATGATCCGCGCTTCGAACTTGCCCGCTCCGCGCAGCACGATGCGCTCGACGTTGCGGCCGTCCGGCAGTGTTCCGAAAACGTCTCTTGTTATTTTCGAGCCAGCCATTGTCAGTCCACAAATGCTTCGACGATCGTCCGCTTGCCGAGCAGGAAAGCATCGGCGACGAGACGCAATGGCGCCAGATCGACGTCGCTCGCGCAGGTCGCAGCGAGATCGACGAAGCGCCGGTAGAGCTCCCGATATTCCTCATCGGGCGCCTCGGCAACGGTCTTGCCGTCGATCGCCATGCGCCTGCCGCCACCGGACAGAGTCAGCTGGCCCTGATCGGTTTCCACGAGGATATCCCAGCTCTGCAGTCCGGTCTGGCGGAAATCGAACTCGGCGGTGACAGGCAGGCCGCCGATGTCCGTCAGCGTCAGCTTCGCGGCGATCGGCGCCTGGCAGTTGGCGGGAAAGGCCAGCTCGGCCGCCGTGACGAACACCGCCTGCGGCAGGATTTTGGTCAGGATCGACAGCGCGTTGATGCCGGGATCGAACACGCCAAGCCCGCCCGGTTCCCAGATCCAGCCTTGCCCGGGATGCCAGACGCGGACGTCTTCCTTCCAGCTGATGTGCACGGAGGTGATGCGGCGTTCGGCGAGCCATTGCCGCGCCGGCTCGACCGCCGGCGCGTAGCGCGAATGCCAGGTCGCAAACAGCGTCCGCTTCGCCTTCGCCGCCATCGCGATCAGCGGATCGAGCTCGGCAACGCCGGTGCCGGGCGGCTTCTCCAGCATGACATGCTTGCCGGCGGCGAGCGCCGCGGCCGCCTGGGCACGGCGCACCTGCGGCGGCGTGCAGAGCGACACCGCGTCGATCGGCGGCCCCTTCTCCAGCAATTCCTCGATGGTGGCGAAATGCGGCAGCCCCGGCAGCGAAGCGTTGCGACTGGCGACAGCCACGAGCGTCGCACCCGGTGTCGCCGCGATCGCACTAAGGTGCTGGTCGCGCGCGATCTTGCCGAAGCCGACGATGGCGATACGAAGTTCAGTCACGATCTCTCTCCGGATTTCGCAGATGACAGCGGCTCGGCCGGCGCGGTTTCGATCACCGCGTCCTCGTGGCGGCGCATGCCGTTGTGAATGACGTAGACCATCGCCTCCGACGCGGCGTCGACATCGCCCGCCGCAATGGCATCGACGATCTTCTGATGCCAGAGCAGCACGGTGTCGCGGTCCTCCGACTCGACCGGGGCGCTCAGCAGGAACGAGGCGCGGAGCGCAGCCTCGATGACATGCCCGATCGAGCGCATGAACAGATTGCCGGAGGCACGCGCCACCCCAACATGGAGCGCGAGGTCGGCATCGGCAAAGCCGACGGAGTCGGACGCTTCAAGCCGCATGCGATCCATGCAGCGACGGAGCTCAGCGACGTCCTCGTCGGACCGGTGCATAGCTGCGAGAGCGGCGGCGCGCGGCTCGACGGCCAGACGGATCTCAGCGAGGTCGTTGAGGAAACGCTTGTCGATGCCGGCGTCCAGATGCCAGGCCAGCACGTCGGCGTCGAACATGTTCCAGGCGCCGCGCTCGCGTACGACGGTACCGACCCGCGCCTTGGTGGTGAGCAGCCCCTTGGCGACCAGGGTCTTCACACTCTCCCTGAGCACCGGCCGCGACACGCCGAACATCGCGATCATCTCGGCATCACCGGGCAGCCGCGTCCCCTCCGCATAGCGGCCGGCGATGATGTCGACACCGATCGAGCGGGCCACCTCCGCATGGTTGGAGTGGGCCCGTCGCGTCGGGATGACGACGATGCGCGAGGTCATGAGATTGCTCCTGCACTCTTCCTCACCGGTCGTCGTGCAAGCGCGACCAGCCCCTGCTGCAAGGCGATGAAGGCGAACAGCAGCACGCCGGTCGCGATCTTAGTCCACCAGCTTGACAGCGTGCCATCGAAATTGATGTAGGTCTGGATCAGGCCCTGAATCAGCACGCCGAGGAAGGTGCCGATCACTGATCCCTGCCCGCCGGTGAGCAGCGTGCCGCCGATCACGACGGCCGCGATGGTGTCGAGCTCGACGCCGACCGCGGAGAGCGAATAGCCCGCACTGGTGTAGAAGGAGAAGACGATGCCGGCGATGCCCGCCAGCAGGCTCGACAGCATGTAGATCTTCACCGTCATCTTGCCGACTGCAACGCCCATCAGGCTCGCGGTCGCCCGGCTGCCGCCGAGCGCATAGACATTGGCGCCGAACCGGGTGAGATGCAGCAGCAGGGCGCCGCCGATCACGATCACCAGCATGATGATCGCGATCGCCGTCAGCCGTCCGCCGCCGGGCATCCGCAGCGCGAAGTCCGACACGGTGGAGTAGACCGGCGCGGTGATCGGCACCGATTCCGTCGAGAGCAGGAAGCTCGCACCGCGTGCCAAGAACATGCCGGCGAGCGTGACGATGAAGGGCGGCAGGTCGAAGACATGGATCACGGCGCCCATTGTAGCCCCGAACCCAGCCGAGAGCACCAGGATGGCGGCGAAAGCGACCAGCGGCGGCACGCCCCAGCGCTCGATGGCCAGCGCCACGAACACAGTGGTGAAACCGATCACCGAGCCGACCGAGAGATCGATGCCGCCGGAGATGATGACGAAGGTCATGCCGATCGCGACGATGCCGAGGAAAGCGTTGTCGGTGAGGAGATTGCCGACCACGCGGGTCGAGGCAATGTTGGGGAATTGCATCGCGCAGAGCGCAAAGCCGGCGACGAGCACGATGGCCGTGATGAGGACGGGCGGCAGGCCTTTCATGCTTTGGACCTCCGCACCCGCGCGGCGATTCCGGCAATGCCGGCGAATTTCGGCGATTGCAGCAACAGCACCGCGAGCACCACCACCGCCTTGACCAGCAAATTGAACTCCGGCGGATAGCCGGACAAGAGGATCCCGGTGTTCATGGTCTGGATGATCAGCGCGCCGAGCACGGCGAGCAACAGGCTGAAGCGGCCGCCGAACAGCGAGGTGCCGCCTATCACCACCGCAAGAATGGCGTCGAGCTCGAGCCAGAGGCCGGCATTGTTGGCATCCGCGCCCATGATGTCGGCGGCTGCGATCACGCCGGCGAGCGCCGCGCAGACGCCGCACCAGACATAGACCGACAAGATCATGGCCCGCGTGCCGACGCCGGCGAGCTCGCTTGCGCGCGCATTGCCGCCGGTCGCCTCGATCAGCAGCCCCAGCGCCGAGCCGCGCACCACCGCGCCGGTGAGGATCAGCATGCCCAAGGCAATCGCGACCGGCACCGGCAGGCCGAGAATGGCGCCATTGCCGAGCCAGACCAGATCCGGCGAAGAGAAGGTCACGATGCGCCCCTCGGTGATCAGCTGGGCGATGCCGCGTCCGGCCACCATCAGGATCAGCGTCGCCACAATCGGCTGCATGCCGAGCACGGCAACGAGGAAGCCGTTCCAGAGCCCACAGACGAGTCCGGCACCGAGCGCAGCCCCCAGCACGATCGGCAGACCGTGGCTGTCGGCGAGGCTCGCCGCGATCGCGCCCGAGATCGCCATGACGGCGCCGACCGACAGGTCGATGCCGCGCGTGGCGATTACCAGCACCATGCCGAGCGAAAGCAGCGCCACCGGCGTGCCACGGTTGAGCACGTCGATCAGGCTGCCAAACAGCCGGCCGTCCTGGAGACGCAGGTCGAAGAATTGCGGCGACACCACGCGATCGACCGCCAGGATGACGACCAGCGCAAGGATCTGGGCAAGGCCGCGGCGCGGCAACAGCGCTGTCATGCCCGGCCCTCATGCGCAACGCTGGCGCCGTCCGCGGCGATGGCCGCAAGAATGTTGCCGACGTCGATCGCCTCGCCTGCGAGCTCCTCGACATGGGCACGATCGCGTAACACCACGACGCGATCGGAATAGGTCACGATCTCATCCAGCTCGGAGGAGATCACGAGCAGTGCGAGGCCGTCGTCGCAGAGCTCGCGGATCAGACGGATGATCTCGGCATGCGCGCCGACATCGATGCCGCGGGTCGGCTCGTCCAACACCAGCAGGCGCGGCGATGTCGCGAGCCAGCGCGCCAGCAGCACTTTCTGCTGATTGCCGCCGGAGAGCAGGCCGACGGCGCGCTCCGGGTCCGCCGGCCGGATGTCGAGCATCTTGACGTAACGGCGCGCGATCTCGTCCTGCTCGCGGCGCGACAGCGGGCGATGCAGCCCGCGCTTGGCCTGGAGCGCGAGCACGATGTTCTCACGCACGCTGAGCTCGGCGACGATGCCGTCAGTCTTGCGCTCCTCCGGGCAATAGCCAAAACCGTGGCGGACGCCGTCGCGCGGCGACTGGAGCCGCACGGGGGTGCCTTCCACCCTCGCCTGCCCGCGATCGGCGCGTTCGGCGCCGAACACCAGCCGCGCCGTCTCGGTCCGGCCCGAGCCGAGCAGGCCGGCCAGACCGACGACCTCGCCATGGCGCAGCTCGAGATTGAACGGCGCGACATAGCCGGCCTTGCCGTAACCCTCGAAGCTCGCGCAGATCTCGCGCGCCTTGTGCTCGGTGGCAGAAGCCCGCGCGCTAGTGGTCTCGGCCAGCTCGCGACCGAGCATCATCCGGATCAATTCCAGCCGCGGCAGCGAAGCCGTCTCGCGCTCCCCGACCAGGCGGCCGTTGCGCAAGACCGTGATGCGGTCGGAGATCTCGTAGACCTGGTCCAGGAAGTGGCTGACGAAGACGATGCCGATGCCGCGCTTTGCGAGCTGGCGCATGATGCCGAAGAGAATCTCGACCTCGTGGCGGTCGAGGCTCGCGGTCGGCTCGTCCAGGATCAGCACGCGTGCGGAGAGATCGACGGCCCGCGCGATCGCGGTGACGTGCTGCACGGCGACCGAATAGCTGCCGAGCGGCGCGCCGACGTCGATGTCGAGGCCAAAGTCCGCGAGCAAGGCCTTGGCGCGGCGACGCATCTCGCCTTCGCGGACAATGCCGAAACGCATCGGCTGGCGGTCGAGAAACAGATTCTGTGCCACCGAGAGGTTCGGCAGCAGATTGACTTCCTGGTAGACGGTGGCAATGCCGGCCTGAAGCGCGGCCTTGGCCGAGCGCGGCGCGATGGCTTCGCCACTCATCCTGACGATGCCGGCATCGCGCGGGAACACGCCGGTGACCGCCTTGATCAGCGTGGACTTGCCGGCGCCGTTCTCCCCGAGCAGCGCATGGATCTCGCCGGCGCGCAGCGTGAAGTCGACCTCCTGCAACGCACGCACAGCACCGAAGCTTTTGCTGATCCCGCGCACCTCCAGAAGGGCCGGAGCAGGATCGGGGCTGTTCTCCATGACAACGTCACTCCCGCCAGTGCCCGCCGATGATGCGGTCACCCAGCCTATTCGTTCGCATAGCGATTTCGAAGGGGGTATCGCCGGACCACCGAAACATGGCGGTCCGGCGCAGCGCCCGCCTCAGTAACCGAGGCCCTTCTTGCTGTCGTAGATCTTCTGCGGATCGTCGGCAGCGGTATAGAGCTTGGACTCGGTCTGGATCCACTTCGGCGGAACCGTGCCCTTGCCCTTGAATGCCGCAATCGCATCGAGCGCCGGGCCGGCCATGTTCGGCGTCAGCTCGACGGTCGCATTGGCTTCGCCGGCGGCCATCGCCTTGAAGATATCGGGGACCGCATCGATGGAGACGGTGAGGATCTCCTTGCCGGGCTTGAGGCCGGCTTCCTTCATCGCCTGGATCGCACCGACCATCATGTCATCGTTGTGGGCGTAGACCGCGCAGATCGACTTGCCGCCGCCTTCGGCCTTGATGAAGCTCTCCATCACCTCCTTGCCCTTGGCGCGGGTGAAGTCGCCCGTCTGGCTGCGCACCACCTTCAGGTTCGCATGCTTGGCGATGGCGGTGTCGAAACCCTTCTTGCGGTTAGCCGCGACGCTCGCGCCGACCGTGCCCTGCAATTCGACGATGTTGCAGGCCTTAGCCCCGACGGTCTTGGCCAGCCAGTCGCCGGCGACCTCGCCTTCGTGCACGCTGTCGGAGGTGACAGCGGTGAGATAGAGCTCCTTGCCAGAGGGATCGATGTCGCGGTCGAGCAGCACGACCGGGATCTTGGCCTCCTTGGCTTCCTTCAGCACCGAATCCCAGCCGGTCGAGACGACTGGCGCAAGGAAGATCGCGTCGACATTCTGCGCGATGAAGGAGCGGATCGCCTTGATCTGGTTCTCCTGCTTCTGCTGCGCGTCTGCGATCTTGAGATTGACCTTTCGCTTGGCGGCTTCCTGCTTGGAGACCGAGGTCTCTGCCGCGCGCCAGCCGGATTCCGATCCGATCTGCGAGAAGCCGATGGTGAGCTCGGCGGCATTCGCCGGCAGGGCAAGCAGCAACGCGGCCGTGGCGCTGGCCGCAAAGAGGGCTTTGAAGGTCATCAGGCGTGTCTCCCAAGATGTTTGTCCGGGGCGCCGATGGTAGCATGGCACCCGCGGGCCGGCCTTCGAGGCGGCGGAAGTCACTATTTCACGGAAGAATGGTTCCGTATAGTCATATTATTTGACTATTTAGTGGAAGGTGAGCGGCGGAACCGGCTGGCCGCATAGATGACACGCACAGCGCGATTTTATTCCACAGATGCAACGCGGAGATGAAGGAGAAATTGTGGACAGCGACAGCGCGCTCCCTCGCCCCGTTCTTACGGGCCGCGACGAGCTTCGCTCGCGCTGAGAGGGTTGGGGTGAGGGGGATCTCCGCGAAAACAGTGAGAGACGGACTCGTAACCTCTCCTCCCCGTCATTGCGAGCGCAGCGAAGCAATCCAGAATCCCTCCGCGGAATGACTCTGGATTGCTTCGCTGCGCTCGCAATGACGATGTGGCGAGAGCTGTGCTTATGTCGGCCTAATCGACTCGTGGAGAGCCCACCTCACCCGGAATTTGCTTTCGCAAAATCCGGCCTCTCCCCGCAAGCGGGAGAGGCGAAGAGCTAGATCAGCTTTCGCTGCGCGAGATTCTTCATCAGTGCGCCGATGCCGAAGGTCCACGGCTCGCACTCGTCGCTGGTGCGCATGCGGTTGACGAGCTTGCCGAGCTGGGGCGCGGCGATCGTGACGATGTCGTCGCGCTTGTGGGTGAACCCCTGCCCCGGCGCATCGCGGTCCTCGACGGGCGCGAACATCGTGCCGAGGAACAGCACGAAACCATCTGGATATTGATGCACCTTGCCGATGGTCTGCGCGACGAGATCGGTCGGGTCGCGGCTGATCTTGCTGATCGAGGAATGGCCGTTGAGAACGAATCCGTCCGCGCCCTTCACGTTGAGGCTGATGTCCAGCCTGCGCGCGTCGTCCAGCGAGAACGTGTCGTCGAACAGGCGTAGCAGCGGGCCGATCGCGCAAGAGGCGTTGTTGTCCTTGGCCTTCGACAGCAGCAGCGCCGAGCGGCCCTCGAAGTCACGCAGGTTCACGTCGTTGCCAAGCGCGCCGCCGACGATCCTACCGCGGCTCGAGACGAACAGCACGAGCTCGGGCTCGGGGTTGTTCCAGGTCGATTTCGGATGCAGGCCGGCATCCATGCCGGTGCCGACCGACGACAATGTCGGCGCCTTGGTGAAGACCTCGGCATCGGGACCGATGCCGACCTCGAGATATTGGCTCCAGGCGTTCTGGTCGATCAGCACCTGCTTTAGATGCATCGCCTGGTCCGAGCCGGGCTTGAGCTTCGACAGATCGTCGCCGATCAGCCGCGTCACTTCTTTGCGGATCGCTTCAGCCGAGGCAGGGTTGCCCTTGGCGCGCTCCTCGATCACGCGCTCCAGCATCGAGATCGCGAAGGTGACGCCGGCGGCCTTCAGCGTCTGGAGATCGACGGGTGCAAGCAGCCATGGCTTCTGACGATCGCGCCCATCGGGTGCCGTGTTGGCGACGATGGCTTCGAGATCGCCGATGCGCTCGCCCTTGGTCGAGCTAAGCGCCTTGGCTGGATCGTCCTCTTCGCAGAGCGCGCTGATGGTGGGGAATTTCGCCGTGACGTCGAAGACGCCGTCGCCCCGCACGGCGACGACGGCGGGCCCATTCGCCTGCGGCAGCCAGACGCGGCCGGCCAGCGTTCCCTGCGTGCCGTCCTCGGGGAGAAGGTCTTTAACCGTCAATGTCGTCATGGCCGCGTCCTCGCTGTTTTTCGGACCGGCCGCATCATTCGACGGCCGGTCCCCTTGGCGAAGACCAATAAACGTCTGGCGAGGGAAGTCCAGAGCGGCGGCTATGCCCCCGCCCGCGCCTTCCCCGCCGCAATCTGCTGAAGCGCCCAGCGTGCGTTCTTGCGAACATCGGGATCGGGATCATCGGCGATCACGGCCAAGAATGCTTCGCCGTCGGGATGGGCGATCTCGCCGAGCGCTGCGGCGGCCTCCTTGCGCAGATTGGCCTGGTCGTGATTGACGCAATTGCCGATCGGGCGCACCGCGCGTTCGATCTTCATCTTGCCGAGGCTGCGGATCGCCTTCAGCCGCACCTGCCAGAACTCGTCGGCAAGGCAGGCGACGAGCTGATCGGCCGCGAGCGAACCGTTGACGTTGAGGCCCAGCGTTTCCGCAGCCATCTCCCGCACCATCCAGTCCGAGTCCTTCAACGCACGCGTGATCGTCTCCGCGGCAGGCTTCATCTGCGAGAATGCAAGCGCGCTCACGGCGGCGCGGCGCACATGGGCGTCGGGATCGTTGATCAGCGCCGTCAGCGCGGGGATGGATTCTTCCAGCTTCAGGAAGCCGATCACGCCGATCGCCTGCACGCGCACGGCGGCATCGGAATCCTGTAATGCTTCCAGCGCCGGCTTCAGCGTGTCCTTGCGACGCAGCTCCTTGAGCGCGCGCAGTGCGCCCATGCGGACGAAGGCGTGGGGATGCCTCACCAGCGGCAGGATCACATCGGCGCAAGCGGGATCCTTGAATTCGGCCATGCTGTCGGCCGCGGCGCCCGCGACGATTCTCTCGGGGTCGACCAGCAGCTTTACCAGCGCGCTCGCGGCCTCCGGCCCGTCGAACTCGCCGAGCGCCATCGCGACCTGCTGGCGCACGCCTGCGTCGGGATCGGCCACCATGTTGGCGAGATGAGCGACCGCGGCGGGATCGCCGGAATGGCCGAGTGCGATGATGGCGACACGGCGCTCGGCGGGATCGGCCGCCTGGAGCCGCTCATCAGCGTCGTCGAGATCGTCATAGGACTCGAACGGGCTCGACATGACTACCTCAACAAATACGGAATGTTGACGGTGACGGCGCCGGTCGGGCAATCCGCCTCGCAGGGCATGCAGTACCAGCACTCGTCATAGGCCATGTAGGCTTTGTTGGTCATGTCGCTGATGCGCAGCACGTCGAGCGGGCAGACGTCGACGCACACGGTGCAGCCCTTGTCGGCGATGCATTTGGCGTCGTCGACGACCACCGGAACCGATGTCTGATAGGACGCGAGAGGCATCGTTATCTCCTGTTGCTTGCTGTGATGAGGGCTCAGGCTGTGGCCCGGATGCGCTGCTTGTCGTAGAGGTCCTTCTCATCGTCGGCGATCGGGACGACATAGGGTTCCACCGCCCGCTTCTCGCTGGTCATCCTGCCGTCCCGCTTGGACAGCAGCGTGTGACAGAACCAGTTCTCATTGTCCTTCTCCGGAAAACCGGTGCGCCAGTGATAGAGGCCCCAACGGCTCTCCTCGCGGTAGAGCGAGGCATGCGCAGCCATGTCGGCGCAATCCATGATCGATTGCACCTCGAGCGCGCGGAGCAGCTCGTGCGCATTGCGCGCAATCATGCGCTCCTGCATGTCTTCCCTCGCCTCGGCGAGACGGCGCATGCCGAGCTCGTATTTGCGGGTGACCTTCGGCGGCTGGAGATAATCGTTGACGAGGCGGCGGGTCTTGTACTCGATCTGGTTCGGCGGAATCCCGTCCTCGCGCTTCGTCGGCGCCATCACACGGTCGCGTTCCCTGGCGACATCCGCGGCATCGAACTCCGCAAAGTCGTGGCTGTCGGCGAATTCCATGGCATCGATGCCGGCGACCGAGCCGTTGGTGAAGGCGCCCAGCATGTAGTTGTGCGGAACGCTCGCCATGTCGCCAGCGGCGTAAAGGCCAGGCACGGTGGTACGGGCATTGTCGTCTACGAACACGCCTGAAGCGCTGTGACCGGAGCAGAAGCCGATCTCGGAAATGTGCATCTCGATCGACTCGCTGCGATAGTCGACCCCGCGCCCCTGCTGGAACAGGCCGCGCGTCGGGCGCTCGACCTTGTGCAGCGTCGACTCGATCTCGGAAATGGTGTCGGGGTGGAGATGCTTGAGCTGGAGGAACACCGGACCCTTGCCGGACAAGAGTTCGTTGTAGAATTCCAGCATCATCTGGCCGGACCAATAGTCGCATTCGATGAAGCGCGAGCCTTCGTTATTCGCGGTGTAAGCGCCGAAGGGGCCCGCGACATAGGCACAGGCCGGACCGTTGTAGTCCTTGATCAGCGGGTTGATCTGGAAGCATTCGAGGTTCGCGAGCGCTGCGCCGGCGTGATAGGCCATGGCATAGCCGTCGCCGGAATTGGCGGCGTTCTCGTAGGTGCCAAACATGTAACCGGAGGTCGGCAGGCCGAGACGGCCGGCGGCGCCCATGCACAGGATCACCGCCTTGGCCTTGATCACCAGCATCTCGGCAGTGCGGGTATTGACGCTGACCGCACCGGCGATGCGGCCGTCGGCGGATTTCAAGAGCCGCGTCGCCATGTAGCGGTTGGAGATCAGGATGCGGGCGCGGCGGAGCTGGCGATACAGCGCCTTCTTCACGGTCTCGCCGTTCGGCATCGGCAGCACATAGGTGCCGATGTGGTGCACCTTCTTGACCGCGTAATCGCCGTTCTCGTTCTTGAGAAAGCGGATGCCGAAACTGTCGAGCTCTTCGATGACCTTGTAGCAGTTCTGCGCGTATTTATAGACCGCCTTCTGGTCGACAATGCCGTCATTGGCGATGGTGATTTCCTTGGTGTACTGCTCGGGCGTCGCGTAACCGGGGATGACGGCATTGTTCAGCCCGTCCATGCCCATCGAGATCGCGCCGGAGCGCTTGACGTTGGCCTTTTCGAGCAGGACGACGTTGGCCTTCGGGTTTTTCAGCTTCGCCTTCAGCGCCGCCATCGGGCCGGCTGTGCCGCCGCCGATCACCAACACATCACAGGAAACCTCCGAAAGTCCGTCGACGATCTGATCTAGTGCCATCGCTTGCTCCTGGTTGGCCGATGGTCGGCGCCTTTGCGTCAGATTTGTTCAGGTGACGTCCCGGCGATAGCAATTAGTTGTCGACGGGGTGCGATTTGCGCTTCAGCGCTCGACAAAGGCCTTTTCGATCACGAAATGGCCGGGCTGGCTGTGATTGCCCTCAACGAAGCCGCGCGCCGAGAACATTGCGTGGAGTTCCTCCAGCATCGCCGGGCTGCCGCAGAGCATGATGCGGTCGGTCCGGATATCGAGGCCTGGTAGCCCGATATCGTCGAACAATTGGTTCGATGCGATCAGGTCAGTGATGCGGCCGCGATTCCTGAACGGCTCGCGGGTCACGGTCGGGTAATAAATGAGCTTGTCGCGGATCAGCGGTCCGAAAAATTCGTGATTGCGCAGGCCTTCGACGACGTGCTCGCCATAGGCAAGTTCCGAAACCTGGCGGCAGCCATGGGCAAGCACGATGGTCTCGTAGTTCTCGTAGACGTCGGGGTCCTTGATGAGGCTGGCGAACGGCGCGAGCCCCGTGCCGGTCGAGAGCAGCAAGAGGCGTTTTCCCGGAATGAGGTTGCCGGTGATCAGCGTGCCCGTCGCCTTGCGACCGACCAGAATGATGTCGCCTTGCCTGATCTTCTGAAGGCGCGAGGTGAGCGGGCCGTCCTGCACCTTGATCGAGAAGAATTCGAGCGCCTCCTCGTGATTGGCGCTGGCCATGCTGTAGGCCCGCATCAAGGGCTTGCCCTCGACCTCGAGGCCGATCATCGCGAACTGGCCGTTCTGAAAGCGGAAGCCGGGATCGCGCGTCGCAGTGAAGCTGAACAGAGACTCGGTCCAGTGCCTGACCGACAAAACCGTTTCCTTTTGAAATGCGCTCATCCGCCGTCTCTCCTTGGCTCGATTGCGCACAAGGTTTCGGAGAGCGGGGACTACGGCAACGCGGAAGTGAAATTCCCGGTCGATTAGTTTCACATTTGGGGGCGACGCTTGAAGTGCAGGCATCGAAGATAGGCGCCCCGCGCCTGCGCCGGCAATTAGTTGCTATCGCAGCGGCGCTGCGAAACGTAGAGCAAGGTCGGAGATACGTCATGACCATGACCTTGGTGGCACCGACCGTGGCCGACTATGAAGCCAGCGCCGATCTCGCCTCGCTCCTCGTCCGCACCACGCAGGACGAGACGATCAGCCTGCCCGCGGAAACGCTCCGCCTCTCCTGCAAATGCGCCCACTGCACCCGCGCCCGGTTCGACGACCGCTTTCCTAAGGCATTTCCGGGCATTGCGATCACCGAGATCGGCGATCTCGGCTATGGGCTGAATATCTCGTTTTCGGACGGCCATAACAGGGGGATCTACCCGAAGCCTTATTTGCTGAGTTTGGTGGGGCGTTAAGCCGACGCAGTCTTGAGATAGGCGGGACAGTGGCCACAAACTCCGCTGTCATTCCCCGCGAAGGCGGGGAATCCAGTACGCCGCGGCCTCTCCGTAACTCATTGCTGTCTCTGGAATATTGGGTCGCCCGGTCGAGCCGGGCGATGACACCTGAATGTGTGGCGCGCGTAGGCTCCGACAGCAGCATTCCCTCCCCATCTGGCACGGACATTGCTCCTCTTTAGAACGATTTGAGCGTTCCGGAGGCAGATGATGTTGCAGGCGGCGAATGCAGTTCGTGGGACTGTTCCCCCGGCAGTCCGGCCTGCCGGTAGCTCCTCGCTGCTGCTCACCGAGAACCAGCAATGGATCGGCGGCCCGCCACCGCTGATGGACAAGCTGTCGCCGCGCGAGCGTGAGCTGGTCTTGAAACAAGGCCGCCGAAAAGTGCTCAACCGCGGCCAGACGCTGTTCAGCCAGGGCGGCAAGCATGACGGCATCTGGCTGATCGAGAGCGGCCGCATTCGCGTCTTCTACACCTCCCCGCTCGGGCGGGAGATCACGCTGGCCTACTGGCATGTCGGCAATTTCGTCGGCGGGCCCGAAGTGTTCGAAGGCACCGTTCACCAATGGTCCGGTGTCGCATCCAGCAATTGCAGCGTGGTGCACCTGCCCGGAAAGGAGCTGCGATCCCTTGCCGTGGAGATCCCCAACCTTGCGATCGGCCTGATCGAGGGACTGACCTTCAAGGGCAAATGCTATTCGGCGCTGGCCCAGATGCTGGGAACGCGCTCTATCACGCAGCGCCTCGCGCACCTGCTGCTGCACCTCGTCGAGCTCTATGGCGTCGAGGATGCCGATGGCCGAGTGATTGCAGCCGCCTTCACCCATGCCGACATCGCGCACATGGTCGGCGCCACCCGGCAATGGGTCACGATCAGCCTGAAGCGCATGCAGGAAAAGGGAATCGTGCTGACGAAGCGCTCGCAGATCGTGGTCTGCCGGCCCGACGTGCTGGAGGAGATGCGTGGACACGCGTCTGACTGAATGAGCTTGCGACCAGGGCCGGTGCACAGGCAAGCGGCTTTATAGTGCAGGACTGCCCAAGGAGTATGCAATCAGTTTTTCCCGGCAACTAATCGACTGCGGGTGTCATTCCGGATTTGCCCTGTCCGGGCCCTCACCCAATCATGGCAACCACAGCACATCCAACCGAATGAGGATGAGAATGGTCCGCCATCTTCCCACGCTCTCGATCGCGATGTCGATGACTTCGCTGGCGCTTTTGCTCGCGCAGCCGGCCTCGGCGGAAACCGTCACGCTCGGCATCGGAACGCAGGACACCACGACCAACACGGTGACCGCCGGCGTCGTCATCCGGCAGCTGCATCTGCTCGAAAAATACCTGCCGAAGGACGGCAAATACGCCAACATCAAATTCGAGCTGGAGTGGCAGAATTTCACGTCCGGCCCACCCGTCACGAACGCGATGATGGCGAACAAGCTCCAGATCGGCATGATGGGCGACTATCCGCTGATCGTGAACGGCTTCACCTTCGAGAGCAATCCCGAGAGCAAGAGCCGACTGATCGGCATCGCTGCCTACAGCCTGTCAGGCTCCGGCAACGGCATCGTCGTTCACAAGGATTCGCCCTACTACGATCTCGCCGATCTCAAGGGCAAGCTCGTCAGCGTTCCCTTCGGCTCGGCCGCGCACGGCATGGTGCTGAAGGCGATGCAGGACCGTGGCTATCCCACTGACTTCTTCCAGCTGGTCAGCCAGAGCCCCGAAGTCGGCTCGACCAACCTCCAGGAGAAGAAGATCGACGCGCATGCCGACTTCGTTCCATTCGCAGAGCTGCTGCCCTTCCGCGGCTTCGCGCGAAAGATTTTTGACGGCGTCGAGACCAATCTGCCGACCTTCCACGGCATTGTCGTCCGCACCGATTTCGCGGAGAAATATCCGGAAGTCGTCGTCGCCTACTTCAAGGCGGTGATCGCCGCCAACCAGTGGCTGCGCGACGATCCCAAGCTCGCCGCCGAAAAGATCCAGGAATGGACAGGCATCAGCAAGGAAGTCGTCTATATCTTCCTCGGCCCGAGCGGCAACATGACCACCGACCCAACGATCAAGCCGGCGCTGATCGATGCCGCCACGGCCGACGTCAAGGTGCTGCAAAACCTCGGTCGCATGAAGGAGTTCGATCCGAAGAAGTGGGTCGACGACAGCTACATCCGCAAGGCCTACGCCGAGATGAAGCTCGACTATAACCCGCAGCTTGCGAGCACCAAGAACTACGAGATTTCCGGCGAAGATTCTTTCTGCAAGAAGCCGATCGCCGATCCGCGCAAGGCGGGCGAGGTCTGGGTGGATGATGCCGGCATCATGCCCTTCTCATCCGCAGCCTGCACCCTCGGCGCCTATGCCGACTACAAGACCAAGGGCAAGAAGATCAATGTCGCCTATGTCTTCGACACCACGCGCGGCATCAAGCTGTTCGCCGACCAGGCTTTCTTCGCGGTCGGCAATGGCGACGTGGCGCCCTTCCTGCTCAAGAAAGATGCCGAAGCCTACGCCGCCAAGATCAGCGGCAAGGTGCTCGGCTTCGATGACGCGGTGAAGGCGGCGGTCGGCGGAGGCAAGACGTGAGCAGTCCCGCCCTCCGCAAACATTCCGAGGACAGCATGTCGGCAACAGCCATTGCAGAGACGGCTCCCGTGTCCGCCGTCACTCCGCCCGCAACACCCCCTTCGTTCGGCACGCTCGCGCGGCGCTGGTACCGGCTGAATCAGGGCCGGCTTCGCGCAACCGCGATCGGCGTGATTTCGCTGCTCGCCTTCCTGCTGGTCTGGCACCTGCTCACGACCTATCGCGTGGTGTTCTTCGTACGTTTCACCAACGTGCCATCGCCGCTCGCGGTCTATGCGAGCTTCACCAAGGCGATCCACGATCCCAAATTCCTGCTGCACATCCTGCTCAGTTGCCGGCGCATCTTCATCGGCTTCTCGCTCGCGGCGATCGTGGGCGTGCCGCTCGGTCTGATCATGGGTCGTTTCAAGCTGGTGCATGAGGTGATCTTCCCGGTCGCCGAAGTGCTGCGCCCGATACCGGCGATCGCCTGGGTACCGATGGCAATCATGCTGTGGCCGACCAACGAGCAGAGCATCGTCTACATCACCTTCCTCGGCTCGTTCTTCCCGATCCTCGTCAATACGCTGCACGGCATGTCGCTGGTCGATCCAGTGCTGGTCCGCGCCGCGCAATGTCTCGGTGCACGCGAGCGCTCGATCTTCCGCGAGGTGTATTTTCCGGCTTCGCTGCCGCACATCTTCACCGGCCTCACGGTCGGCATGGGTGTCGCCTGGGTATCGCTGATCGCTGCCGAGATGATCTCGGGGCAATACGGGATCGGCTACTTCACCTGGGAGGCCTATTCGCTGGTCCAGTATGCCGACATCGCGCTCGGCATGATCGCGATCGGCGTTCTCGGCCTTGGATCGAGCCTGCTCATCAGAGGCGCGGGGCAATTGGTGATGCCGTGGAGGTCAACATGAGCGAGGTGCTTGCGAGCGAGCCGAAGGGCCATATCGAGGTCAAGAACTTCTCCCTCGCCTACGAGACCATCGAGGGAGCGGTGCAGGCCGTGACCGACACGCAGATCCATGTGAAGCCCGGCGAGTTCGTCTCGATCGTCGGGCCCTCCGGATGCGGAAAGTCGACCCTGCTCAATGCGGTCGCCGGCTTCCTCAAGCCGACCACCGGAATCGTCACCGTCGACGGCGAGCCCGTGAACGGCCCCAGCGCCGAGCGCGGCATGGTGTTCCAGCAATATTCGCTGTTTCCTTGGAAGACGGTGCGGGAAAATGTCGAATTCGGCCTGAAGATGCGCGGCATGCCGCGCTCGCAGCGCGAGCGTGCGGCACGCACGCTGCTCGGACTCGCGGGGTTGGAGGCGTTCGAGAAGCACTATCCGGAAAAGCTGTCCGGCGGCATGAAGCAGCGCGTCGGCATCGTCCGCGCGCTCGCCACGGGGCCGAAAGTGCTGCTGCTTGACGAGCCCTTCGGCGCGCTTGATGCGCAGACGCGCGTCATCATGCAGCAGATCCTCACCAACATGTGGCAGCGGCTGAAGATCTCGGTGCTGTTCGTCACCCACGACATCGACGAGGCGATCTTCCTCTCCGACCGCGTCTACTGCATGACAGCGCGCCCCGGCTCGATCAAGGCGGAGATTCCGATCCCGCTGGAGCGGCCGCGGCAGCAATCGATGATGATGTCGTCGGAGTTTCTGGCTCTGCGCCGCGGGCTGATGTCGCTGATCCGCGAGGAAAGCCTCAAGGCAATGGGCGGCGAGATCAACGACATGGGCATGCAGGGCTTGAACATCGAGCTGCACGGCCACTCGCTGGCGGATGTGATTTAGGCGCAGTGAGCGCGCTCAGTCTCGTAGGGTGGGCAAAGCGGCTTGTCCGCCGTAGCTCGTAGAGCGAAGGCGGAAGCGTGCCAACCATCTTACTTAGTTGCACGCCGAACCGAGTGGTGGGCACGGCGCTTTCGCGCCTTTGCCCACCCTACGGCAGTTTTGCTCTAATTATTTGAACCAATGCACCAGCGCGATGCTGATGCCGAGCAGCAGCATCAAGGACAGCGTCACGGCGGCCGTCACGCGACCGCCGACATTCGCCAGCACGCGCACGTCGACGCCGAGGCCGAGGGCGGCCATGGAGACCACCGTGAGAAAGCCGGTGATCTTCGTCACTGGCCCGACCACCGTGGCCGGCACGATCTCCAGGGAGCGCAGGGTCGCCAGCGCGAGGAAGCCGAGGATGAACCACGGCACCAGGCGAAAGAAGCCGACATTGGTCTTCTTGGCATCACTGTGCCAGCGCGAGGCAACCAGCGAGAGGCCGACGACGACCGGCCCGAGCATCAATACGCGCATCAATTTCACGAGCGTGCCGATCTGCGTGGAGACGAGTCCGGCCGGTACCGTCGCCGCCAACACCTGGGGCACCGCATAGACGGTCAGGCCGGCGAGAATGCCATATTGCGTCGCCGACAACTGCAACAGTGGAATCAACAGCGGCAGGCCCAGCACCATCATCACGCCGAGGATCGCGGTGAAGGAGATCGAGGATGCGATCTCGTCGTTGTTGGCGCCGATGATCGGCGCCACGGCCGCAATCGCCGAATTGCCGCAGATCGAGTTGCCGCAGGCGATCAGGATCGACAAACGCGTCGACAGACCGAGCATGCGGCTGAGGCCGAAGGAGACGCAGAGTGCGATCACGACGACGGCCGCGATCGACGCGAGCAGCGCGATGCCCGAGGCGGCAATGGCGGCGAAACTGATGGAGGCCCCCAACAGCATGACCGCGACTTCGAGAAGCTGTTTGGCGCTGAAAGCGATGCCGGCCTGCCAGCGCGGCGCGGGCTTCCAGAAGCTGCGCAAGGCCATCCCGAGCAGGATCGCCATCACCAGCGCCTCGACATAGGGATGCTCGAACACGCCAAGTTCCGCCCGCTCGAGCAGAGCCGAGACACCGGCGACGAGAACGCAGAGGAGAATGCCGGGAATCAGTGCCGCAATACGGCTCGCGGCGGAGGCCGGCTTGGTCTCGGCCGGGCTGGATGCTTGATTCTGCGACACAAATCTCTCCCTGAGGAGAAAGATTTATACGCAGTGCGCTTCCGTAGGGAAATAAGTTTTCGACATATCAGGCCCGAGGGAAGTTCTATCCTCAGGCCGGAATAATCGGCCTTAGAAGATCAGGCTCTTGGCCAGCGAAGCGACGCGGCTGAAGCCGTCATAGATGCCGGGCTCGAAGAAGGCGGCACGGGCAAGCACGATACCCGCAACCAGCGACCAGAACAGGCCGGTGCCGGCCCGCAGCAGGAGCTTTGACGTACGCGAGCGCGGCTGGGTGTCCGTCGCGGACACCAATTGCTCGCCGAAGGGTTCAAATCCGGTACGTTCCATGGCTCTGGCCAACCCATCAAATCCTGATAGGAATGTCGTCTTTTCGGCCTCAAACGGCAATGGAAGCGATTGGCGTTTTTGCCCTCCCGAGAGAAAACTCCTTCCGTCTGGCAACCTCAGGACAATAGTTTTCTTCTTCGGCCTATTTGGACACCGGCGGCCCGGCTTACAGGGCCAGATACCTGCGCCGGATCGCGTCGTTGGCCTTCAGCTCGTCGATTCCGGCGGCATAGACGATCTGGCCCTTGTCGATGACGGTGGCGTGGCTCGCCAGCCCCAGGCAGAAATGCATGTTCTGCTCAGCGATCAGCACCGTCGATCCGAGTTGGCGGAGTTGCCGCAACAGCTCCCCGATCCGCTGCACGATGATCGGCGCGAGGCCCTCGCTCGGCTCGTCGAGCAGCAGGAGCGCCGGATTGCCCATCAGCGTGCGCGCGATCGCGAGCATCTGCTGCTCACCGCCCGAGAGGCGCCCGGCGATACGATGGCGCAGCGGCTCCAGAAGCGGGAAGACCTCGTAAATGCGCTTGATCGGCCACTCGTCCTGGCCGTCCGGTCCCTTCTTCTTCCCGATGACGAGATTGTCCTCGACCGTGTGCTCCGGAAAAATCTGACGATCCTCCGGCACGAAGCCGAGGCCGGCGCGCGCGATGGTGTGCGGCTTCAGGCCTGAGATCACCGCGCCGCGCAGGCTGATCCTGCCCCTCCGCGGCGGCGCCAGCCCCATGATCGCCTTCATGGTCGTCGATTTGCCGGCGCCATTGCGGCCCAAGAGCGCCATGGTCTCGCCCTGCCGCACCGACAGGCCGACGCCGAACAGGATCTGGCTGGTGCCATAATAGACATCGAGATCGGCGACTTCGATGACGGCTGCGCTCATGCGGCAGCTCCCGCATGTTCGGTGCCGAGATAGGCGTCGATCACGGCGCTGTTGTTGCGGATCTCGTCCGGCGTGCCGGTTGCCAGGATGCGGCCGTAGCAAAGCACCACGATTTTTGGCGCGATCTTGAACACGATGTCCATGTCGTGCTCGATGAAGACAACCGTGATCTTCTGCGTCTCCCAGAGCTCGCGCACCTTGTCGATCATGCGCCAGCGCTCGTCCGGGCCCATGCCGGCGGTGGGTTCGTCCAGCAGCAGCACCTTGGGTTCGAGCACCAGCGCGAGCGCGATATCGAGCAGCTTCTGATCGCCATGCGACAGGGTCGCGGCGGTACGATGACGTTTGCCGGCGAGCCCCAGCAGCTCCATCACGTGCTCGGCGCGTTCGCGCGTCTCCGGCAGCGGAAAGCGCTTGTGCAGCACCGCCGAGGTCCGCTGGTCGGCGCTGACGGCGGCAAGCATGGTCTCCTGCACCGTGAGCGACTTGAAGATGCTGGCCACTTGGAAGGCGCGGCCGATGCCATGGCGCACGATCTCGGGCGGCGATCGGCCGGCGAGATCGACGCCGTCGAGCAGCACCTGGCCGGAATCCGGCCTCAAGGCACCGGTGATCAGGTTGAAGAAGGTGCTCTTGCCGGCGCCGTTCGGGCCGATGACCGCGGTGAGCGAGCCGTCGGGGAAGTCGAGCGAGACATCGTTGGTCGCCTTCACGCCGCCAAAGGATTTTGCGAGGTTGCGGATCTCAAGCATCGCTAGCGCCCCTCGCCTGCATCGCGCCGCTGCGCAAACCATTCGGCGACGAAATCCAAGAGGCCCTTGCGCAGGCCCAGCGCGAAGAACAGGATGACCACACCGAGCACGATGCCGTGATACTCGGTGAAACGCGTGACAGTGTCGTTGAGCAGAAGCAGCAGCACGGTGCCGACCATCGGGCCGAGGAAGGTCGAGACGCCGCCAAGCATGTTGATGAAGATGCCTTCGCCCGAGATCGTCCAATAGGCGAACTCCGGATAGGCGCCGGAGACGAACAGCGCCATCACCATGCCTCCCATTGACGCGAACAGAGCCGCCAGCACGAAGACGGTCAGCTTGGCACGCCAGACGTCGATGCCGAGAAAGCTGGCGCGCGCGGCGTTGTCGCGGATCATGCGCAGCGTGTAGCCGAACGATGATTGCGCGATCTGGCGCATCGCGAGCAGGCCGAGGATGAGCAGCGCGCAGCTCGCGACATAGAGATGGACGTGGTTGGCAAGGTCAATGCCGAGGAACGGCGGCCGCGGAATGCCGCCGCGCAAACCCTGGTCGCCGCCGGTGAAGGAGGCCCAGGACAAAATGGTCGAGTGAATCAGCATCTGGAAGGCGAGCGTCACGAAGGCGAAGTAGATCTCCTTCAGTCGCACGCAGATCGCGCCGATGATCGCGGCAAACATTGCGGTGATCGCCAGCGTCGCGACGAAGGCGACGGGAATCGGCACGCCGAGCTTCTGCATGATCAAGCCGTAGCTGTACGCGCCAAGGCCGAAGAACATGCCATGACCGAACGAGGTCAGGCCGGTGTAGCCGACCAGTAAATTCAGCGACGTCGCAAACAGGCCGTAGGCCGAGCAGCGGATGACGAAGTCGAGCAGCGCTTTGCTGCCGGTAAAGAGCGGCAGGCTCGCCAGCACGATGAAGGCGATCAGCGCGATCAGGACGTCACGGTAGCGTTGGACCGCCGCGCCGCTGCGCACTGGCGCCAGCGTTTCGGCGCGTCCGGCCTCCAGCTCGGTCATGCTGCCTCCTTGCCGAACAGGCCGGTAGGCTTGGAGACCAGCACGATCACCATGAAGAGGTACATCAAGCCTTCCGTGAACAAGGGAAAGCCGAGCGAGCCGAACGAGCGGATCAGCCCGAGCAGCAGCGCACCGATCAGCGCGCCCAGGATCGAGCCCATGCCGCCGATCACGGTGACGATGAAGGATTCGATCAGCACCGAAAATCCCATCCCCGGCGTCAGCGACCGCACTGGCGCGGCCAGCGCGCCGGCAAGGCCCGCCAGCATGCCGCCGAGCGCGAACACGCCGCCATAGATCAGGCCGGTGTTGATGCCGAGCGCGGACACCATGCCAGGGTTATGTGCGGCGGCGCGGATCACCTTGCCGATGCGGCTGCGCGACAATCCGATGCCGAGCACGATGGCCGCGACGAGCGCGACGCCGATCAGCAACAGATAGTAAGGCGGCACCACGCCACCGGCGATGAACAACGGCATCACCTGGAACGCGGACGGCATGCCCATCGACTTGAACTCCGGTCCCCAGATGATGCGCACGACATCATCGAAGATCAGCACGAAGGCATAACAGACGAGGAGCTGCATCAAGACATCCGCGCCGTAGACCCGGCTCATGAAGACGCGCTCGAAGATCAGGCCGAGGATCGCGGTGCCGGCCGCGCCCGCCAGCATGGCGAGCGCAAAACTGGCGGTGAGCTGATAGGCCGTCATCGCAAAGTAGGCGCCGAACATGTAGAACGCGCCGTGGCTGAAATTGACCACCTTGAGCACGCCGAAGATCAGCGTCAGCCCAACCGCAACGAGAAACAGCAGCATGCCAATGATGAGGCCGCTGGTGGTTTGCGTCACCAGGCAGGCGGAGCTGGAGAGGCAGCCGGCGAGCGCGTCGAGATCCACAGAAGCACTTTCATTGCAGCGCGCGGTATGGCGCGGAAAACGAAACGAACGGCGGAGGCGATCGCCCGTCTCCGCCGCGCGTCAGATCAGGTGTAACCCTTGCTCTTCTTCCACTCGGCCTCTAACTCGAAGATGGTCTTCCAGTCGCCGGCCTTGACCTCGGGAACATAAGGCTCCTGCGGGATGGTGGTGCCCCAGCCGATGGCGTAGCCGACGAGGGTGTGGTCGTCGCCGCGCATCGTCACCGTGCCGTCGGCGCCGAACGGGCACTTGATGGTGAGGCCCTTCAGCACCTCCGCGATCTTCTTGCCGTCGGCCAAGTTCGCCTTCTTGGCGGCTTCCGCCATCAGCATGATGGCGGTGGCGTTTTCCCACGACCAGTTGGTCGGATATTCATTGTACTTGGCCTTGTAGGCATCGCCCCAGGCGGCATTCTCCGGCGTCGACGGGAATGTCTTGATGTAGCGGTTGCCGGAGTGAATGCCCTTGGGCAGGTTCTTCACCACGGTGAGCGCGGTGTAGTCGGCCATGTTGACCGCGAACACCTCCATCTGGCTGAACATCGCGTAGATGTTGGCCTGGTCGATATAGGAGGTGAGATCGCCGCCCCACAGGCAGGAGTACAGCGCCTGCGGTTTGGCCTGCAGGATCTTGGTGACCACCTCGGTGTAATCGGGCTGGAACAGCTTTGGCCAGGACTCGCTGATGATTTCGACCTCGGGCGCAAAGCGTTTCAGGTAGAGCGTGAATTCCGCCGTGGTGTCGCGGCCATAGGCATAGTCGGGCGAGCAGGTCGCCCACTTCTTCAGGCCTTTTGCCTTGGCGATCGCTGCGGCATAGCTGCCGCCGACGATGGAGTCGTGCACGCCCTGCCGCGCGGTGCGGAAGGCATTGGGAATGTGCTGCTTCGGATCCGCGGTCAGTGCCGAGGTCTCGGAATTGGTGTGGATGCAGAACACGCCGAGATCGCGCGCGACCTCGTGCACCGCGAACGCGCCGGAGGAGGCCTCGGCGTCGATCATCAGCTCGCAGCCGTCGGTGTTGACGAGCTCGCGCGCGACGCGGGCAGCTTCCTGCGGCTGGCCCTTGGAGTCGCGGATCACCATCTCGATCTGCCGGCCGGCAAGGCCGCCGGCGGCGTTGACCTTCTCGACCTCGAGCATCACCGCATTGCGCGAAGACGTGCCGAGCTGCGCGACGCGCCCCGATAAAATCGTCGGCATGCCGATCTTGATGGTCTTGGCCTGCGCACGCGCCACCCAGGGCGCGGCAAACGTCATCGCACCGGCGCCCATCAGCGCCAGCGTGGAACGGCGGCTGATGCCCGGCGTGCGGGTTCTCGTCATTTTCCCCTCCCTCTTTCGGGTCGGCGTGTCCTGGTCCCTGCCGGAGATCGTCTCGTCTCCGTGATCCCAAGGATTTCAGAGGGTGGGGGGTGACGTCAAGCCAAAGATGAATTACGAGTCAGAATTCATCGAGGGAGGAAATAAGGCCGGCAACGGCCCAAAACCCGGCAAATGATCAACCTTTCGAGCTTCATCGCCTTTCATGCCCGGCGCACGCCGGACCGGCCCGCGCTGAAATACCGCGGCGAGGAGATCTCCTACGCGGCTTTCGGCGCGCGCATCGGGACGGTCGCCGGCTGGCTCGCCGCGCAGGGCATCCGTGTCGGCGATGTCGTGGCCGTGCTGATGAAGAACAGCGCGGCGTTCCTGGAGCTCGTCTTCGCCACCAGCCATCTCGGCGCGGTGTTCTTGCCGATCAATTTTCGTCTGTCCCGCGACGAGGTCGGCTACATCACCGGCAATGCCGGCGCGCGCCTTCTGGTCGTCGATCAGGAATTGGCTGCGAATGCAGCGGGCACGAACATCGTCGTGCTCGACGAGACCGCACAGCAGAGCATAACCCATCTCGCAGGCAACACGACGGCAGCACCGATGCATGTGCGCCAGCCCTCCGACCTGATGCGGCTGATGTACACCTCGGGCACGACCGACCGCCCCAAGGGTGTGATGCTCACCTACGATAATTTCTACTGGAAGTCCGCCGACCAGACGATCGCGCTTGGCCTCAGCGCCGACACACGCCTTCTCGTCGTCGGCCCGCTCTATCACGTCGGCGCGCTCGACCTGCCCGGCATCGCAGCGCTCTGGCATGGCGGGTTCATTCGCATCGAGCGCAATTTCGAGCCCGAGGCGGCGCTGGCGGCTATCGCAGAAGACAAGCTCAACGCGGCCTGGTTCGCGCCTGTCATGACCACCGCGATACTCACCTGCCCCACCCGCGACCGCTACGATGTCTCCAGCCTGCAATGGGCGATCGGCGGTGGCGAGAAGACGCCGGAGGCGCGCATCCGCGCCTTCTCCGAATATTTCCGCAATGCGCGCTACATCGACGCCTACGGTCTCACCGAAACCGTCGGCGGCGACACCTTCATGGAGAAGGGCCGCGAGATCGAGAAGATCGGCTCGACCGGGCGCGCCATTGCCCATGTCGAGATCGAAATCCGCGACGAGGACGGCAACACGCTGCCGGCAAACGTGAATGGCGAAATCTGCCTGCGCGGCCCGAAGATCACGCGCGGCTATTGGAGGGATCCAGACAAGACGGCGTCCGCCTTCTTCGGCGACTGGTTCCGCAGCGGCGACGTCGGCTATCTCGACGACGAGGGCTTTCTGTACCTGACCGACCGCAAGAAGGACATGATCATCTCCGGCGGCGAGAACATCGCCTCCTCCGAGGTCGAGCGCGTCATCTACGATCTGCCCGAAGTGCGCGAGGTCGCGGTGATCGGCCTGCGCGATGCGCGCTGGGGCGAGCGGCCGGTCGCGATCGTCGTGCTGACTGCGGGCGCGAGCCTCGACCTCCCCGCCCTTACCGAGCATTGCCGCGCGCGGCTGGCGAGCTTCAAGGTGCCGAAACAGCTCGTCCTCCGTGACAGCCTGCCGCGCAACCCGTCAGGCAAGATCCTCAAGCGCGTGCTGCGCGCCGAGCTGGAGACCTCCGAATGACTCAAGCGACCGCAAAAATAACCAAGCTGAACCGGGTCGAGCGCAACGCCTGGACCAAGCAGAAGATTTTTGAGGCTGCCACTAAGGTGGTCGGCAAGCATGGCTATGCCGAGGCCTCGGTCGCGCGCATCACCGAGGAAGCCGGTGTCGCGCAGGGCACGTTCTACAATCATTTCGAGAACCGCCAGGAGCTGCTGAACCAGCTGCTGCCCAAGATCGGCCTCGACATGGTCGAGTTCATCCGTGCCCGCACCGGCACGGCGCATGCAGCACGGCAGGAGATCGAGCGCTTCGCGGCGTTCTTCGATTTCATCCGCGAGGTGCCGGAGTTCTTGCGTATTCTCAACGAGGCCGAATTCTTCGCACCGACCGGCTACCAGAAGCATCTCGACAACATCTCGACGGCCTATGTCCGCATTTTGCGTCGCGCGCGGCTTGCCGGCGCGATCGAGGACTACAGCGACGAGGAATTCGAAGCGATCGTCCATATGCTGATGGGCGCGCGCGGCTATCTCAGCCGGCGCTACTCCTATTCGGAAGCCGGCGTCACCGCCGTGCCCGAGCACGTCATCTCCGCCTATCGCAAGCTGATGACGCGCGGCCTCTTCACTGCCTCCGGAGATCAGGACACGCCATGAACATCTCGTCTCCGCACAAGCCGCTCGACCTCGCCTCGGCCATCGCCGAGGGCGACATCCGCTGCCTTCTGATGGTGCTGGTGCACATGACCGGCGACGAGAAGTGGCTCGAACCGCCCTATTTGCCCAAGCGCGACATCCGCCTCATTCCTGATCCGGAGGCCGGCGTGCCCCGGGACATCCAGGACGAGATCCGCGCCGCCGTCGTCAGGCTCTTCGCCAATGGCACGCCGAAACCCGTGATCACCGATCCGGGCGAGGAGCTGCTGCTGAAGATGATGCGCGCCTGCCTCGGCGAGAATGTCGCGCCGGAATATGCGCCTTTGATGCGCGAGGAGATGGGTTTTGTGCCGCGCGAGGCGCGCTGGACGAAGCGCCCCTCCGACGAAACGCTTGCCGATCAGCATGTGCTGATCGTCGGCGCCGGCGTCTGCGCCATCGCGCTCGGCGTGGCGCTCGGCCACCTCGGCATCCCCTACACCATCGTCGAGAAGAACGCCGAGCTCGGCGGCACCTGGTGGATCAACCGCTATCCCGGCTGCGGCGTCGACACGCCGAACCATTCCTATTCCTACTCTTTCGGCTCGCGCAACGCATGGACGCGCTATTTCTGCCCGCGTGAGGAGCTGCTCGGCTATCTGCTGAAGGTCGCGGACGAATACGGCATCCGCAAGCATCTGCGCGTCAACACCGAGCTGACCTCATCACGCTGGGATGAAGGAAGGCAACGCTGGATTTCGACACTCAAGACGAAGGATGGCGAGGAGACTTTCGAATCCACCACGCTGGTCTCGGCCATCGGCCAGCTCAACGATCCCTCGCGCGCCCGCTTCAAGGGCGAGGAGAACTTCAAGGGCACGATCCTGCACTCGGCACTATGGTCCGACGATATCGATCTCGACGGCAAGCATGTCGCCGTGATCGGCACCGGCGCGACATCGATGCAGCTCGTGCCGTCAATCGCCAGCCGTGTGGCCTCCGTCACCGTCTACCAGCGCAGCGCGCAATGGGCGCGGCCGGTGAAGGGCTATGCCGATCCGATCAGCGAGAGCGCACGCTGGCTGCTCGCGCACCTGCCGTTCTATGTGCAGTGGTACCGCTTCAATATGTTCTGGCGCTATGGCGACGGTCTCTTACCCTTCCTGCGCAAGGACCCGGCCTGGCCGCATCCGGAGCGCGCCGTCAACAAAGGCAATGACCGGCACCGCCAGGAGCTGACCGACTTCATCCTGTCGGAACTACAGGGCCGGCCCGACCTGATCGAAAAATGCGTGCCGACCTATCCGCCCTACGGCAAGCGCATCCTGCTCGACAACAACTGGTTCAAGACTTTGACGCGCTCCAACGTGGAACTCGTCACGGACACCATCGACCATTTCGACCAGATCGGCATCGTCACCGCCGATGGCAAGCACCGTCCCGCCGACATCATTGTCGTTGCGACAGGCTTCAAGGTCACGGAGATGGCGGCGCGCCTCAACATCAGCGGCCGCGCCGGCAAGGATTTACGTGAAGCCTGGGCCAACGACAATCCGACCGCGTTCCTCGGCCTCACCGTGCCGGGCTTCCCGAATTTCTTCTGCATGCTCGGGCCGAACTCCGGCCCCGCCCACGGCGGCAGCGTCATCTTCCAGTCGGAATGCCAGAGCCGCTACATCTCGGCGTGTCTGGTCGACATGATCGAGCACGACGTCGCCGCCATCGACGTCCGCCAGGACGTGCTCGACGACTACGTCCGCAAGGTCGACGTCGAGCACGAGGCGATGATCTGGACCCATCCGGGCATGAGCACTTATTACCGCAATGCGAGCGGCCGCGTGTTTTCGGCGATGCCGTGGCGGTTCGTGGACTACTGGCGCATGACCCACGATCCGGATTTGGGCCAGTACAGTTGACGAGGGTGTGACTCTTCTGCCAACGCGGATCGGCTGTAGGGTCAGCGCACCCTCTCACCAATCGTCATTGCGAGCGCAGCGAAGCAATCCAGAGTCTTTCCGAGGCGGGATTCTGGATTGCTTCGCGCAGCCTGTCGTCGGGCCGCGCTTCGCGCGGACCCGTTGGCTCGCAATGACGGGGGTTGCGGCTGCTCAGGCCGCCAGCCCGCTCTCCACCGGCGCGAATTCCAAACCTAAGCTTTCCGCCACCGCCTTGTTGGTAATTCGGCCGCGATGCACGTTGAGCCCGTTGCGCAAGTGCGGATTCTCTAGCACCGCGGCAAAGCCCTTGTTCGCGAGCATCAATCCGAACGGCAATGTCGCGTTGTTCAGCGCCTGGCTCGAGGTCACCGGCACCGCGCCCGGCATGTTGGCGACGCAGTAATGCACGACGCCGTCGACCTCATAGGTCGGCTCGGTGTGGGTGGTCGGATGCGAGGTCTCGAAACAGCCACCCTGGTCGATCGCGACGTCGACCAGCACCGCGCCCGGCCGCATCGATGTCAGCATCGCGCGCGTGACAAGCTTCGGTGCGCTGGCGCCCGGCACCAGCACCGCGCCGATCACGACGTCGGCAGCGAACACCTCCTCCTCGACCGACTCGATGGTGGAGAAGCGGGTGCGCACGCGGCCGATAAAGAGATCATCCAGCTGACGCAACCGCGGAATCGAGCGATCGATCACCGTGACTTCGGCGCCAAGCCCTGCGGCCATCCGTGCCGCCTGCGTTCCCACCACGCCGCCGCCGAGCACGACGACCCGCGCCGGCTGCACGCCCGGCACGCCGCCGAGCAGCAGCCCGCGGCCGCCGGCCGACCGCCTGAGCGCGGCGCCGGCGGCCTCGATGGCGAGGCGGCCGGCGACTTCGCTCATCGGCGCGAGCAGCGGGAGGTGACCGTTCGCGTCCGTGACGGTCTCATAGGCGATTGCAGTGCAGCCGGAGGCAAGCAAGCCCTTGGCCTGCTCCGGGTCCGGCGCAAGATGGAGATAAGTGAACAGGATCTGGCCTTCGCGGAGCTGGGCCCATTCGCTTTTCTGCGGCTCCTTCACCTTCACGATCATGTCGGATTTGGCGAAGATTTCGCGGGCGCTTTCGGCGATTGCGGCCCCTGCCCGCCGATACACGTCGTCGGAGGCGCCGATGCCGCTGCCAGCGCCGGTCTCGACCGTCACCTGGTGGCCGGCCGCGACATACTCACGGACCGCGCCTGGGGTGAGCCCGACGCGATATTCCTGCACCTTGATCTCCTTGGGAACACCGACGCGCATCTTTGAACCCCTCCTCCAAAGCATTGATTCCGTTCATCATCGTAGCGATGGCGGCGGTTTGGTTTCGTGCAAATATCCGCTAGGTTCGCGCCTGGCGCGCCGGTTTCGGGCGCGGAAATGTCCTTTCACGCTGGAAACAAAACCTTGGCCCTCGACCGGAAAGACCTCGCCATCCTCGCGGAACTCACAACCAATGCGCGGGCCAGCCACACCGAGCTTGCCAACAAGATCGGCTTGTCGAGCACAGCGATGGCGCGGCGGCAGAAGGCGCTGGAGGACGATGGCTACATCCAGGCCTATCAAGCCACGCTCGATCTGGCGCAGTTTGGCCTCACGACAACAGTGCTGGTCCGGATCGCGCTGGAGAGCCAGAGCGACGACGCGCTGAAGGCGTTCGAGGCGGAGGTGGTGAAGTGCCCCTCCGTCGTGCGCTGCTTCCTGATGTCGGGCACAGACGACTACATCCTGATCGTGCTGGCCCGCGACATCCAGGATTTCGAGCGCATCCACCGTACCGAGCTGTCGCGCCTGCCGCGCGTCGCACGGGTGCAATCAAGCTTCGCGCTGCGCGAGATCGTCAACCGCGCCGTGCCGACCGTGGTGTTCGGCGAGGCGAAGCGCTGACCGCTGCGCCGCGGGCGCACCCAATTCCCGTCAAGGAACCAAGCGGCCGCTTGTCCGTTGCACGCCATTGGCCAGCGGAAGCGACGTGCCCCCGCGTCAGCACGGCTGACGTCTCGGCTCGATCGCCTGCAGGGAGCAGGACATGGGCGATGTCACGCATGAAATTCCCGAACGCACTCCGATTCATCTCATCGTCAATGGTGTAAGTCGCACCCTCGATCTTCTGCCCTGGACCACGCTGCTGGACGCTTTGCGTGATCATCTTGCGCTCACGGGTACGAAGAAAGGCTGCGATCACGGCCAATGCGGCGCCTGCACCGTGCTCGTCGACGGTCGGCGCGTTAATTCGTGCCTGACGCTCGCCATCATGAAGGATGGCGCCGAGATCACCACGATCGAAGGCTTGGCCAAGAATGGCGCGCTGCATCCCCTGCAACAGGCCTTCATAGATCACGACGCATTCCAATGCGGCTATTGCACGCCAGGACAGATCTGCTCGGCAGCCGGCCTCATGGCCGAAGGCCACGCCAGGGACGCCGACGAGATCCGTGAACTGATGAGCGGAAATCTCTGCCGCTGCGGCGCCTATCCCAACATCGTGGCTGCGATCGAGCAGGCAATGGGCCGATCATGAACAACTTCCAGTATTCCCGCGCAACCGATGTCGCCGACGCCATTCGCCTGCTGGCCGCCGATCCGAGCGCGAAGCTGATTGCCGGCGGCACCAACCTGATCGACCTGATGAAGCAGAATGTCGAGCGGCCCTCCCGGCTGATCGACATTTCCCGCCTGCCGCTCCGCGACATCGAGGAAACGCCCGACGGTGGGCTGCGCATCGGCGCATTGGTGCCGAATTCGGATCTCGCCTACCATCCGTTGATCGAGCAACGCTATCCCCTGCTCGCCAGCGCCATCCTGGCCGGCGCCTCCGCGCAATTGCGCAACATGGCCTCGGTCGGCGGCAATCTGATGCAGCGAACGCGCTGCGCCTACTTCTATGACATGGCGACGCCTTGCAACAAGCGAAGCCCCGGCTCCGGCTGCTCGGCACTCGATGGCCTCAACCGCAACCACGCAATCCTCGGCATCAGCACGTCCTGCATCGCGACCAATCCATCCGACATGAGCGTGGCGCTGGCCGCGCTCGGCGCGCTCGTGCACATCGCAGGCCCCACCGGTCAGCGCACCATCGCGCTGACGGATTTCCATCGGCTTCCGGACGACAAGCCTCATGTCGATACCAATCTCGGCAGCGGCGAGATCATCACCGCAATCGAGCTGCCGCCGCGCGGCTTTGCCCAGAACTACAGCTATCTGAAGATCCGCGACCGGCTGTCCTACGCCTTTGCGTTGGTCTCGGTCGCGGCCGCGCTCGAACTGGAAGGAAACGCAATCAGCGAAGCGCGCCTGGCGCTCGGCGGCGTGGCCCACAAGCCCTGGCGAAGCCTCGAGGCCGAAGCGGCTCTGCGCGGCCAGGCGGCAACGCCGGACCATTTTGGGCACGCCGCAGATCTGTTGCTGCAGGGAGCAACCGCTCGCTCACATAACGGCTTCAAGATCGAGCTCGCGCGCCGAGCCGTCGTGCGTACGCTGATGCAGGCCGCAAGCGCCACACCGCAATCACAAGCTCACAAGAAGATCGCGTGAGGGCCCGATGAACGCCTATGTCGGAACACCAACCTCCCGCGTCGATGGCCGGGCCAAGGTCACCGGCGCCGCCAAATATGCCGGCGAATTCGCAGCAGACCATCTCCTGCATGGCTTCGTCGTCGAGGCCACCATTCCGCGCGGGCGCATCGCTCGGCTTGACCCCAGCGCGGCGCTGAAGGTGAAGGGCGTGGTCGACGTGCTCACCCATGCTCATCGCCCGCCCCTCGCCGACAAGGACGAAGCCTGGAAGGACGAGGTGGCACCGGAGAAGGGCTCGCCCTTCCGGCCGCTCTATGACGACAGGATCAAGTTCAACGGCCAGCCGATCGCGCTGGTCGTGGCGGAGGATTGGGAAACCGCCAAATTCGCCGCAACCCGCGTTCGCGTTGAATACAAGCAGGAGGCGTTTGCGACCGATCTCGAATCCGAACGCGGCAAGGCTGCCAAAGTGGATCAGCCGCACAAGCCACGCGGTGACGCGGCAGCAGCGCTGACGCGGGCGGCCGTCCATCACGAGGCGGACTATGTCATTCCGAGCGAGCATCACAACCCAATGGAGCTGTATGCGACGACGGCCATCTGGGACGGCAACGGCAGGCTTACAGTTTATGACAAGACCCAAGGCGTCCAGAACGTCCAGAAGTTTCTCTGCAGCGTTTTCGGAAAGAAGCCGGACGACATCCGCGTGCTCTCGCCCTATGTCGGCGGTGCCTTCGGCTCCGGTCTGCGGCCGCAATACCAGGTGGTCTTGGCAACGCTTGGCGCGCTTGCACTGAAACGATCTGTCCGTGTCGTCCTGACACGGCAGCAGATGTACGGCTTGGGCTACCGTCCCATGACCATCGAGCACGTTGCGCTCGGCGCAAAGCCTGACGGCACGCTCGATGCCGTCACCCACGAAGCCATTGCCGTCACCTCGCGGTTTGAGGATTTCTCGCGCAACGATACCGGCTGGGGGGAGCAGCTCTACAAGAGCCACAACAGCCGCCTCTCCCATAAGCTCGTCAACCTCGACGTCGCCACCCCCTGCGACATGCGCGCGCCGGGCGCGGCATCAGGCGTCTGCGCGCTCGAATGCGCCATGGACGAATTGGCCGTCGCGCTCAAGCTCGACCCGATCGAGCTGCGGCTGAAGTGCTACTCGGATCTCGACCAGAGCGGGGATCTGCCCTACACCAGCAAGCAGTTGCGCGCATGCTACGCCAGGGGTGCAGAAGCCTTCGGCTGGGCCCGGCGCAATCCCGCGCCGCGCTCCATGCGCGACGGCAACGACCTTGTCGGCTGGGGCATGGCGACAGGCGTCTGGGAGGCGCTGCAGATGCCGGTCGCCGTCCGCATCGTTCTGACGTCGAACGGCCATGCCGAGGTCTCCTGTGCCGCATCTGATATCGGCACCGGCACCTACACCATCGTGTCGCAAGTAGCGGCCGATGCGCTCGGCCTGCCGATCGAGAACATCAGCGTCAAGCTCGCGGACTCGACCCTGCCGCAGGCGCCGGTGGAAGGCGGCTCGTGGATGGCCGCCTCGAGCGCGCACGCCGTGTTAGGAGCGGCCGAGGAGATTCGCCGGGAGCTCGCGCGTCACGCCAAGGCGATGCCTGCCTCGCCACTCGGCGGCGTCGATGCGCCGGACCTCATTCTCGTCGACGGAACTATCGCCAAGGCCGGCGACAGGAGCCGCGCCATCTCGATCGCTGATGCAATGCACCATGGCAAGCTCGAGCGGATCGAGAAGCAGAAGCTCAACGAGTTCGCCGAGGACAAGTCGCATGCCCGCAACACGCATTCGGCGGTTTTCGCCGAGGTGAAGATCGACGAGCAGCTCGGCGTCATCCGCGTCGCGCGGGTCGTGAGCGCGGTCGCCGCCGGGCGCATCCTGAACACCAAGACGGGCCGCAGCCAGATCATGGGCGGCGTGGTCTGGGGAATCGGAATGGCGCTGCACGAGGAGACGGTGATGGATCACCGCTTCGGCCGCATCATGAACGCGAATATCGCCGAGTACCACATTCCCGTGAATGCCGACATTCACGACATCGACGTCATTTTCGTCGACGAGCCCGACGACCGGATCAACAGGCTCGGCGTCAAGGGCCTCGGCGAGATCGGCATCGTCGGCGTGCCTGCGGCGATTGCGAACGCCGTCTATCATGCCACCGGCAAGCGCATCCGGCGCTTCCCGATCACGCTGGACAAGCTGATCGACTGAGCGGGCGCGTCGTCGTGCTGTTTGCGACGAGTATCTCCACACGAGCCCGAATAGATGATCGTCACCCTGAGGTGCCGATATGCGGTGCGGACGCACCGCATATCGGCCTCGAAGGGCGACAACAGCCCAGCCGCTGCATCCCGGCCGTTCATCCTTCGAGGCTTCCCGATGGGACGCTCCGCGCCCCATCACTCGCGCCTCAGGATGACGGATCGAGTTTAGGCGCCGCAGGCCGGTCTCGCTCCTGTCATCCAGCTGTCATCGAATGTGCCGAGAGCTGTATCTCTCGCACATTCGGGACCCGACATGGACTATTTCAAGCGCTTCAACTTCCTGTTCGCCGCACCTGTATTCGACGCCGACGATCTCGAAGGCGTCCGTTTCAATCAGATCATAGAGGAGATCCAGCGCTCCGGCTTCGAGGTGGTCCGAGCCCGCAAGCTGGAGGATGCCGAGATGGCGGTGCAGACCGATGCCGCGATCGGCTGCATGGTGGTGGACTGGGGCAAGAAGGGCCTCGAGGGCAGGACCTCGGCGCTGATCAATCTGATGCGGCGCCGGGGCCTCGATTTCCCCATCATCCTCTTGATCCGTCGCAAGCGGTTCGAGGATTTGCCGGTCGAAGTGCTCGATTTCATCGACGGTTATGTCTTCCTGTCGGAGGAGACGCCGACCTTCATCGCCAAGAACCTGATCAGCCGGCTGAAGCAATATGCCGAGACGCTGAAGACGCCGTTCTTCGGTGCGCTGGTCGACTATGCCGAGGAAGGCAACCAGCTCTGGACCTGTCCGGGGCACAATGGCGGTGTGTTCTACAACCGCAGCCCGATCGGGCGCGTCTTCGTCGAGCATCTCGGCGAGTCCGTGTTCCGCGACGACCTCGACAATTCCGTGCTCGATCTCGGCGACCTCCTCACCCATGAAGGGCCCGCGCTGAAGGCGCAGAAGGAAGCCGCCCAGATCTTCGGCGCGGAGAAGACTTATTTCGTGCTCAACGGCACCTCGACCTCGAACAAGGTCGCGCTCGGCGCGCTCGTCACTGACGGCGACCTCGTGCTGTTCGATCGCAACAACCACAAGGCCGCCCATCACGGCGCACTGATGATCAATGGCGGTGTCCCGGTCTACGTGCCGACCATCCGCAACGCCTGGGGCCTGATCGGACCGATGCGCTGGGACATGCTCGATGAGAAGGCCTTGCGCGAGACGATCCGCAATCACCCGCTGGTCACCGACAAGGACGCCTGGCGCAAGGAGCGGCCGTTCCGCGTCGCCGTGGTCGAGCAGTGCACCTATGACGGCTCGATCCACAGCGCCGACATGATCCTGAAACGGATCGGCCATCTCTGCGAGTACATCCTGTTCGACGAGGCCTGGGCCGGCTTCATGAAATTCCACCCGCTCTATGCAGGCCGCTTCGCCATGGGCCTGGCCAACCTTCCGCCCGAGGCGCCCGGCATCATCGCGACGCAGTCGACCCACAAGCAGCTCGCAAGCTTTTCGCAGGCATCCCAAATCCACATCAAGGACCGCCATATCCGCGGCCAGAAGCGGCGCGTCGAGCACCGCCGCTTCAACGAGAGCTTCATGCAGCACGCGTCCACGTCACCGTTCTATCCGCTGTTCGCCTCGCTCGACGTCGGCGCACAGATGATGAAGGGCCGCTCCGGCGAAGTGCTGTGGGACGACACGATCCGCCTCGGCATCGAGCTGCGCAAGAAGATCCGCGCGATGCGCCGGGAGTTCGAGGAGAAGGAGCAGAATCCGGACCGACGCTGGTTCTTCGAGCCGTTCGTCCCGGATCGCGTCGCCATTCCCGATGTCAGCCGCCCTGGCGCTGCGCACAACGTCGCGTGGGAAACGCTCTCGACCGACGAGCTCGCCACCAATCCCGCGCTGTGGCAGCTCTCCCCCGACAGCACCTGGCATGGTTTCCCCGGCCTCACCGAAGGCTTTGCCATGACCGACCCGAACAAGCTGACGCTGCTGACGCCTGGTTTCGACCGCAGCACCGGCGCCTATGCCGAGCACGGCATCCCCGCACCGGTCGTCGCGCAATATCTGCGCGAGAACCGCATCGTCCCCGAGAAGAACGACCTCAACTCCCTGCTCTTCCTGCTCACGCCCGGCGTCGAGGCCAGCAAGGCCGGCACGTTGATCTCCGGCCTCGTCGCGTTCAAGAAGCTGCACGACGACAACGCGCTTCTGGCCGACGTCATCCCCGAGTTCAACCAGCGGCGGCAGGCGCGCTATGCCGGCGTGCGACTGCGCGACCTCTGTGGCGAGATGCACCGCTTCTTCCGCGCCGCCGATGTCAGCGCGCTCCAGGCGCGGCAGTTCATGCCCGAGCACATGCCTGAGATAGCGATGCCGCCCCGCGAAGCCGCGCGCTATCTGTTCCGCAACGACGTCGATTATCTGCCGATCGAAGCGATCGCGGGCCGCATCGCCACCACGCCCTTCGTGGTCTATCCGCCCGGCATCGCCACCATCGTTCCGGGCGAAAGGCTTACGGAACGAGCCAAGCCCATGATCGACTATCTCAGGATGTTCGAGACCTGCTTCAACACGTTCCCAGGATTCGATGTCGAAATCCAAGGCGTCTACAAGGAGATCGATGCGAACGGCCGCATCGGGCTCTATACTTATGTCGTTGCCGAGTAGGTGCCGATGAACGAAACAGCGATCGCGCACACAGGTGACGAACAGGTCCGGATCCGCGCCTCACGCGAAAGCGATGTCGAGGCGATGCTGGCGATCTACCGCGATCACGTCCGCAATGGCGTGCCGCGCGATGTCGAGGGAACCGGCGCGCCCGAGCCGGACGATCTGCGCGACCGACGCAAGAACCTGAAGCAGACCCGCCTGCCGCATCTGGTCGCGACCTCTCGCGGCGAAGTGGTCGGCTATGCCTATGCCGTGCTGTTCCGCAAACGGCCGGCCTATCGCTACACCGCCAAGCATTCCATCTACGTCCACCACAGGCATCTCGCCCGCGGGATCGGACGGCTGCTGCTCCAGGAACTGATCGATGCCTGTGCGGCGGCCGGATTCCGCCAGATGATCGGCTATATCGATGCCGACAACGCGCCCTCGCTGGCGCTGCACGAGAAGTTCGGCTTCGCGCGCGCCGGCCTGCTCTGCGGCGTCGCCTATCGCCACGGCCGCTGGTCCGATACCGTGATGGTGCAGCGGTCGCTCGGCGCAGGCACGACAGCACCTCCGCCCATCACGGCGCCCGGCCGGTAGGCTTTCACGACGGAAAATCGGCCGGTCTGACCTGGATGCGGTCGGCATGCAGGGACCAATGATGCAAGGCTTGATCCTTGCAGAACTTCGCCTTGGCCCGCTCCTTGGCCTCGTCCTCGTCAGCGGCGTCGATCTCGAGCGTCCCCTGGCAGACCTCGATCTGCCGGCCGTACTGACCGAGCACGTCCTTCATGAACCTGACGACATAAGTTGACATGGGACCTCCTGGTGCCCCCGGTCAGCCCCGGCGGCACTCTAATCCCATTTAGGCCGGACAGGGAAAGGAGATTTTGACGCGGATCAAGGTCGGGACGCTGTTTTCTTCGCTCCGTCATTCCGGGGCGGCTCGCAGGGCCGAGCCCGGAATGACGAGGAAGAGAGGGTAGCTGTCCTATCCCGGCGTCACGCCGAACGCCTGCTTGAAGCGCTCCGCATAGTGCGGCCAGACCTCGGGATTGATGATGCGCGGCGGGCGCTTGCCGTCCAGGACATCCAGCACCTGCTCGGCGGCGATGCGGCCCATGTTCTGGCGCGCCTCGATCGTCACGCCGGCGGTATGGGGGCTCGCCAGCACGTTGTCGAGCTGGAGCAGCGGATGCTCCGGCGGCGGCGGTTCCTTGGACCAGACGTCGAGACCAGCGCCGGCGATGCGCTTGTCGCGCAACGCCTGGAGCAGCGCGTCCTCGTCGTGGATGAAGCCGCGCGCCGTGGTGATGAAATAGGCATGCGGCTGCATCAGCGCGAATTCACGCACGCTGATCATGTTGCGGCTGCCCTTGTTGAGCGGACAGGAGATCGAGACGAAATCGGCGCGGCGCAGGAGCTCGTCGAGTTCGACCTTCTCCCCGCCCCGCTCGGCCATCACCTCGGCCGACAGATAGGGATCATAGGCCAGCACTTTCATGCCGAGCAGGCCCTTGCACAGCGCGGCGATGCGGCGGCCGACATTGCCGAGCCCGATGATGCCGACGGTCTTGTGCTCGACCTCGTTGCCCACGAGCTCGTTGCGGTTGACGTCGCGCTCGCGGCGCAGCCTGCGGTCCGACTGGATGATGCGCTTGGACAGCGTCAACATCATCGCCAGCGCATGCTCGGCGACCGAATGGGCGTTGCCGCCGGACTGATTGACGACCACGACGCCGGCGGCTGTGCAGGCCTCGACGTCGACCGGGTCGAAGCCGGCGCCGTTGCTGGAGACGAGCAGCAAATTCGGCGCGCACTTCAGGAAAGCGGCATCGACATGGAAATGCGGGGCGAGCTCGTCGCGGGCGGCGCCGACCTGGTAGACATGGGTAGCGCCGAGGAGCGGCGCATAGACCTCTTCGGAGCTGCCGTTCTCGATGCGATCGAGCCGGACGTCGGACCGCGCCTTGAGGATGTCGATATAGATCGGATTGGCCAAATAATTGGAGTAGACGACACGCTTGCTGTTGACCGACATCAGGACCCTTCCGGCTCTCCGGGATCAGCAAGGCCAGCGCGGCGCGCGCCCCCTCCGTGCTTCCTCCCACTTTTTCGTTGCCGCACTTATGACATGGCGGTGCCGGCCACGGCAGGCCGTCTGGCGCAGATCACGGTGCCGGCTTGGACATGTTGACAATCCCGCCCGCTGCGTCAAGTTCAGCGGAGCGCCGCGACGGCCGAAGACCAATAAGCATACAACGCGGCTCAAGGGAGAACGCAATGGCGATTGCGGAGCAGCAGACCTCGCCGCAGGCGACGCACGGGGCCGGCGAAAGAAGCTGGCATGACATCGTCCTGCAAACCCTGAAGCGGAACGAGATCAGCCTCATCCCTTACGTGCCCGATCGGGTGCTGACACCGCTGATCCGGAACCTGCACGCCGATCCCTTCTTCACCACCTTTGCCACCGCCCGCGAGGAGGAGGCGGTCGGCATCGTCTCGGGCGCCTGGATGGGCGGCCGCCGCGGCGCGGTGCTGATGCAGACCTCGGGTTTTGCGACGCTCGCCAACGTATTGGCCTCGCTCGCAGTGCCCTACCAGATTCCACTGATCATGTTCGTGTCCGAGCGCGGCACGCTCGGCGAGTTCAACTACGGCCAGTCGCTGGTCTGCCGCACCATGCGCCCGGTCCTGGACTCGCTGGCGCTGGAGCATCACACCATCACCCGGCTCGACGAGCTCGAATTCATCACGGACCGCTCGATCAAGCAGGCCGTCACCACGCAGGCGCCGGTGGCGCTGATCCTGAGCCCGCTGCTCACCGGGGGCAAGGTGTTCGACAAGTGAGGCCGGCCAAATGAGCTCAAATCTGAATGCGCGCAACACCAAGGTGATGAACCGTTTCGACGTCACTTCGCGCCTGATCGCCAAGCTTGGGAACGAGGAAGCGGTGATCGGCGGCATCGGCAACACCAATTTCGATCTCTGGGCCGCCGGCCACCGCCCGCAGAATTTTTACATGCTGGGCAGCATGGGCCTCGCCTTCCCGATCGGGCTCGGGGTGGCGCTGGCGCAGCCCGACCGCCGCGTCTTCGCGCTGGAAGGCGACGGCTCGCTGCTGATGCAGCTCGGCGCACTCTCGACGATTGCAGCCCTGAAGCCGAAGAACCTCACGATGATCGTGATGGACAATGGCATCTACCAAATTACCGGCGCGCAACCGACACCGGCCGCTGATGTCGCCGACATCGTCGCCATCGCCGTCGGGTCCGGCCTCGCCAACAGCGCCTGGGCCGCGGACGAGGAGGATTTCGAGCGCCTGGTCGAGAATGCGATGGCGGCTGCCGAGCCGAGCCTGATCGCGGTCCGGATCGACGACAAGCCGGGCGTCGGCACCACCCGGCGCGACCCCGTGCAGATACGGGAACGCTTCATGCACGGCCTCGGCGTGCGCGAGCCACTTTAATATTTCGTCATTAACTACACGTCGATCTGATAGCGGGACTATACGGCCCGGTGCAAATCTGTGCTAAGCGAGCCGGATGTCCCTTTTGGTTCGTTCATTTGCCTGGCTGCTCGCGGCCGCCGTCACATTCGCAACCCTTGGTCCCCCCGGCCTGCGGCCGCATTCCGACTTCGGCCAGGACGGCGAACATGCGCTCGCCTTCATCCTGGTGGGACTGGCCTTCGGCCTTGCCTATCGGCAGCGACGCCTACTGACCGCAGCGGCCGCGGTCGTACTGATCGGCGTCCTCGAACTGATGCAATTTTGGGCACCCGGGCGCCATGCACGGCTGGAGGATTTTCTGGTCGACGCGCTCACGGCTTGCCTCGGCTTTGCGCTCGCGGCCGCCGCCGATTGGGCCACCGCCCGGCTTCGCGCAAATTCGATCCTGACGAGCGAAGGCCCCGCGGAGTGACGCTCCGCAGGGCCCATTTTATCAGCGCGCAGCTTGCGCAGATCAGTCGATGATCTTGACGACACGGCGCGTGCGCGGCTCGACGATCACGCGGCGATCGTTCACGACCGCGTAGCGATACTCCGTGTAATTCGGCACAGGACGCAGCACCACGGTCGGCGGCAGCGGCTCGCCAACCACGACGCGCTCGCGGATCACCACTGAATCATCGCGCGGGATTCCGCCCAAAACCGCATTCGGAATTTCCAAACCTGCGCCAACGGCCGCACCGACGGTGCCGCCGACTATCGCGCCGACCGGCCCGCCGATGTCGCCACCCGCACGCGCGCCTTCCGCAGCGCCTTGGGCGGTCGTCGACTGAGCAAAGGCTGCGCTCGACGCCAGCAGCGACGCAGCAGCCAACGTAATCGCAAGACGGGTTTTCATGTCCTTACGTCTCCAGTGATTGTTATGCGCCTTCAACCGCGGGGCCGGAGCATTGTTCCGGTTCCCCGACGGCCAAGGACGCGTCAATTCTGGACACTGTTAGCCGGTAACAGACTAGGCCACGGCGATCTCGTGCCCCGCCATTAGTTCCAGCGCCCGCACCATCGCCGAATGATCCCAGGCCTTGCCGCCATGAGCTGTGCAGGACGAGAACAATTGCTGCGCCACCGCCGTGCTCGGCAGCGAGAGACCGAGGGCACGCGCGCCTTCGAGCGCGAGGTTGAGATCCTTCTGGTGCAGCTCGATGCGGAAGCCGGGATCGAAATTGCGCTTCACCATGCGCTCGCCATGCACTTCGAGAATCCGCGATGATGCAAAACCGCCCATCAGCGCCTGCCGCACCAGCGCCGGATCCGCGCCGGCTTTCGACGCAAACAACAGCGCCTCGCTCACCGCCTCGATCGTCAGCGCGACGATGATCTGGTTGGCGACCTTCGTCGTCTGCCCGTCGCCATTGGCCCCGACCCTGGTGACGTTCTTGCCCATCTTGTCGAACACCGGCTTCATGGTGTTGAAGGCCCGCTCGGGCCCGCCGACCATGATGGTGAGGCTCGCCGCCTTGGCGCCGACCTCGCCACCTGACACTGGCGCGTCCAAATAATCCGCACCGAGCGCCTCGATCTTCTTGGCGAACTCCTTCGTTGCCAGCGGCGAGATCGAGCTCATGTCGACAACGATCTTGCCCTTGGAGATGCCGCTCGCCACACCGTCCTTGCCGAACAACACGGCTTCCACATGCGGCGTGTCCGGCACCATGATGATGACCGCCTCCGCCTCTTCGGCGACCTGCTTGCTGGATTTGCACGCGACGCCACCGGCCGCGATCAGATCGGGCGCGACCGGCGCGGCATCATGCAGGAAAACGCGATGGCCCGCCGCCAGGAGATGGCCGGCCATCGGCCGTCCCATGGTGCCAAGTCCGATGAAGCCGATGTTGGTCATATCCATCTCTCTCAGTTGAATTAGCGAAATATCATCTCTGCGGTCGGTGCTTGCGGAAGAGGTCGGCGCGGAGCGCCGGGTGAGGGTTCTATCCGCTTGGGGATTCTCGATGCACGAACCCCATCGCGGGGAGAACCCCTCACCCCGGCCCTCTCCCGCAAGCGGGAGAGGGAGTGCACCGTCGCTGTGGCTACGCTCTCACGTCTCGAACGTCTGCGCCGCGTGCCACGAGAGTCCTTCCAGCGTCGTGGTGCGCGGCTTGTATTCGCAGCCGATCCAGCCGCGATAGCCGATCGCGTCGAGGTGGCGGAACAGGAAGGGATAGTTGATCTCGCCGGTGCCGGGCTCGTGGCGGCCGGGATTGTCGGCAAGCTGGATGTGGGCGATCTGGGGCAGATATTCCTGCATGGTGCGGGCGAGATCGCCCTCCATGATCTGCATGTGATAGATGTCGTACTGGATGAACAGATTGTTCGACCGCACTTCGGAGATCAGCTGCACCGCCTGCTCGGTGCCGTTGAGGTAGAAGCCGGGAATGTCGAGCGAGTTGATCGGCTCGACCAGCAGCTTGATGTTCTCCCGCGCCAGCGTCGAGGCCGCAAAGCGCAAGTTTCCAACCAGCGTCTCATTGAGCTGGCGACGGTCGGCATCGGCCGGCGCGATGCCGACGAGGCAATTGAGCTGCTCGCAATCGAGCGCCTTGGCGTAGTCGATGGCGCGGAACACGCCGTCGCGGAATTCGGCGGTGCGTTCGGGCAGGATCGCGATGCCGCGCTCGCCCGCCGCCCAGTTGCCGGCCGGCAAATTGTGCAGCACCTGCGTGAGGCCGTGCGCCTCGAGCTGCTCACGCAGCTGCGCCTTGTCGAAATCATAGGGAAAGAGATACTCGACCCCGGAAAAGCCCGCCGCCTTCGCAGCAGTGAAGCGGTCGAGAAACGGCATCTCGTTGAAGAGCATGGTGAGATTGGCGGCGAATTTCGGCATGATGCTTTTCCCTTATTCTGCCGGCTGCAACACGCCAGGTCGAGCGCTTCCGACCTCGTCGAGCGGCAGATCGAGCACTTCCTCGAACTCGACGATGTTGTCGATCTCCGTGCCCATGGCGATGTTGGTGACGCGTTCGAGAATGAATTCGACCACGACGGGCACGCGATGCTTTGCCATCAGTTCACGCGCCGTCGCGAACGCAGCCTGCGTGTCCTTCGGGTCGGTGACGCGGATCGCCTTGCAGCCGAGGCCTTCGGCGATCGCAACATGGTCGACGCCATAGACGCCGATCTCGGGCGCGTTGATGTTCTCGAAAGAGAGCTGGACGTGATAGTCCATGTCGAAGCCGCGCTGCGCCTGGCGGATCAGGCCGAGATAGGAATTGTTCACGACGACGTGGATGTAGGGCAGATTGAACTGCGCGCCGACCGCAAGCTCCTCGATCAGGAACTGGAAGTCGTAATCGCCCGACAGTGCGACGATCTCACGCTCCGGACACGCCGCACGCACCCCGAGCGCTGCCGGCAGCGTCCAGCCGAGCGGCCCGGCCTGCCCGGCATTGATCCAGTTGCGCGGCTTGTAAACGCCGAGGAATTGCGCGCCGGCGATCTGCGACAAGCCGATCACGGTGACATAAGTGGTGTCGCGGCCGAAGGCCTTGTTCATCTCTTCATAGACGCGCTGCGGCTTGATCGGGACATTGTCGAAATGGCTCTTGCGCAGCATCGTCTTCTTGCGATCGCGGCAGGACGCGGGCCACGCCTGGCGCTCGCGGAGCCTGCCTGACCGGCGCCACTCCCTGGCGACGGTGACGAACAATTCGAGCGCAGCCTTCGCGTCCGAGACGATGCCGAGGTCGGGATTGAACACGCGCCCGATCTGCGTCGGCTCGATATCCACGTGAACGAATTTACGACCCTTGGTGTAGGTCTCGACCGAGCCGGTGTGGCGATTGGCCCAGCGGTTGCCGATGCCGAGCACGAAATCGGATTCCAGCAGCGTGGCGTTGCCGTAGCGGTGGCTGGTCTGAAGCCCGACCATGCCGGCCATCAGCACGTGATCGTCGGGGATCGCCCCCCACCCCATCAGCGTCGGCACCACAGGCACGTTGGCGATCTCGGCGAATTCCACCAGCAGATCCGAGGCATCGGCGTTGATGATGCCGCCGCCCGCGACGATCAGCGGACGCTCGGCAGCATTGAGCATCTCCAGCGCCTTCTCGACCTGCTTGCGCGTCGCAGCCGGCTTGTAGACCGGCAGCGGCTCATAGGTTTCGTCGTCGAACTCGATCTCGGCGAGCTGCACATCGAGCGGCATGTCGATCAGCACCGGACCCGGGCGGCCGGAGCGCATGACATGGAAGGCCTGGCTGAACACGCGCGGCACCAGCGCGGGCTCGCGCACCGTCACTGCCCATTTGGTCACCGGCTTTGCGATCGACTCGATGTCGACCGCCTGGAAGTCTTCCTTGTAGAGCCGTGCCCGAGGCGCCTGTCCGGTGATGCAGAGGATCGGAATGGAATCGGCGATGGCCGAATAGAGCCCGGTGATCATGTCGGTGCCGGCCGGCCCCGAAGTGCCGATGCAGACGCCGATATTTCCGGCCTTGGCCCGCGTATACCCTTCCGCCATGTGCGAAGCGCCCTCGACATGGCGCGCCAGGATGTGGCGGATCGAGCCGCGCTTCTTCAGCGCCGAGTAAAGCGGATTGATTGCAGCGCCGGGAACCCCGAAGGCAGTGGAGATGCCTTCCTTCTCCAGAATACGCACGGCTGCATCGACGGCTCGCATCTTCGCCATATCGGACCTCGCTTGGTTGCGTCAGCGAGCGAGATGATCGGGCGCGCAAGATGCGATCTCAACGAGATCGATTTTATTTTCCACGATGTGGCAGCCGCGGAAAAATCGCGGCGGTCTCAACTGGTTAGATGAAGAAATGCGTGAAAGCGCCTCACTCGAACAGCGGCGCCAGCTCCATCTGCGGCACCAGCACGAGGCCCTTGTCGGTGATACGAATTTCCGGAATGACCGATAGCGGAATCAAATTGAAGCCCATGTAAGGGATGGTGCAGCCGGCCTCGGCCCATTCCTTCTTGAGCGCCTTGACCTCTTCGGCCACTTCCGTGACGCGCTTATCCGAGAGCAGGCCCGCAATCGGCAGCGGGACCAGTGCCCTCACCTTGCCGTCGGCCACCACACAGACGCCACCCTGGCGCTCCCTGATCGCTGATATCGCGACCTGCATATCGCCCTCGTTGGTTCCAGCGACGATGATGTTGTGGCTGTCGTGCCCAACGCTTGAGGCGACCGCGCCGCGCTTGAGGCCAAAATCCTTCAACAGGCCGTACGCGACGTTGCCGGCGGACTTGCCGTGGCGCTCGACCACGGTAACGAAACACAGGCCGTAGCGCGCGAACAGCGAGGGCCAGTCCTTGGCGGGCTCGATCGCGACCTTCTCGTGGATCAGCGTGATGCCGGGCAGCGCAGTCTTGATCGCATTGACGGTGCAAGCCTTTGCCGGCAGTTCCGGGGTCAGCTTGACCTTCTCGGGCAGTTTCACGGTGGCATAAGCAGTCTTCGGATACTGATAGCGCTCCGACAGCGCCTGATCGAGCCGAGAGGTGATCTTGCCGTGCTCGACCACGAGCTCGCCGCCATACCAGGTGCATTGCGGCTTGAGCTGATCGTCCATCAGCACGAGATCGGCGCGGCGGCCACCACCGAGCCCGCCGATATCGCCGTCCATGGCGAAGCGCGTGGCACCATGCAGCGAGCCCATCGACCAGGCCTGCTCCGGCGACATGCCCGCCTTCACCGCTTCGCGCACCACCCAATCGAGGCCGAACAGCAGCAGGTCGTCGGCATCGCGGTCGTCGGTGCAGACCGCCGCGCGCTTGTGCGAGGCCCCGAGCTCGGTGATGGTCCGGATCGCCTGCGGCAGCGAATGCCAGGGCGTCGTCGGCGGCCCCCCGCGCAGAAATACCCAGACGCCGGCGTCGAGCAGGTCGTCGGCGATGTCGCGGTCGATCGCCTCGTGCGTGTCGGTGACGCCGCTCGCCGCATACGCCGCGACGAATTCGCGGCCATAGACGTGACCGGACACCGGCCGTCCCCGCTTCAACGCTGCCGCCAGGATGGCGTGGCTGCGCTCGTCGCCCATCGTCACCGGGACAAAGTCCATCTTCTCGCCGAGCGCGACCGCTTCGGGCCAGCGGTCGAACAGGCCGGCGATCTTCTCCGGCGTGAGATCGCCGCCCGCGGTCTCCAACTCCGCCGACGTTGCCGGCACCGTGCTCGGCACTGTCAAAAAGATCGAGAGCGGCGCCTGGCGCGCATCTTCCAGCATCGCCTCGACACCGGCGACGTCCATGACGTTGCCGATCTCGTGGCTGTCGCAGAAGATCGTGGTAGTGCCGTTGAGCAGCGCGGCCTCCGCATAGGCGCAAGCCGTCACCATCGAGGATTCGATGTGGATGTGGGGATCGACGAGGCCGGGCGCGATGATGCCGCCGGCCGCGTCATAGAGCGGCATGCCACTCCACACCTTCTTCGCTGCACCGGCCGGCTTCACCGCGGCGATGCGGCCGCCTGTGATCCAGACCTCCCGTCCCGGATGGATGCGCTCCGAATAAGTCGAGAGCGCCCGCGCGCCCGATATGACGAGATCAGGCGCGACGCGGGCCGAGGCGACGTCGGCGAGGCGCCGTGTCATGCTGTGCAGCGGCGCGACGGAGAAACGGGTGAGTTTGGTCATGTGGGCTCTCGCGGAGATTGGACAGCCCAGCGATGGTTGCCTCCGGCGGAGGCAGGAGCAACTCAAATAAAACGGCACCCGTGCTTACGCGTTGGGCAGACGGAGGGTTCTTTCGTCCAGTGGCTTGGTATTTCGGCGAGGGCTTGAGACTGGGAACCAGCTTGCGGCGTAATCGTACCGATTTACGCATCACCCATTGTCGCGTTTGCCACGCCCCGAAATTGGAACCCCTTATGATGTTACCCATACCCATTTTGCAATTGTATGCGCGTGGCGCTCGGATCTAATTGAATGATCCTGCAACAGCAGAATTCGCCCCGCGTCGCATGTGCTTGGAGTTTCATTTTTGCGGTTAAGAGCTTTCGCATCTGAATTGGATTTCGAGGCGAAAAGCATATGCCAATTCAAACAAAGTTTGAGGTTGTCGCCATATGCCGCTCGAAATGCGATGGGGCGGATGGTTCGCATCGGGCTGCAGCGATGCTTGTAAGCGGAGTTGGTAACCGGCTTCTGGCAGCACTGCCGACCGCGGACCTCGATCTTCTGTCACCCGACCTGCAGACGGTTACTCTCGATCGGGAAGAAGTCGTCTCGCGGATGGGGGACCACACCGAGCACGTTCTCTTCCCTCATAGTGGCGCCGTTTCGGTGATGGTCGATATGGCGAATGGGCAGACGGTCGCCAGCGCCGCAATAGGGTGCGAGGGGGCAGTGGGCACTCTTTCCGTTCTGGGGCCGTCCCCTGCGGCCGTTACGGCTATCGTTCGTGCCGAGGGGACGGCCTCGCGGATCCCGGCAGCGCGTTTCCATGCCGCTTTCAGCCGGAGTCCTGCGATCCGGCACGTAGTCCAGCTTCACTTCAAGGCGATGCTGATACAGTTTCAATTGGGCGGGGCTTGCAATGCACTGCATCCGGTCCAAGCCCGCATGGCACGCTGGCTGCTTCAACTTCACGACCGCATCAACCACGACGTCCTGCCTCTCACCCAGGACGCGCTTTCGCAGATGTTGGGTGTGCGACGAACGACGGTGACGCTCCTGATGCGCAATCTGCGCGCTTCCGGAGCGATCAGATCTGAGCGGCGAGGTGAAATCGAGATCGACTCATCGCGGCTCGCTGCGGTGGCGTGCGAATGCCGCGACACCATGCGGCTCGAACTCGAGAACATCTTCTCTGTGGGTGCAGCGGCATCTACTCGCGTTTTCGATCTGCCGATCCAGTAAATGAAACGGGCGATGCTAGCCGTTTCGGCGCGTCCGGGTAAAGCCGGCGAGCACGATGCGCGAATAGCATCGCCGGATGCGCATCCTTCTGACCGGGCTGCGGCCCAATGCGGTGAGGATCTCCCACCCCAACGTCCGTAACGGGTCAAAAGCGCTGGTCAATGACCCGCCGGCCCAGCAATTCAAGCGCTGAAGCGGTCCATATCGGATGCGCTATTCGAACACTGCGCGTTGAGGTCGGCTATGGGTCCAAAAGCAGCAGTTAACGCAGCTACCGTATGAGGATCTCCGGCAGAGAGTCGAGATGGCAGCCGCTGCTGCGGCGTTCGGCTCGGGGGCATGAGCCGACGCAGTCCATTTGAGCAACGAGCCTTTCACTTCGGCTGAAATCGATCAGATGAAAGAATGATGCGGCGTTGGGACAGCGTGACTGTCGGATCACATCGCTTGCGCGAATAGAAGTTTGAGCATTGAATCAGCGCGGATACCAAGTGATTTCTCGTATGCCTGCCGCTCTCGCAAGATGAAGCGATGCAGAGATTCGCCTAGGCTTCGGGCGCGTGATGGCTTCATGCGTAGCTGAACCGGAGAGGTGTACGCCTAGTCGGTCCTGCCAACTGATTGGGAGTAGCCACACGCGTCTCATGCGCGCCTAGCACGGTCGACGGCCAACAAACGGGGAGGAGAACAATGAGCACCTGGCTTAGTGAGCGAGAACAGCGTCTCGTCGCGGGCGCGGAGGCGGCATCGGCGGCAACGCCTATCCCGACCCAGATTGTCTCCAATGGCGAGTATCTCCCGCCCCCGCAGAGCGATACGCAAAAGAAGGTCGAGGCACGGATCAACGAGCTTGCTGATGTTAACGGCAGGCACCTCGGCTTGAGCCGCAGGCAGTTCTTGCACACGGGCTGCGGCATGGCGGCAGCGTTCCTCGCCATGAACGACATCTACGGCAATGTTTTCCAGGTTGCGCCCGCTGAAGCCCGCGAGCCCGAGCTGATGCTGGCCCGCGCGCAGAGCCTTGCAGGCCAATTCATCTTCGACGTCCAGACTCATTTCGTGCGGGACGACTTCGACCATAAGGAGCTGTTGGGGCTGGCGGACTTTGCGAGCCAGCACTGGAATCCGAAGATGAAGGAGGAAGGCGTCTCTTCGCTCGCCCGCTACAAGTTCCAGAACTATGTGAAAGAGATCTACTACGACAGCGACACCAACATGGCGCTCCTGAGCGGCGCGCCCTTCGACGACCCGAGTTGGTGGCTGCTGTCCAATGAGCAGATCGTCAAGGCGCGAGAACTGATCAACGACTTCGCCGGTTCACGCCGCCTGCTGGCGCATAGCGTCATCACCCCCAAGCAACCCGGCTGGATGGACGAGGTGGACAAGGCAATCGAGGTCTACAAACCGGATTCCTGGAAGTCCTACACGATTGGCGATCCGCTGGCGCCCTCGAAGTTCCCATGGCGGCTTGACGACGAGCAGGTGATGTATCCGTTCTACGAGAAAGCAGTGAAGGCCGGCATCAACACGCTGTGTATCCACAAGGGGTTGCTGCCGCCCGATTATGAGAAATCGTTCGCCGGCGTCTGGGAATACGCAACGGCGTGGGACATCGGAAAAGCCGCGAAGGATTGGCCGCAGATGAACTTCGTGATCTATCACTCGGCGCTGCGGCCGTTCCTCGAGCTACCCGATCACGCGTGGGCGGATTTCGAGCAGACCGGCCGTATCCAGTGGGCCACCGATCTCGCGGAAGTCCCGCAGAAGTTCGGTGTCGCCAACGTCTATGCCGAGCTCGGCACGTCCTTTGCCAACTCGGCGGTGGCGCATCCGAAGTTCTGCGCCGCGCTGATCGGCACGCTGATAAAGGGGATGGGTGTTGACCACGTCATGTGGGGCACCGACTCGGTCTGGTACGGCTCACCACAGTGGCAGATCGAGGCGCTCCGCCGGCTCGAAATCCCCGAGGATATGCAAAAGAAGTACGGCTTTGCGGCGCTTGGCGATGCCAACAGCGCTACCAAGCAGCTGATCTTCGCGGGCAACGCAACCAGATTCTACAAGATCAAGCTGAAATCGGCCGAGAATACCAGGATGCCGGCCTTTTCCGAGGACCGCCTCGCGGCGCTCAAGAACGAGTACACGCAAGCTTCGAAGCAACCGTCGAACCTGCGCTACGGCTACGTTCGCGCCGCCTAGGACCGATGCCAACAGCGTGGGCAAGCTCCGCCGGCAATGGATGCGCGGCCAAATCCGACTTCGGCTCAGGGTCACCAATGCTTTGGCCGATCAGAGATTTCCGCTCGGCCCTCAGGAGCCGACATTACTTTATGAGGACACGCCCTAACTAATCCTCATTCGCCTTGAATCGCCCGAGCCCCTTCAACACGAAGGGCGCCAGCAGCGCGATCAGCGCCACACCAAGCAGGGTCGCCGAGATCGGGCTCTGAACCAGCGCCATGGGATCGCCGAGACTGATCGCGAGCGCCCTGCGCAATTGGCTCTCGGCGATCGGGCCGAGGATCAGGCCGACGACGACGGGCGCGATCGGAAAATCGAACCGGCGCATCAGGAAGCCCAGCACGCCGAAGCCGGCCAGCATCGACAATTCGACCACCGACGGCTTTGCCGCGATGGTGCCCATGGTCGCGAACACGAGGATGCCGGCATAGAGCCACGGCTGCGGGATCGCGAGCAGCCGCACCCACAGGCCGACCAGCGGCAGATTCAGCACAAGCAGCATCGCGTTGGCGATGAACAGGCTGGCAATCAGGCCCCACACCAGGTCCGGCCGCTCCGCGAACAGCAGCGGCCCCGGGTTGAGGCCGTATTGCTGGAAACCCGCCAGCATCATCGCGGCCGTCGCAGACGTCGGCAGCCCGAGCGTGAGCAGCGGCACCAGCGTGCCGGCGGCGGAGGCATTGTTCGCGGCTTCCGGTCCCGCGACGCCTTCGATCGCGCCCTTACCGAACTCTTCCGGATGTTTCGTGAGCCGCTTCTCAGTCGAATAGGACAGGAAGGTCGGAATTTCCGCGCCGCCTGCGGGCAGCGCGCCGATCGGGAAGCCGAACATGGTGCCGCGCAGCCACGCTTTCCACGAGCGCTTCCAATCCTGCTTCGTCATCCACAGCGAGCCGCGCACCGGCTCGAGCTTCTCCTCGGTGTGGTGGCGGCGCGATGCGACGTAGAGCGCCTCGCCCACCGCGAACAGGCCGACCGCAAGCGTCGTCACCTCGACGCCATCGAGCAATTCAGGCACGCCGAACGCAAGCCGCGCCTGCCCGGTCAGCTTGTCGATGCCGACCAGACCGAGCGTCAGGCCGATGAACAGGCTGGTCAGGCCTCGGACCGGGGAATCGCCGAAGGTCGCCGACACCGTGACGAAGGCGACGCACATCAGCGCGAAGTAATCCTCCGGGCCAAAACGCACGGCGAAATCGACCAGCCACGGCGCGAGGAACGCCAGCCCGATGGTGGCGATGGTGCCGGCGACGAAAGAGCCGATCGCGGAGGTCGCAAGCGCCGGCCCGCCGCGGCCGGCCTTGGCCATCTTGTTGCCTTCGAGCGCGGTCGCCATCGAGGCGCTCTCGCCGGGTGTGTTGATGAGGATCGCGGTGGTCGAGCCGCCATACATGCCGCCATAGTAGATGCCGGCGAACATGATCAGCGAGCCGCCGGGGTCGAGCTTGTAGGTCACCGGCAGCAGCAGCGCGACCGTCAGCGCCGGGCCGATGCCGGGCAGCACGCCCACGGCCGTGCCGAGGAAGACGCCGATCAGCGCATAAAGCAAATTCATCGGCTGGACGGCAACCGCCATGCCATGCGCCAGCGCGGCGAAGGTATCCATCACAGCAGTCGCTCCAGGGGGCCGGCAGGAAGGCTCAGCGTCAGCAGCCGGTCGAACGCGAGATAAATGAGGGTCGACATCACGAGAGCGATGATGGAATCGACGAGGATGGCACGGCGTCCAAACGCCGCCGAGGTCGTCACGAACAGCGCCGAGGTCGCCAGGATGAAGCCGCCGCCGAAGCCGATGATGGCGATCAGAAGCGCAAGGCCAATGAGGATCAAGACCACCGGCACGGGATCGGAGCTCTCGCGCGCCGGCAAATTACCGCGCAGCGCGTCGATGAAATTGCCGATCGCAAGCAGCCCAAGGCCGGAGGCGACCACAACCGGCATCGCCTCGGGCCCCATCCCGTACATCGCGGCGGATTGCAGGCCGCGCGCATCCCAGACCAGGACAGCGGCGAGCACCGCAAGCAATGCAGCGATGACGAGGCCGGCGCGGTCGACGCGCCGCGGCGGCTGGACGGGATCGCCTGAGGTCATGACTTGACGAGGCCGACCGATTTCAGCACGTCGGTGACGCGCACCGTTTCCTTTTTCAGGAAGTCGGCAAAGGCATCACCGCCGAGATAGGCATCCTCCCAGCCCTTCTGCTTGAGGATCTCCTTCCAGGCGTCCGACTTCACCATCTTCTCGACCGCATCGCTCAAGGTCTTGCGCTGCTCCGGCGTGATGCCGGGAGGTGCGACCACCGAGCGCCAGTTTGCGATCACGAGGTCGATGCCCTGCTCCTTGAAGGTCGGGATGTCGCTGCCGGCGATGCGCTTCTCCGAGGTCACGCCGATCGCGCGCAGCTTGCCGGATTTGATCTGCCCTTCATATTCGCTCAGCCCCGAAATGCCCGCGGTGACCTTGCCGCCGAGAATGGCGGCGAGCGACTCGCCACCGCCGGAGAACGGGATGTAGTTGATCTTCTTCGCGTCGGCGCCGACGGCGCCAGCGAACAGCGCCGCCATGACATGGTCGACGCCGCCGGCCGAGCCGCCGGCAAAGGTCACCTTGGCGATATCGGCCTTCACCGCAGCGGCCAGATCCTGCCCGGTCTTGATCGGCGAATTCGCGGGCACCACGATCACCTGGATCTCCTCGGTGAGGCGCGCGATCGGCGTCACCTGGTCCAGTGTGACCGGCGACTTGTTCATGGCGAGCGCGCCTACCATGACGAAGCCGTTGACCATCATTTGGTTGCCGTCGCCCTTGGCCCCGTTGACGAACTGCGCGATGCCGACGCTGCCGCCCGCGCCGGGAACGTTGGTGACCTGCACGCTGCGGGCGACGCCCGAGGCCACCAGCGCCTGCTGCATCGAGCGCGCGGTCTGGTCCCAGCCCCCGCCCGGTGCCGCCGGCGCCATCAGCTTGAGCTCGAGCTGTTGCGCAAAAGCCGGATTGGCTGCCGCCAGGGTCAGCGCGACGGCTGCGCCGACAAGGCGCGCGGGGAATTGAAACATGGGGGCATCTCCAGGCTCGTGCGGACGTTTGCCGCATTGTGTCGTTTGGTCGCATATCAGCCAAAACGGCCGATGCTGTCCAGTGACATCCCCCGGTAGTCCCGTTATCGGGGCGTCGGCACCACCCCGCCGAGCGCAGCCGTCAGTTCGGCGGCGACATCCCGCACGATTTGCCCGATTTCCGGCAACCTCTGGTCGGTCAACCGGCTGGTCATGCCGGAGACCGAAATCGCTGCGAGCGGCTCGGTGCAGTCATTGTAGACGACCGCGGCAACACAGCGCAGGCCCATGGACGCCTCTTCGTCGTCGAGCGCGTAGCCCTGTTTGCGGATCTTTTCGAGCTCTTTGAACAGGTCGCTCGGCCGCACGATCGATTTTTCGGTCAGGCGGGGCATGCCGTGGTGGCGGATGACGGCGCCGACGTCCTCGTCGGAATAGGTCGCGAGTACCGCCTTGCCGACGCCGGAGGTCACCATGGGGACGCGGCCGCCGACCTGGGTCAGCGAGCGCATGATCTCGCGGCTCTCCATGCGGGTCAGCACGATGATGAATTCGTCGTCGACGACGGCGAGATTGGCGGTCTCGCGGGTGAGATCGCGCAGCCTGCGCAAGTAAGGGATCGCTTGCGTGGAGAAATTACGCCGCCGCGCGAAGCTCGCGCCGACCGTGAAACTGCGCACGCCGACATGCCATTTAGACTCGGCGCGGTCGAACTGCACGAAACGTCGGCTTTCCAGCGTCGCCAGCAGGCGGTGCACGGTGGAGGCCGACAGACCGGTACGGATCGCGAGATCGCTGAGGCGATAGCCTTCGTCGTCCTCGGCCAGCGTTTCAAGGATCGACAGCGCGCGGTTGACGGACTGCACGCCACCGTCGCGGCCCTCATGATCGACCTCTGCGGTCGATTTGGGCTCGAGTGATTTGCGCCGGATCACGTTCTTGCTCATCGCGACCTGCATTTGCCAATCAGACAAGACGCGAGCCGCCTCTTCTCCCTCGCCCCGTTCTTACGGGGAGAGGGTCGGGGTGAGGGGCTATCTCCGCAAATTCGGTGAGAGATGGACTCGCGGAAGCTCCCCCTCACCCAATTCGAGCCTTGCTCGAATTCGGCCTCTCCCCGCAGGCGGGGAGAGGCGAAGACAGCGTTAGAGCAGCCCTGCCCCGCGCGCCCACTTGTACTTGGCGCCCAGCACCTCGACCGGCAGCTCGGTCGAATAGGCGTAGGCCGGGATGCCGTGCTGGTAGAGATATTCGGCGGCTTCCTCGACTTCGACGTCGCCGGCGAGCGAGGCGACCATGGGCTTCACAAAACCCTTGGCCTCCATCTCCTTCTTTACCTCGACCATGTTGCGGGCGAACACCATCGGCGGGGTGACGATGGTGTGCCAATAGCCGAGGATCAGCGCGTGGATGCGCTCATCCGACAGGCCGAGCTTGACCGTGTTGACATAGGTGATCGGCGGCTCGCCGCCGGTGATATCCACAGGATTTCCGGCCGCGCCGAACGGCGGGATGAACTTGCGGAAGGCCGCATCGAGGTCCGGCGGCATCGACATCAGCGACAGGCCGTTGTCGACGCAGGAGTCCGACAGCAGCACGCCCGAGCCGCCCGCGCCGGTGATAATGAGCACGTTCTCACCCTTCGGCGTCGGCAGCACCGGCACGCCGCGGGCGAATTCGAGCAGCTGGCGCAGCGAGCGGGCGCGGATCACACCGGACTGCTTGAACACGTCCTCGTAGATCCGGTCGTTACCGGCGAGCGCGCCGGTGTGCGAGGAGGCCGCCTTCGCGCCGGCCGAGGTGCGGCCGGCCTTGAGCACGACGACCGGCTTCTTCTTGGAGACGCGTTTGGCGGCTTCCGCGAAGGCGCGGCCGTCCTTGAGGTCTTCGCAGTGCTGCGCGATCAAATTGGTGTTCGGATCCTGCTCGAAGAAGGCGAGCAGATCATCCTCGTCGATATCCGACTTGTTGCCGAGGCCGACGATCGCCGAGACGCCCATCTTGGCCGAGCGCGAGAAGCCGATGATCGCCATGCCGATGCCGCCCGACTGCGACGACAGCGCCGCGTGCCCCTTGACGTCATAGGCGGTGCAGAAGGTCGCGCAGAGATTGGCCGGCGTATAATAGAAGCCGTAGATGTTCGGCCCCATCAGGCGGATGTCGTACTTCTTGCCGACTTCGACGATCTCGGCCTGGAGCTCGGGCGCGCCGGCCTCCGCAAAGCCCGACGGGATCAGCACCGCGCCCGGGATTTTCTTCTCGCCGCATTCGGTCAGTGCAGCGGCGACGAATTTCGCGGGGATCGCGAACACCGCGACGTCGATCACGCCCGGCACGTCCTTGACGCTCTTGTAGGCCTTGTAGCCGAGGATCTCGGCGGCCTTGGGATGGATCGGAATGATCTCGCCCTTGTAGCCGCCATTGATGAGGTTCTTCATCACGGAGTTGCCGATCTTGCCGTCCTCGGCGGAGGCGCCGATCACGGCGACCGCCTTCGGCTGCATGATGCGGTTCATCGCCGCGACGATCTCTTCGGTCGGGCGCGGCTTCGGCTTGGGCACATAAGCGAAGTCGACGACGATGCGGACGTCAGCGGCGGTTGCGCCCTTCGGGGTCGCGAACACCGGGTTGAGGTCGAGCTCGACGATTTCAGGGAAGTCGGTGACGAGCTGCGAGACCTTGACGATGACGTCGGCGAGCGCCGTGCGGTTCACCGGCTCGCTGCCGCGGACACCCTTCAGGATCTCATGCGCCTGGATGCCGTCGAGCATCGACAGCGCGTCTTCCTTGGTCGCGGGCGCGAGGCGGAAGGTGATGTCCTTCAAGACTTCGACCAGCACGCCGCCGAGGCCGAAGGCGACCAGCTTGCCGAACGAGCCGTCAGTGATCGAGCCAACGATGACTTCGGTCCCGCCGGCCAGCATCTGCTGCACCTGGACGCCTTCGATCTTGGCGTCCGACTTGTATTTCTTGGCGTTGCCGAGAATGGTCTCGTAGGCCTTTTCGGCCTCCTCGGCCGTCTTGAGGCCGACGATGACGCCGCCGGCTTCCGTCTTGTGGAGAATGTCCGGCGAGACGATCTTCATCACGACTGGGAAGCCCATCGCGGCAGCCATCTTGCCGGCTTCGCCCGCCGACTTGGCCACGCCCTCCTTCGGCACCGGAATGCCGTAGGCATCGCAGACCAGCTTGCCTTCCGGCGCCGTCAGGCTGGTGCGGTTGTCCGCCTTGACCTGGTCAAGCACCTTGCGGACGGCATCTTTGGAATTGGACATGTGGGTTCTCCCTTGACCTCAGTTCGTTCTTTGCAAAGCGCGCGCGTGGTTAGCGGCTGCCCGTGATGCTTGCCATTCGCCGCGCTCTGTTCCATGCGGCGGAACGGAGTGGCATAAGCCCTGAGACTACTCCGCCGGCTTGGATCAAAAATGGCTGGCGATGGCATTTGGTATGCCAGAAGCCAACTTGTCAAGCCAGTGCACAGCTTAGAACGCCGCAAAAAATAGCCAGCTTGACATTCTGGCATGTGGTATGCCAAAAACTTTCCCGTAAATATTCCTGTAAAAGACGACTCCCACTGGAGGAGATTCGTCGTGTCACAACGGAAACCAACCAAGGCGTTGCCGAACATGGCCGAGGCAGACATCGCAATCGTTCGTATTGCCCCGGAGAGCAGCTTCAAGAACAAGGCGTATGACGCCTTGAAGGAAGCCATCCTCAAGATGGACATCTACTCGACGCCCGAGCCGGTGATGCTCGACGAGCGCGCGTTGTCCGAACGGCTGGGCGTCAGCCGCACCCCGATCCGCGAAGCGATCGCGATGCTTGAGCAGGACGGATTCGTGAAGACGGTGCCGCGCCGCGGCATCATGGTGGTGCGCAGGACCAAGAGCGAGATCGTCGACATGATCCGCGCCTGGGCGGCGCTGGAGAGCATGGCCGCACGCCTCATCACCACCACCGCGCGCAAGAAAGACATCACGGCGCTGCGCGACTTCTTCAAGGACTTCGGCAAGGACCGCCTGCCCGAGGATCACGTCGAGGAATATTCGCGCGCCAACATCGCCTTCCACCAGGCGCTGATCTCGCTGTCGGAATCCCCCGTGCTGGTCGATCTCACCAACGACCTGTTGCTGCACGTGCGCGGCTACCGGCAGTTGACCATCGGCCGCAAGGACCGCACCGCGACCTCCCTGCCCGAGCATCTCGGCATCATCGAAGCGCTGGAAGCGCGCGACACCGAGCTCGCCGAGAAGCGCGCCCGCGACCACACCCTTGGCCTTGCCGCTTATGTCGAAGCGCATGGCCAGGAACTATTCACTTAGCAACCTTCACCAGAAGGGCGAACAACTCGCCCCACTACCTTGAGACCAGGGAGACAAGGCCCATGCTGAATACCGCGACCAAGTCCGAAGCACCGGGCACCGAGCAGGAACTGACGGATGGCTTCCATCTCGTCATCGACGCGCTCAAGCTGAACGGCATCAACACGATCTACAATGTGCCGGGCATCCCGATCACGGATTTGGGCCGCATGGCGCAGGCCGCCGGTATTCGCGTGATCTCCTTCCGCCACGAGCAGAACGCCGGTTACGCCGCAGGCATCGCCGGCTACCTCACCAAGAAGCCCGGCGTCTGCCTTACCGTCTCCGCGCCGGGCTTCCTCAACGGTCTCACCGCGCTCGCGCACGCCACCACCAACTGCTACCCGATGATCCTGATCTCGGGCTCCTCCGAGCGCGAGATCGTCGACCTCCAGCAGGGCGACTACGAGGAGATGGACCAGCTCGCGATCGCAAAGCCGTTGTGCAAGGCGGCCTATCGCGTGCTGCACGCCCAGGACATCGGCATCGGCTTTGCCCGAGCCATCCGCGCCGCAGTCTCGGGCCGTCCGGGCGGCGTCTATCTCGATCTGCCGGCAAAGCTGTTCGGACAGGTGATGAACGCCGATGCCGGCCAGAAGTCGCTGGTCAAGGTGATCGACGCGGCGCCCGCGCAGATCCCCTCGCCCGCTTCGGTCAAGCGCGCGCTCGACGTGCTGAAGAGCGCCAAGCGTCCGCTCATCATCCTCGGCAAGGGCGCGGCCTACGCGCAGGCCGATGAAGAAATCAAAAACTTCGTCGAGAAGAGCGGCGTGCCCTTCCTGCCCATGAGCATGGCCAAGGGCCTCCTCCCCGACACGCATCCGCAATGCGCCGGCGCGGCCCGATCGACGGTGCTGAAGGAGTCCGATGTCGTCATGCTGATCGGCGCGCGGCTGAATTGGCTGCTCTCGCACGGCAAGGGCAAGAGCTGGGGCGAAGCGCCGAAGAAGTTCATCCAGGTCGACATCGAGCCGAAGGAAATGGACTCCAACGTCGAGATCGTCGCACCCGTCGTCGGCGACATTGGCTCGGTCGTCTCCGCCTTCAATCAGGCGATGGGCTCGAGCTGGACCGCTCCGCCCGCCGAATGGACCAAGGCGATTACGTCCAAGCGCGAAGAGAACGTCGCCAAGATGGCGCCGAAGCTCATGAACAACAAGTCGCCGATGGACTATCACGGCGCGCTCGGCGTGCTGAAGAACGTCATCAAGGATCACCCCGAGGCGATCCTCGTCAACGAGGGCGCCAACACGCTCGACCTCGCCCGCGGCGTTATCGACATGTACCGCCCGCGCAAGCGTCTCGACGTCGGCACCTGGGGCGTGATGGGCATCGGCATGGGCCAGGCGATCGCGGCCGCACTCGAGACCGGTCATCCCGTGCTCGCAGTGGAAGGCGACAGCGCGTTCGGCTTCTCCGGCATGGAGATCGAGACCATCTGCCGCTACAACCTGCCGATCTGCGTCGTCATCTTCAACAATGACGGCATCTATCGCGGCACCGACGTCAACGGCGCCAACTCGGACCCGGCGACGACGGTATTCGTCAAGGGCGCGCGCTACGACAAGATGATGGAAGCCTTCGGCGGCGTCGGCGTCAACGCGACCTCGCCGGATGAACTGAAGCGCGCGGTCAACGAGGCGATGACCTCCGGCAAGCCGACGCTCATCAACGCCGTGATCGATCCGGCCGCAGGCTCGGAGAGCGGCCGCATCGGCAACCTCAATCCGCAGAGCGTTCTGCAGAAGAAGAAGTAACTCCGGGTCAATCCCCGCCCAGGCGGGGAATCCAGTATTCGCCGGACCACCCATTGTGGCGAGCACTGAGCCGAACCGAAACGACAGCGAATACTGGATGCCCGCCTTCGCGGGCATGACGGAAACAGAGTGGTAACAGGAGCAATACGATGACTAAAGCGCTCAAGGGCGTTCGCATTCTCGACTTCACCCACGTCCAGTCCGGACCGACCTGCACGCAGCTGCTGGCCTGGTTCGGCGCCGACGTGATCAAGGTGGAACGTCCGGGCGTCGGTGACATCACCCGCGGTCAGCTGCAGGACATCCCGAACGTGGACAGCCTGTATTTCACCATGCTCAACCACAACAAGCGCTCGATCACGCTCGACACCAAGAACCCCAAGGGCAAGGAAGTCCTCACCGAGCTGATCAAGAAGTGCGACGTGCTGGTGGAAAACTTCGGCCCCGGCGTGCTCGACCGCATGGGCTTCCCCTGGGAGAAGATCCAGGCGATCAACCCCAAGATGATCGTTGCCTCGATCAAGGGCTTCGGCCCCGGCCCCTACGAAGACTGCAAGGTCTATGAGAACGTCGCCCAGTGCACCGGCGGCGCCGCCTCCACCACCGGCTTCCGCGACGGTCTGCCGCTCGTCACCGGCGCGCAGATCGGCGACAGCGGCACCGGCCTGCACCTGGCGCTCGGCATCGTCACCGCGCTCTACCAGCGCACGCATTCCGGCAAGGGCCAGAAGGTCACCGCCGCGATGCAGGACGGCGTGCTCAACCTCGCCCGCGTCAAGCTGCGCGACCAGCAGCGCCTCGCCCACGGCCCGCTCAAGGAATACAGCCAGTTCGGCGAAGGCATTCCGTTCGGCGATGCCGTGCCGCGCGCCGGCAACGATTCCGGCGGTGGCCAGCCCGGCCGCATCCTGAAGTGCAAGGGCTGGGAGACCGATCCCAACGCCTACATCTACTTCATCACCCAGGCCCCGGTCTGGGAGAAGATCTGCGACGTGATCGGCGAACCCACCTGGAAGACCGATCCGAACTACGCCAAGCCCCCGGCCCGCCTGCCGCGCCTCAACGAGATCTTCGCGCGCATCGAACAGTGGACGATGACCAAGACCAAGTTCGAGGCGATGGAAATCCTCAACAAGGACGACATCCCCTGCGGCCCGATCCTGTCGATGAAGGAGATCGCCGAGGACCAGTCGCTGCGCGCGACCGGCACCGTTGTCGAGGTCGATCACCCGACCCGCGGCAAGTACATCTCGGTCGGCAACCCGATCAAGCTGTCGGATAGCCCGAGCGACGTGCAGCGCTCCCCGCTGCTCGGCGAGCACACCGACGAGATCCTGCGCTCGGTGCTCGGCTTCAGCGACCACCAGGTCGCCGAGATCCACAAGTCCGGCGCACTCGATCCGCCGCAGAAGCAGGCCGCGGAGTAAGTGAAAGCACTCTGACGCGAGAGGGCCGCCCGAAGGGGCGGCTCTTTTTGCATGAGAACACCTGCCGTCAGAGGGCCCCAACTAAAAAGTCGAAAAACAACCCCATGCACAGTAGCTAACTCCTTGGGCTAAAAGGGATTACTGATTTTACGAAATTCTCTTTGACGCGTCGGGCAAAACAGGGGTATTGTGCCAAGGTCCAAAGATACGGATGCCAGGCTCGGCAACGAGCTTGTGCCCTTTACCCGCCCTTTGCTATCGTCTGAAGCGACACTGCGAATGTCCAGAACGACTGCGCCGAGCAGCTGCAGCGTCTTGGCGTTGGCCCCGGGGAATGTTCGACCAGCCGACGTTGAATTAACATTGGTCTGGAGGAACCGATACGATGACCCACGGTTATTCTCCTGACCGGTGCGCTCTCGGAAGTGCGGGCGCGCCTCCTTCCGGCGAGTGACTGAGCGCCTCGCAAGAGATCTGTCCAACGCTGAAGACTTGGCCGCCGTCTCGCCCGGAGGGTATCAATCCCGTCAGCGTAGGCGCCGGAGGCAATTGCATTCGGCAGTCGTCCGGACCACGCTCGTTGATCAAATCGAGGTCGAAATGTTGAGAGATCAATCGTCTGATCGCGCCAGGCGCGAAGCCAACAAGGCGTTCAAGCCCGTCAAAACCCAAAAACCGATGAGTGACTATGCGAAGGACCAGCAATCCTTCCACGAGAATCGCGAACGACTGAAAGCGGAGCGATTAGCCCGCGAGGCCAAGCTCAAGAGCCACTCCAAATAGCAGCGTTGTGGACCAGCTCTCCACTGGGCGAGTTGCATCGAAACGGCAGCCCCTCCGCGACGCGCGACGTGCCAGAACCGTCCCCGACAGCCGTAGGGCTATCGCATATGCATTTCGCGGGGACCACCCGCGAGTTTGCTCCGCCTCTCCCGCTTGCGGGAGAGGCCGACGCGTCCGGGCGATGCGAAGCATCGTCCCGAGCGCGGCGGGTGAGGGCTCTCACCGCACCGGCATCGCCTCCGCAATTCTCGACAATCCCGACGCGGAGGCACCCCCATCCCAGCCCTCCCCCGCAAGCGGGAGAGGGAGCCCACTGCCGATGCCGAAGCATTATTCACGCCATATGCGATAGCCCTACCGACAGCCGGGAGGCGCCGAACTGCGATCGCCAGAACTGGAAAGGCGCCTTGACGACGGCGAGGTGTTCCCGTCAGGACGGCCTGCCGCAGAAGCAGGCCGCGGAGTAGGCGGTTCACATCGATCAAGGGCCGCCGTTTCGGCGGCACTTTCTTTTTGAATGCTAACCGGGCGCCAGCGTCTGTCCGACCGCATAGAGCGAGCATTCTTTCCATGCGGCCACGCATTGGCGCATCGCCTCGGTCTTCGCATCGTCGACCGTTCGCTGGGTGGAGGTAATTGACGAACAATGACCTTCCCGATTCCAGGCATATGCCTTGATGTCGGTCCACGCCTTCACATAAGCATCGAAATACATCGTGCACGCAGCGTTGAGGGGCGTCGGCGCCGGAATCGCGGCGGGTGGAGGCAATTCGACAACCAGCGAGGTCGGCAGCCGCAACCGGGTCAGGAAGTTCTCCACCGCAGGCCACCAGATGTCGGCGGGACCCATCGGCAGCATGGCATGTCCGTCGACACCGAAGGGCGGAAGAACCTGCAACTGAGCTGACGCGCCGGAGGCCACGTAGGCAGCGAACATGCGACGAGCCAGAGCTGGTGGAGCGCTCTGATCATTTTCCGAATAAATCCACAACGCCGGAATTCGCGCAGTGCGGCCAAAGATGCCGGCGTCCGCCACGAGATGATCCGGGCTGCAAGCGCGACCCGGGACCGAGCTGTGAGCACCCTCGAAATTGAGGACGCCGATGACGCCGGCAGGATTGCTTGCCGCCGCGGCCGTCACCGCAAAGCCCCCCGTCGAATGTCCCATTAGCAGGACCCGATCGGGCTCGACCCAGGGCTCACCACGAAGCGTGGCAACAGCGCCGGTAACGTCTTCAGCCGCGATCCGCCCAACGGCTAGATAGTCCCGATCATCGCATGGTCCGGAAAGTGCCTCGGCAAACGGTCCCTCTGAACGACCGAAACCCCGACGCATGATCGATGCGACGACATAACCATGCTGTGCAAACGCGACGGCAGGATTGAGAAGATCGACTGGCGATTGTCGCGCTGCGGCCGCGCGAAACGCTTGCCCGGTGGCAGGATTTGTACCGTGAATCAGCAGAACCAGCGGAAAGCGCCCGGGCCGGTCCGGGCGAACGATCATGGTCTCCAGCTTGACCTCGCTGCCATCGGAGCGCGTGACCGAGATCAGCCGATCTTCGCGAACGAGGCCCGGCAGCGCGGGATCGGCCGCAGCCGGAGACAGCAGAAGCCCAAGCACGCCCATCACACAGCCAAGTCGTCTCACCCTCGCCTCCCCGAACTCAATGCTCAGTGACCTCCGCCAGCGAGCTGCTCACGGAAGAACTTCACTACAGCCGCGTCGAACTCGCGGTGAAAGGCCGCCCGATCAAAGCCTTCAGGATCCGAGCACACCTGCGGCCTCAATGCTGCGAGCTCCGTCGTGCAGGGTGGCAGAAATGCGTAGTGACCGGCCCCAGCCACGTGAATATCAGGCTTGCCTGGCAGACTACGGGTTACGTATGCGACGCCGGTCGCATTGACGCCTCCTCCCCCCAGTTCGGATCGCCAGACCTGCAGCGGGATTCCGATGCCCGCCAGATTTTCGGGTGTGAATGAAAAACTCACAGCAGGATCGACGATCACTGCGGCCTTGATCCGGGCATCGTGTGGCGGGTCGGGAGGAATCTCGCCAGCGCGCAGTTGCTCGCAGACCGTCGATTTGTTCTCTTGCTTACAATTGGGGGTAAACCTGCGAAAATCGGGCTGACCGCCGACCAGAACCAGTCCGGTAAAGCCGCCCAGAGAGAAGCCGAACAAGCCAACCTTGACGGGATCGATAGCGGCCCTGTCCTTCCATTCGTGCAGCATGAAATCCAGCAGGCGGACCATATGTGCTGGACGCGATGCCCAGACCGACATCCCGCGCTCCGACATGTCGTTGGTGTTGTTGCCTGGATGGTTGATCGCCGCGACGACAAAGCCGGCGTTTGCCAGCGCTTCTATGATGTCGAGGTGAAGGGCGAAGTAGCCGCTATTTCCATGGGAGACGATAACCAGTGGCAGTTTGGTCCCCGTGACGGGACAGTCCTTCGCTCCCTCCAGCCAATCGACCGTGGGCACTGAAAGCCTGCCAAGCGCCACATGCGTCGGCTCTGCCGCGCACGGATACCAGATCGCGCCCGACAGCGCCGGATCGGTCTCGAGGAGCTGAATGCCTGCGGCCTGTGCGGGCGAGCCAAGACAACAGAGCGTGACGACGAAAGCCCAAAGCGTGCTGCGCAACGGAAGCCCCGTGATTTCGCGCAGGAGTTGAACGAGGAACGATAGCGGAATTGTGGCTCAGCTTGTCACGCGGGCACACCTTCGCCGCTATTGGCGTTGAGGCAAACTGTCCGCAAAAAGGGAGGGCTATCGCATATGGTGCGAATGATGCTTCGGCGTCGGGACTCGGCTCCCTCTCCCGCTTGCGGGGGACGGCTGGGTGGGGATATCTCCGCAGCGGGATTGTCGAGAAATGCGGAGGCTGTCCCTGGGTGGCAAGAGCCCTCACCCGCCGCGCTCTGCGAGCGCGTCGGCCTCTCCCGCAAGCGGGAGAGGCGAAGCACCTCCGTCGCGGCGGCGATCAAGCCTCATCCCATCATGCTTAGCAATCCGGCCGAACAAGACTCGACCAAAAAAAATCCGAGTTCCCCTGTCGGATCGGCAGCTTCCCCGTCGTCCTCGTGACATGAATGGGCCATAGACGCCAAACTCGGGCCCATCAATTACTGAGGATAACAACCATGCCCAGCACGATCCGCCTGCACCGCGTCCTGGCCACCAGCCCGGAGAAAGTCTATCGCGCCTTCCTGGAGGCCGATGCAATGGCGAAATGGCTTCCGCCGAACGGCTTCACCTGCACCGTGCATCATTTCGAGCCCAAGGTCGGGGGCACGTTCAAGATGTCGTTCCGGAATTTCACCACAGGCAACGGCCATTCGTTCGGCGGTGAATATGTCGAGCTCGTGCCCGGCCAACGCATCCGCTACACCGACAAGTTCGACGATCCCAACTTGCCGGGCCTGATCGAGGTGACCGTGACGCTGAAGAAGGTCTCGGTCGGCACCGAACTCGACATCACGCAGGCCGGCATCCCCGACGTCATCCCGCCGGAGGCCTGTTATCTCGGCTGGCAGGAATCGCTACGCAACCTGGCCCGGCTCGTCGAGCCGGAGATCAATCAATAGCGACGACATGAGTATTGTAGGGTGGGCAAAGCGCAGCGTGCCCACCAATGCTCTCTCAACCCGGAAAAATGGTGGGCACGGCGCTCCGCGCCTTTGCGCACCCTACGGCACTGTTCGACCAAATGCGCAGAATTCCCCGCATCGTCATTGCGAGCGCAGCGAAGCAATCCAGAGTCCCTCCGCAGAACGATTCTGGATTGCTTCGCTGCGCTCGCAATGACGGAGAATGGGGAACTCTCCGAGAGAACAACCCACATCGAGTCTGCAGATATCTACACAGCCCCATTGAACTGCGGCTGCCAGCGAAGCAGATTCGACCATTGCGAACGATCGTTAGGCGCCCTCCTTCGCGAGCCCGCCGCCTGCCGTCCATCGGTCCGGGTCAGGACTATGTCCGATCAGCGCGAGCCCGTACGCGATCGACTCGAACTGGTCGCCCGACATCAGCCGTTCGTTGCCGAACCGCTCGGCGAACAGCTTTCGGACGGCGGGCACGAAGGACGTGCCGCCGGTCAAGAACACCTTCTCCACCTCGCGCGCGGTGATGCGGGCCTCGCCCAGCACCTTGTCGACGGTGGCTCCCAACCGGGCGATGTCGTCGGCGATCCAGGATTCGAAATTCTTCCGTGTGATGGTCGCGCCGATGTCGACGCCGCCGCCTTTGAAGCGGAAGTCCACCTGGTCCTGCGCCGACAGCGCGACCTTGGCGTCGGACACCGCGCGGTAGAGCGCAAAGCCGAGGTCGAGATCGACGATGGTGATGAAATCCTCGAGTAGTTCCGGCTTCAGCGCGGTGCGCGCAAGCTCGCGGAGCTCGCGCAAATCGCCGTTGCTCTTCATCATTGCGAGTTGATGCCAGCGCGCGAGGTTGGTGTAGTGACCGCTGGGGACCGGCAGCACCTTATCGAACGAGCGGAAGCTGGAGCCCTTGCCGAGGCGCGGCGAGACGACATGGTCGACGATACGGTAATCGAACGTGTCGCCGGCGATGCCGATGCCGGCGTGTCCCAGCGGCTCGGCGCGAAGGCTGCCGCCCGCGCGCGAGAAACGCATCACGGAGAAATCGCTGGTGCCGCCGCCGAAATCGGCGACCAGCACGGTGGCATCGCGCTCCAGCCGGCGGGCGAAGGAGAACGCCGCGCCCACGGGCTCGTAGACATAGCGGGCGTGGCCGGCGCCGAGGCGCTCGAACGCGGCCCGATAGCGCTGCATTGCCAGCGCCTCGTCGGGATTGCCGCCAGCAAAGCGCACCGGGCGGCCGACCGTGATGTTTGCGGCCTCGAAGCCGAACCGGTCCCCACCACGGCGCGCCAGCGTCCGCAGGAACGCCGCCAAGATATCCTCGAACTTGTAGCGCTGCCGGAACACCTGGGTGGTGTTGAAGCTGCTGCTCGCCGCAAACGTCTTGAACGACTGGAGGAAGCGGTAGACGTGGCGTCCTTCGAGAAATTGCTCGATCGCCCACGGCCCTCCCTCGGCCTGAGCGCCGGCTCCCGGGCGGTCCTCCCAGAAGCACAGCGCCGACACGAAGACGCTGTGGCGCTGACCGCCGTGATCGAAGCGGATGGCCTCGACCCGGCGGTCGTCCGCCGCGAGCGCGACGACCGTATTGCTGGTCCCAAAATCGATGCCGATCGAGACGGCGGGCGAGGCGCTCGACATGAACCACTCTGACAGTTGATTGGGATAAGGGGGCGGACCACTAGCCGCTTTGCATGGCCGTGCCAAGGGCTTGCCTGTTGCAGTGCGGCCGGAACCCGGCGTCGATTGTTTGCGAGATTTCCGCTTCCAGCCGGAGTTTCAGCCCGCTTTTCTCACGTTTCAGCGATGAAACGACCCAACTTCCCGCCGCGCCGGCAACTTTATGTCCGAAATGCCCCCGTTAACCCGGCATTATGCTGCAATGCGAGAGGTTGCGTGCTGCTATGCAAACAAGAGCATGGACACTGGCATCTGGTATACATAGATTGCCCCTCGAAATGAGACAGCAAGATTGACTGTTCTCAAGAAAGGGATTTCCGATGTCCAAGACCGCTTCCGTTGCTCTCGCCCCCTCCTCCTCGCTGTTCGCCCGCCTGATGGCCGCGATCGACAGCCTCCTGATGGCGAGCGCCGAGATTTCGAATCACAACGGCGACCTGCCGCGTTTCGGCCTGTAAACAAGGCCTTGCCCGCCCCGCCGAACGGCGGGCTGGCAAACCCGCAAAAGCTGCGTTTGATCAAATGGCCCCGCATGTCGGGGCCATTTTCTTTTGCGGCCTCGCCCCCGCTCGCGACCGCATCTGCGACGATTGGTCCGCCGACGTGACCCGCCCATCCAATTGTTTGCCCGCTGGCATCTCGCATACCATTCGGGAACCAAGAACGGTTTCACAATCAAAGGTGTAAGACGGGGAAACATAACGCGGAACGGGAACGGCCGAGGGGAGACGCGTGCCGCGAACTTGGCGGAGCCTTAGCCGAAAGGAGCGGATGCCGCGCGTTGTCCCTGCTCATAGAGTTTCTATCGGGACTGCCATGGGAGATCGACCGCAAGGGTGACCCCAGGGCATGTGAATCAAGATGGGCTGACGCAAGCCGACAAAGAGCGGCTGCGTTCGAGGTTCGACAGGGAGAGAAACATGAAGCCATTCGTTCTGAATGTCGCTTTGGCGGCAATCGCGATGTCGTGCGCCAACAGCACCACAAGCCGTGCTGCCTGGGAGCCGGTCCGTCCGGTCGAGTTCATCGTGCCCGCGGGCACCGGCGGCGGCGCCGATCAGATGGCGCGCACCATCCAGGGCATCGTCACCAAGCACAATCTGATGAAGCAGCCGCTGGTCGTCATCAACAAGGCCGGCGGCGCAGGGGGCGAAGGCTTCCTGGATGTGAAGACGTCGTCGGGCAATCCTCACAAGATCATCATCACGCTGTCGAACCTGTTTACGACACCGCTGGCAACGGGGATTCCGTTCAACTGGAAGGATTTGAGCCCGGTGGCGATGCTGGCGCTCGATGAATTCGTGCTCTGGGTGAATGCAGAGAAGCCGTACAACACCGTCAAGGACTACGTCGACGCCGTGAAGAAAGCGCCGCCCGGCTCATTCAAGATGGGCGGCACCGGCTCCAAGCAGGAAGACCAGATCATCACGGTCGGCATCGAGAAGGCGATCGACTCGAAGTTCACCTACATTCCGTACAAGGGCGGTGGCGAAGTTGCCGTTCAGCTCGTCGGCAATCACGTCGATTCGACCGTCAACAATCCGATCGAAGCGGTCGCGCAATGGCGCGGCGGCAAGCTCCGTCCGCTCTGCGTCTTCGACGCCCAGCCGATGGCCTATGACGAGCCGATCGCCGAGGGCAAGGCCTGGAAGGATATTCCGACCTGCAAGTCGCAGGGCCTGGCGATGGAATATCTGATGTTGCGCGGCATCTTCATGTCGCCCAAGGCCACGAAGGATCAGATCGAATACTACGTCGAGCTGTTCAAGAAGGTCCGCGCCACGCCGGAATGGCAGGATTTCATGAAGAACGGCGCCTTCAACACGACATTCCTGACCGGAGCCGAATACGCGAAGTGGGTCGAGGCCGAGGAGAAGCGCCACCAAGGCTTGATGAAGGAAGCCGGCTTCCTCGCATCGGGAAACTGACCCGCGACATCGACGACGGCTAGGACGCTGGTCGTCCTCCCGTCTGCCGCGACCGCGAAAGACTGCGTCCGCCTGGAGGTCACATGACTGAACAATCCGGATCCGAATCCGGCCCCGCACACAAGACGCTGGAAATCGGCATGGCGCTATTGATCGGCGCCTTCGGCCTGGTCGTGATCTTCGGCAGCCTGAAGGCCGGCATCAACTGGGGCGCGGAAGGCCCGCGTGCCGGCTTCTTCCCCTTCTATGTCGGCGCCATCATCGTCGGCGCAAGCGTCATCAACCTCTGGAGCGCGCGACGCGACGGCGACGGCCGGCTGTTCGCAACATGGGGACAGCTTCGCCAGGTCATGAGCGTCGTCGTGCCCACCGCGATCTATGTCGGCTCGATGCCGTTCATCGGCCTCTACGTCGCCTCGATGGTCTTCATTGGCTGGTTCATGCGCTGGCTCGGCGGCTATCGCTGGCTGACGACCATCGCAGTGGCGATCGGCATGCCGGTTCTGACCTATCTTGTTTTCGAGCGCTGGTTCCTGGTCCCGCTGCCCAAGGGTCCATTCGAGGAATGGCTCGGCCTGTAAGAGCCGCGCCGCCATCCGTTATTGCTGCAGGACATACCGATATGGAAGAGTTGGCCAATTTGTTTCACGGCTTCGCGGTCGCCCTGCAGCCCTACAACATCATGCTGATGATCATCGGCATCACGCTCGGTGTCATCATCGGCGTGCTTCCGGGACTCGGCGGCGCCAACGGCGTGGCGATCCTCCTTCCCCTGACCTTCAGCATGCCGCCGACATCGGCGATCATCATGTTGTCCTGCATCTATTGGGGCGCATTGTTCGGCGGCGCCATCACCTCGATCCTGTTCAACATACCCGGCGAGCCCTGGTCCGTGGCGACCACGTTCGACGGCTATCCGATGGCGCAACAGGGCAAACCCGGCGAAGCCCTGACCGCCGCCTTCACCTCCTCCTTCGTGGGCGCATTGTTTGCCGTCATCATGATCACGCTCGTCGCGCCCCTCGTCGCGGGCTTTGCGCTGCGATTTGGTCCGGCGGAGAAGTTCGCGGTGTACTTCCTCGCCTTCTGCAGCTTCGTCGGCCTCAGCAAGGAGCCGCCGTTCAAGACCATCGCGGCGATGATGATGGGCTTTGCGCTCGCGGCGGTCGGCCTCGACTCGATCACGGGACAGTTGCGGCTGACCTTCGGCGTCACCGAGTTGCTCAACGGATTCGACTTCCTGATCGCCGTGATCGGCCTGTTCGGCATCGGCGAGATCCTGCTGACCATGGAGGAAGGGCTGGCTTTCCGCGGCGGCAACGCCACCATCAACCTTCGGGTCGTGCTTCAGACCTGGCGAGAATTACCCTCCTACTGGATGACCTCGCTGCGCTCCTGCCTGATCGGGTGCTGGATGGGCGTCACGCCCGCTGGCGCTACGCCCGCATCCTTCATGAGCTACGGCATCGCCAAGCGCCTGGCGCGACGCGGCAACAATTTCGGCAGGGGCGAGATCGAAGGCGTGATCGCGCCGGAGACGGCCGCACATGCCGCCGGCACCTCGGCGCTGCTGCCGATGCTGTCGCTCGGAGTGCCGGGCTCCCCGACTGCCGCCGTCCTGCTTGGCGGCTTGTTGATCTGGGGCCTGCAGCCCGGCCCCATGCTGTTCGTCGAGCAGAAGGAGTTCGTCTGGGGCCTGATCGCGTCGATGTATCTCGGCAATCTCGCCGGCCTCGTCGTCGTGCTCACCTGCGTGCCGATCTTCGCCGCGATCCTCCGCGTGCCCTTCGGCATCATCGCGCCGCTCATCCTGGTGCTCTGTGCGATCGGCGCCTATTCGGTGCACAACAGCACCTTCGACGTGATGCTGATGTTGGTGTTCGGCGTGCTCGGCTATCTCCTGAAGAAGTGCAACTACCCGCTCGCGCCGCTGGTGCTCGCCATCGTGCTCGGCGACAAGGCGGAGGAAGCCTTCCGCCAGTCGCTGCTGGGATCGCAGGGCTCGCTCGGCGTGTTCTTCTCCAACGGCCTCGTCAGCACCATCATGGCGCTCGGTCTGGTCGCCCTGTTCTGGTCCGCGATCCAGCAAGGCTACAGCCGCCTGCGCACGTCGATGGCGCGAGGCGCGCCGCCGGCGCAATCCGCGCCAAAAAGCGAAGGCCGAATCTCTCCGCACTAGGCTTCTGGAATAAAGAATTCCAGGAAATAGGCGGTCCCCGAACGCCCGTGCCTCGGGCCGTGCGGGCAGCGCACGCCCCCATAGGCAGCCTAAAAGCCCGAGCGGAGCGGGTTTGCGGGCAGTTCTTTGCGGCTTTGCGCAAATACGAAAATCTCTCACGGAATCAATCTGTTGAATTGACCCGGTCGCCGCCGTCGCGGTTACGCCGCAGCGTTTTGGGCTTTACAATTCCTCCGCCATCGCGCATGTGAACGACTCCCGCGATATTTCGCCGCACCTCCAGTCCTTCGCTTGAATCTTGGCATAATGAATACCAGGATGCGGGCAGCGCATGCATAAAAATGATTGGCGCGTTCGGGAGGGTTTTTATGACGGACATGGTGCAGTCAACAGCGGCCCCAAGTGCCGCGCGCGTCAGCGATGCTTATCGCTGGGCGCAATTGGCCATCGGCGTAGGCGCGATGGTGATGATTGCCAACTATCAATACGGCTGGACGTTCTTCGTCCCCGACATCCAGAAGAAGTTCGGCTGGGATCGCGCCTCGATTCAATGGGCCTTCACCCTGTTCGTTTTGTTCGAGACCTGGCTCGTGCCGGTCGAAGGTTGGTTCGTCGACAAATACGGCCCGCGTATCGTGGTGCTGGTCGGCGGCGTGCTCTGTGCCATCGGCTGGGCGATCAACGCGCAGGCGACAACGCTCAACGGCTACTATCTCGGCATGATCATCGCGGGCATCGGCGCCGGCGGCGTCTACGGCACCTGCGTCGGCAACGCGCTGAAGTGGTTTCCGGACAAGCGCGGTCTTGCCGCGGGCATCACGGCCGCAGGCTTCGGTGCAGGCTCTGCGCTGACCGTCGCGCCGATCCAGGCCATGATCAAGGACAGTGGCTTCCAGACCACCTTCCTCTATTTCGGCCTCGGGCAAGGCATCATCATCTGCCTGCTCGCCTTCTTCCTGCTGGCGCCGAAATCGGGCCAGGTGCCGAACGTAGTGGTCAATGCCGCGCTGCTCCAGTCCCGGCGCAACTACCAGCCGACCGAGGTGCTGCGTCAGCCGATCTTCTGGCTGATGTACTTCATGTTCGTGATCGTCGGCGCCGGCGGCCTCATGGTGACGGCAAACCTGAAGCCGATCGCGGCCGACTGGAAGGTCGACAACGTGCCGGTCACGCTGATGGCGGTGACGATGACGGCGGTGACCTTCGCGGCGACGATCGACCGCGTGCTCAACGGCCTGACGCGTCCGTTCTTCGGCTGGATCTCCGACATGATCGGCCGCGAGAACACGATGTTCATCGCCTTCGGCATGGAAGGGATCGGCATCTGGTTTCTTTACCTCTGGGGCCACGATCCGATCTGGTTCGTGCTGCTCTCGGGCTTCGTGTTCTTCGCCTGGGGTGAGATCTACTCGCTGTTCCCCTCGACCTGCACCGACACGTTCGGCGCCAAGTTCGCGACCACCAATGCCGGCCTGCTCTACACCGCGAAGGGCACCGCCGCGCTGCTGGTGCCGATCGCCAATTACATGCAGCAGTCGTCGGGCACCTGGGACAGCGTGTTCATCATCGCGGCAGGCGCCAACATCCTGGCCTCGCTGCTGGCGATCGTGCTGCTCAAGCCCTGGCGCAAGGTCGTGGTCGCAAAATCGACCGTCTGACCCGCTCCACCACAGTTCGCTGAGCATGACGCCCGGCCTCACGGCCGGGCGTTTTCGTTTGATGCGAAGACACTGTGGATCCCTGGAGAGCGGCTGGAACCCGCGCATTTTGTTGAACGGGGAGCCAAGATAAGGCTTGCAATCTGGAATATGGTATACCAAGCTCCGCGCCGCGCTTGCGACGATAAGCCACAACATTTGCGACACTGGGTCATCTTGCAATCCCACGTCGCGGTCAATCAGCGCGTTGGGAGGTTCTTGATGATTTCCAGCTTGGACGGCGCCGTCACGGCCGCGCCTCTTCGCACCGGTTTCCGCTGGCTCCAGCTCGTGATGGGCATCGTCTGCATGGCGATGATCGCCAATCTACAATACGGCTGGACGCTCTTCGTCGATCCGATCGATGCGGCCCATCATTGGGGGCGCGCCGCGATCCAGCTCGCTTTCACCATCTTCGTGGTCACCGAGACCTGGCTGGTGCCGGTCGAAGCCTGGTTCGTCGACAAATACGGCCCACGCATCGTGGTCATGTTCGGCGGCGCGATGATCGCGCTCTCGTGGATTCTCAACTCCTACGCCGATAGCCTCACCCTGCTCTACGCCGCCGCGATCATTGGCGGCATGGGCGCGGGCGCGGTGTACGGCACCTGCGTCGGCAACGCGCTGAAATGGTTTCCCGATCGCCGCGGCCTCGCAGCGGGTGCGACCGCCGCCGGCTTCGGCGCCGGCGCCGCGCTCACCATCGTGCCGATCGCGAGCATGATCGTTTCGAGCGGCTATCAGCACGCGTTCCTCACCTTCGGCATCGGCCAGGGCCTGATCGTGTTCGTGCTCGCCTTCTTCATCCAGCCGCCGCGGATCTCGATCCCGCCGAAGAAGAAGCAGCTCAATTTGCCGCAGACCAAGATCGACTTCACCCCGCCGCAGGTGCTGCGGACCCCTATTTTCTGGGTGATGTATCTCGTTTTCGTCATGGTCGCTTCCGGCGGCCTGATGACCGCGGCGCAGATCGCCCCGATCGCGCACGACTTCAAGATCGCCGACACGCCGGTCACCCTCGCCGGCTTCCAGATGGCGGCACTGACCTTCGCGATCTCGCTCGACCGCATCTTCGACGGGTTCGGACGTCCGTTCTTCGGCTGGGTCTCCGACACGATCGGCCGCGAGCCCACCATGTTCATCGCCTTCGGCACGGCGGCGGTGATGCTGCTGGCGCTGTCGGCCTATGGTCACGTACCCGTCGTCTTCGTGCTCGCCACCGCGATCTATTTCGGCGTGTTCGGCGAGATCTACTCGCTATTCCCCGCGACCTGCGGCGACACCTTCGGCTCGAAGTTCGCGACCACCAACAACGGCATGCTCTACACCGCCAAGGGTACGGCATCCCTGCTGGTCCCGCTCGCGAGCGTGATCTCGACTGCTTATGGCTGGAAGGCCGTGTTCGTGGTCGCAGTGGCGCTGAACGCGACGGCGGCGCTGATGGCGCTGTTCGTGATCAAGCCGCTGCGCCGCTCCTTCATCCTCGGCAAGGAAGCCGAGAGCGCTGACACCGCACCCGGCAATGCCAAGACCGAGACGGCGTAAAGCCACCAACACGTTTTGCAGGGCTTGAGAAGGGGCGCAGCGGTGCGCCCCTTTCTTTTTGGCCCGCGGCAAACGTCAGCATTACTGCCGCAAGATTTTTCGGATCAGACAAATCCAGCGCTTGACGGTTGGCATTATGTATACCACACTTCTCCTGTCATTCACCGAGGGAGGTTGCAATGCTGGTCGGAGACATTCTGCGCAAGAAGACGCCGCGCGTTGTCACGGTTCGAATGAACGAAACGGTGGGTATCGCCGCCAAGCTGATGCGCGCCAACAACATCAGCGCGCTGGTGGTGAAGGACGTGGTCCGCTCGGAAGGCAACACCGCGGTCGGCATGTTCACCGAGCGTGACGTGGTGCGCGCCATCGCCGAGCACGGTGCGGCTGCCGTCAACGTCAAGGTCTCGCAGCTGGTCTCGGTACAGCAGCTCGTCTCCTGCACCTCGAGCGATACGATCGAGCACGTTCGTCATCTGATGAACCGTCATCACATCCGCCATTTGCCCGTGATCGACGATTACAGCCTCGTCTCGGTCATCAGCATGCGCGACATCGCCGCTGCCGTTGACGAGGCCACCAACTCGACGCCGCAAGCCGCCTAAAGCGGCAAGCCTTCCCCTGCGACTACCGGCCCCGGCTCGGATGCTTCCGAGCCGGACCGGATCTTTCGTCCCAAATTCCGGCTTCTGCTCCTTCGCGAGGACTTCATGAAGATCTGCATCTACGGCGCCGGCGCGATCGGCGGTTATCTCGGGGTTCAGCTCGCGCGCGCGGGCGCCGATATCAGCCTGGTGGCACGCGGCGCGCACCTTGCCGCGATGCGCGAGCGCGGCCTCACGCTGCTCGCGGGCGAGGAGAAGCACACCGTACATCCGCGCTGCACCGACGATCCCGCCGAGCTCGGCGTGCAGGATTACATCATCATCACGCTGAAGGCGCATTCGATCACCGGCGTGATCGAGAAGATGCAGCCGCTCTTGGGACCGCACACCCGCATCGTCACCGCGGTCAACGGCATCCCCTATTGGTACTTCTACAAGCATGGCGGCCAATACGAGAATTCGACGCTGGAGAGCATCGATCCCGGCGGCCGGCAGTGGCGCGAAATCGGCGCCGAGCGCGCCATCGGCTGCATCGTCTATCCCGCCACCGAGATCGAGGCGCCCGGCGTGATCCGCCACGTCTACGGCAACAATTTCCCGCTCGGCGAGCCCTCGGGCGAGATCACGCCGGACGTGCAGCGCCTCGCCGATCTCTTCGTCGCAGCCGGGCTGAAAGCCCCGGTGCTCGACCGCATCCGTGACGAGATTTGGCTGAAGCTGTGGGGCAATGTCTGCTTCAATCCGATCAGCGCGCTGACCCATGCAACGCTCGACGTGATCTGCACCGATCCGGCCACGCGCGCGCTGTCGCGCGCGATCATGGTGGAGACGCAGGCCATCGCCGAGACCTTCGGGGTCAAATTCCGCGTCGATGTCGAGCGCCGCATCGAGGGCGCCCGCAAGGTCGGCGCGCACAAGACCTCGATGCTGCAGGATCTCGAGCGCGGCCGCCCGATGGAGATCGACCCGCTCGTCACCGTGGTGCAGGAGATGGGCCGCCTCACCGGCATCGCCACGCCCGCGCTCGACTCGGTGCTCGCGATGGTGACCCAGCGCGCTCGCATCGCCGGCCTCTATGACGGCGTCTCGACACCATCAGATCCTCGCGCACTGGCGGTGGCGTGATGGCGGGCGAGATGAAACAGTGGCTGCGCTTCCGCCACGCCGGTGCGACCGGCTTCGGCACGCTGACGTCGTCAGGCATCAGCGTGCACGAGGGCGAGATGTTCGGCCGCAGTGCTGCCACCGGCCAGAGGCTGGCGCTGTCCGAGGTCGAGCTGCTCGCGCCCTGCGTGCCCAGCAAGATCGTCGCGCTCTGGAATAATTTCCACGCGCTCGCGGCCAAGCTGAACCAGCCCGAGCCGCCGGAGCCGCTCTATCTGCTGAAAGCCACCACCAGCATCACGACGCCCGGTGCCGTGATCCGCCGTCCCTCTTATTACGACGGCAAGACCACCTATGAGGGCGAGCTCGGCATCGTCATCGGCAGGACCTGCGCCCGCGTCTCCCCTGGCGAAGCGGACAGCTTCATCTTCGGCTACACCTGCGTCAACGACATCACCGCCAACGACATCCTGACCAGCGACCCCACCTTCCCGCAATGGGCCCGCGCCAAGGGCATCGACGATTACGGCCCGTTCGGCCCCGTTATCGCCACCGGCCTCGATCCGGCCAAGCTCGTGGTCCGCACCATCCTCAATGGCGCGGAGCGGCAGAACTATCCGATCTCGGACATGATCTTCAGCGCGCAGGAGCTGGTCAGCAAGATCTCGCATGACATGACCCTGCTCCCCGGCGACCTCATCGCCGTCGGCACCTCGGTCGGCGTCGGCGTGATGAAAGAGCCGGTGAACACCGTGACCGTTGCGATCGACGGCATCGGCGAGCTGACCAACGAGTTTCGGCTGTAGCGGCAGGCACCGTCCCGTAGCCCGGATGAGCGACGCGACATCCGGGATCACGCTCTCCCCTCGCTTCGCTCTACCCATCCTTACGGGCTACGGACAGCCGTCACGCAGCTCCGAAACATCCATACACATCACATCTCCGCGCGCCCGACATATGCCGCCAACATGTCCCGCGCTTGCCGCAACTTGGACGCATTCGGCCGCCCTTCTGTGAGGCGTGTCTGGGGGCACGGCATCGCCGTGTTTGGACCAAACCTGCTAGGGGTATAACTGTGAAGAAGATTGTAATTGCTCTGGGTGCAACGCTTGCTCTGGTGACGGCTGCGAACGCTGCGGATCTGCCGCGCCGCCAGCCCGTGCCGGTCTATCCGGCTGAGCAGGCTCCGATCGGCAAGATGCCGATCGGCAAGAGCCCGGTTGGAAAGGCCCCGATCGGCAAGGCGCCCGGCCCGGTCGCAGCGCGTTACTGACGCGCAATACGATACGCATCTCGCGTAGAGCGGCTGAGAGTCGAGGGGCAACAGCGTGACGTACAAACCTGATCGATCCGGATCCTGCATCCTCGCGGGCTTCGCGCTCGCGGCCATGATCGCATGCACGATGCCCTCGGCCTCGGCCCATGAAGCGAACAAGCGCGTTGCCGATGCGAACGCGCTTGCTACGACCGACACCGCATCACGACCGGCGCCGCAAGCAACGCGGCGTCCCGTCGCACGTGCGGAGAAAGGTCCGTACTACGTCGATTTCCGGGCGCGAACCGCCGCGAGCTGGGGCCACGCCTTCGTCTGGTACGGCAAGACCAGCGAGCGTGCGGTCGAGGTGGCGGGCCTCACGCCCGCCGGCGACACGCTTGCTTACGTGCTCGGCCACCTCACCTTTGTGCCCTCCGAGACCGGCGCGAGCTACGGCGATCTCGATCCGGAATATCTGACCGCGAGCTATCGCGTGTACCTCAACGAGGCCGACGCCAAGCGCGTATTCGCGTATATCAAGAAATTGCAGGCGAACTCGCCGGTGTGGAACGCCGAGACCACCAACTGCACCGGCTTCATCGGCGACATCGCCGAATTCATGGGACTGCAGGTCCCCAACCGCTGGCAGCGCCCGGAAAACTTCGTCAACCGCCTCAAGGAAATGAACGGCGGCCGCCTGATGGTGCGGCTGTCGGCGGAGTAGCTCTCCAGTCTCGTAGCACTGTCATTGCGAGCGCAGCGAAGCAATCCAGAATCCCTCCGCAAAGGCGGCCTGGATTGCTTCGCTGCGCTCGCAATGACGATGTTGAAGCAGCGAGCACTCATCTATTGACCGTCACCCTGAGGTGCGCGCTCTGCGGCGCATCGCGGCGCTGAGCAAGCCTCGAAGGGCGACAGCCCGGCTCTCGCAGCGTGGCCGCTCATCCTTCGAGGCTCCCCATGGGACGCGTTGCATCCCATGCCTCGCACCTCAGGACGACGGATCTAAAACCCCAATTATCCGCCCGGCGGAATCCCCTCACCTGTCGCATGATCGCCCCGCCTGCACCGCACGGCGCGACAATAGACATTTCCCGGCCCGGGCGGCATCCTGACGCCAACACGCGATAACGGAGCGCCACACCGGCGGGGGAAACAGATCATGTTGCAGACACGGTTCACCAAACTCGTCGGCGTCGAGCATCCGATCGTCCAGGGCGGCATGCAATGGGTCGGGCGGGCCGAGCTGGTCGCCGCGGTCGCGAACGCAGGGGCGCTCGGCTTCATCACCGCGCTGACCCAGCCGACGCCGGAAGACCTGACCAAGGAGATCGCGCGCTGCCGCGACCTCACCGACAAGCCGTTCGGCGTCAATCTCACCATCCTGCCGGCGATCAAGCCGCCGCCTTATGCCGAATACCGCGCCGCCATCATTGAGAGCGGGATCAAGGTGGTCGAGACCGCCGGCAACAAGCCGCAGGAGCATGTCGACGAGTTCAAAAGGCACGGCGTCAAGGTCGTGCACAAATGCACCAGCGTCCGCCACGCGCTCTCGGCCGAACGCATGGGCGTCGACGCCATCTCGATCGACGGCTTCGAATGCGCCGGCCACCCCGGTGAGGACGACACGCCCGGCCTGATCCTGATCCCGGCCGCCGCCAACAAGGTCAAGATCCCGATGATCGCCTCCGGCGGCTTTGCCGATGCCCGCGGCCTCGTCGCCGCGCTGGCGCTCGGTGCCGACGGCATCAACATGGGCACGCGCTTCATGGCCACCAAGGAAAGCCCGATCCACCAGCTCATCAAGGAGAAGATCGTCGCCAATGACGAGCGCGAGACCCAGCTGATCTTCCGCACCATGCGCAACACCTCGCGCGTCGCGAAAAACGAGATCTCGACCAAGGTCGTCGCGATGGAGAAGGAAGGCGCCAAGTTCGAGGACATCCGCGAGCTCGTTGCCGGTGCCCGCGGCAAGATGGTCTACGCGACGGGGAATTCGGACGAAGGGATCTGGTCGGCCGGCCAGGTGCAGGGCCTGATCCAGGACATCCCGAGCTGCGCCGAGCTGGTCTCCCGCATCGTTCGCGAGGCAGAGGCGATCATCCGCGGCCGGCTGGAGGGAATGATTGCAGGCGCAGCGGCGCAGGCTGCGGAGTGATCGCCGATGTGATTTGAACACGGCGCCCGCCACCGCGAAGGTATGCTCCCCTCGCGCCGCAAGCGGGGAGAGGCGAAGAGCACCGCCTCCGGTTAAACCAGTTCGTCAAATGCCAGAAAGCAACTTATGAAGGCTTACGTCTACGGCCCTGATGGCGCTACGATTTCCGACGTCGTTCAACCAAAACCTAAAGGCACGCAGGTGCTGGTCCGCGTCCGCGCCTGCGCCCTTAACCGCGCCGACACCGGCATGCGCAAGGGTCACGCCCACGGCGCGGCCGGCGGCGTCGGCACTGTGCTCGGCATGGAATGGGCCGGCGAAGTCGCCGAGCTCGGGCCGGATGCGAAGGGCGTGAAGGTCGGTGACCGCATCATGGGATCGGGCGGCGCCGCGTTTGCCGAATATACGCTGGCCGATCACGGCCGCCTGTTCCACGCGCCCTCGAACATGAATTTCGAGGAGGCGGCCACCCTGCCCGTCGCGCTCGCGACCATGCACAACGCCATCGTCACCGTCGGCGGCGTGCAGGCGGGCCAGACCGTGCTGATCCAGGGCGCGAGCTCCGGCGTCGGCTTGATGGCGATGCAGATCGCCAGGCTCAAGGGCGCAAAGCTCGTGATCGGCTCGTCGACCGACGCCACCCGCCGCGGCCGGCTGAAGGAGTACGGCGCCGATCTCGCCGTCGATAGCTCCGATCCGAAATGGGTCGACGACGTCCTGAAGGCAACGAACGGCGAAGGCGTCGATCTCATCATCGACCAGGTCTCGGGCAAGGTCGCCAACCAGAACCTCGCTGCAGCGAAGGTCAAGGGCCGCATCGTCAATGTCGGCCGGCTCGGCGGCACCCATGCCGACTTCAATTTCGACCTGCACGCCGCCCGCCGCATCGACTATGTCGGCGTCACCTTCCGCACCCGCACCATCGAGGAGGTCCGCGAGATTTTTGAGGAGGTTCGGAAGGATATCTGGAGTGCGGTGGAAGCGCGAAAACTGCAACTGCCGATCGACAAGGTGTTCGCGTTCGACGACATCGACAAGGCCTTCGAGCACATGGAGGCGAACAAGCATTTGGGGAAGATCGTCGTGACAGTGTGAGGCATCGGCGGTCTCGTAGGGTGGCAAAGCGAAGCGTGCCCACCACAAGCGTTTGATTAGGAGACACTTGTCGGTGGGCACGGCGCTTTGCGCCTTTGCCCACCCTACGAGACTGAGCTTGTGGCATGAGCGAGCATTCAATTCGGAAGCATTCGCAACGACTTCGCTCCTGCAAGTCACTTGCGACTACAGCTGTGGATCGTGGCTTGATGTTCACCCGCGGACTGCTAAATCCCCGCCATGACCTCCCAGCCCAACAAGACCACGGTCGCCGCGATCTCGATCTTCGCCAGCGGCGGCATGGCGGCGGCCAAGTTCGTGGTCGGGATCGCGATCGGCTCGCTGGCGCTAATCTCCGAAGCCCTGCATTCCTCGATCGACCTGGTCGCGACCATCATCACCTGGGCGGTGGTGCGGGTGTCCGACAAGCCGGCGGACGAGGAGCACCATTATGGCCATGGCAAGCTGGAGAGCATCTCGGCGCTCGGCGTTACCGCCCTGCTCTACGTGCTCGCCGGCGGCATCCTGGTCGAGGCCTATAGCCGGCTGCGTGAGGGAACCCCGCCGCCGACCATTTCGGCCGTGCCCTTCGTCGTGCTGGTGATCGACATCGCCGTCAATCTCTGGCGCGCCCGCGCGCTGCACCGCGCTGCGCAGGAGACCAGGAGCCAGGCGCTGGCCGCTGACGCGCTGCATTTCGCCTCCGACGTCATGGGCTCGTCCGCCGTGATCGTGGGGCTGGTTCTCGCCGGGCTCGGCTTCTGGTGGGGCGACGCGGCCGCCGCCGCCGCCGTCGCCGTGCTGATCGCGGCTCTCGGCCTGCGCATGGCGGGCTCGACCGTGCAGACGCTGGTCGACCGCGCGCCCGAGGGCGCCCAGGAGAAGGCCACGGCCGCGATCCGCAGCGTGCCCGGCGTGATCGATGTCGAGCGGCTGCGCCTGCGCATGGTCGGGGCGACCATGTTCATCGACACCATCGCAAAGGTGCCGCGGACCTATCCGATCGACCGCGTCGAGGACATCAAGCACAACGCGCAGGCCGCCGTCACAAGAGCGTTCGGCGACGCCGACCTCACCTTCACCGCCGTCCCCGTCGCACGCAACAACGAGACCGTGCGCGACCGTATCATGGTGATCGCGCGCAATTCCGGCCTCGCCGTCCACCACGTCACGGTGCACGACCTCGGCACCAAGCTGATCGTCGGCATCGACCTCGAGGTCGACGGCGAGATGCAGCTCGAGGCCGCCCATGAGGTCGCCAACACGCTGGAACGCAACATCCAGGAAGAATTCGGCGAGGACGTCGAGGTCGACGTCCATATCGAGCCGCTGGAACCGGAGTTGCCGTTCGGCGTCGACGCCCCGCCGGAACGGGTGCAGACAATTGCCGCCGCGCTGGCCGAGTTTGCCGGCGAGGGCGAGATCCACGACATCCACAATGTGCGCGTCCGCAACACCGACGCCGGCGAGATCGTCAACTTCCACTGCCGCGCCGCGCCATCGATGAGCGTGATCAGGGTGCACGAGCATGTCGACGCGATCGAGCGCGCATTGCGGCGCGCGTTCCCGAGCGTGAAGCGCGTCATCAGCCACGCCGAGCCGCCGCGTGCGTGACTTAGTGCGCGAGGAGTCACACGTTCTCGTTTCGGACTCGTTGCGCACGTCCATTTACGGACACGCAGTGTGCAAACTGCGCGTTGGATAAGAATAATTTCGCGTTAACGATTCGTTGACTCTCGACAGCCCGCGAAAACTGGATTCAAATCGGTGTGATTCGAAAGCGACGTGGGGCTGCTTTCGAGCCTAGTTGCAAGCAGGTTTTCAGGGGGCCGAAGGCATGTCGCGTGCAGACGCCGCGAACGCGTGCGTCCAATCCGATTCGATCAAGGGATTGGCGCAATCGATCGCGAAACCTGCCTATCACCGGCTACTAATCGCGGAGCCAGCGCTGCGCCGCGCCGTGCCGACGCTCATCATCGCCTTCCTGATCACGATCTGCCTCGGCGCGTTCGTGCAGGTCGTCGACCAGACGCGCCAGAAGCGACTGGTGATCCGTCACGACATCTCGGCGCTCGCCGATTTGCTGGCCGAACGCATCGACCGCCTCACCTCCGTGCGGCAGGAGCGGCTCAAGAACATCGAGAGCCTGCCGACGCTGCTGCCTGACCTCATTCCATCCTGGGGCACGGCCTCGGGCCGCCACGTCATCGTCACCTCGGCCGGCATCGACCGCCGTATCCTCGCCCGCATCCCGGTCGAGAGCGATCCCTCCGGCAACGACCGCCTGCTCGATGCGATCACGACGGCGCAACTTATCGCGGCGGCGCCGCGCGACGGCAACATCGCCGACATGACGCTGCCGAACGGCAACGCCGCGATGGCGACCTCGCGGCAGATCAAGTCGCTGCCCGGCTTCGTCACCGTGATCCAGGAACGCAACGAGCCGATCTGGGGCTCGGACGCCGCGCTCTCGGTGACGCTGTCGGCGACCACCGGCTTCGTCGTCCTGATCCTCGGCTTTGCCTTCCACTGGCAGTCGACCCGCGCCCGCGAAGGCGACCTCATCAACGACGCCGTGCGCGGCCGCATTGACACCGCGCTCAACCGCGGCCGCTGCGGCCTGTGGGACTGGGATCTGTCGCGCGGCCGGATCTTCTGGTCGCAGTCGATGTTCTCGATGCTCGGCCTCGACGGCCGCAACGAGCTACTCACATTCGGCGAGGTCAACGCGCTGGTGAAGTCCGACGACATCGATCTGTTCGAGATCGCCGATCGGCTCATCTCCGAGAAGATCGACCACATCGACCAGACCTTCCGCATGCAGCATGTCGACGGCCACTGGATCTGGCTCCGCGTCCGCTGCGAGAAGACGCGCGGGGCGACCGATTCCAGCGTCCACCTGATCGGGATCGCCGTCGACATCACCGAGCAGAAGAGCCTCGCCGAGAAGACGGTGGAAGCCGACCTTCGCCTGCGCGACGCGATCGAGACCATTCCGGAAGCCTTCGTGCTGTGGGACGCGAGCGACCGCCTGGTGCTCTGCAATTCGCACTTCCAGCGCTTGCACAAGCTGCCCGACACCGCCGTGATCCCCGGCACCTCCTACGAGACCGTGCTCGAGGTCGGTCGCATGCCGGAGGTGCGCACCCGCCACAACGAGACCGCTGCCCAAGGCCCTGGCGCGCGTACCTTCGAGGCGCAACTCGACGACGGCAGCTGGCTGCACATCAGCGAGCGCCGCACCAAGGACGGCGGCTATGTCTCGGTCGGCACCGACATTACCCGCATCAAGGAGCACGAGCAGAAGCTGGTCGACAACGATTTGCGCCTGCGCGCCACCGTCATCGACCTCAAGCGCTCGCAGGCCGCGCTCGAACGCCAGGCGGTCGAGCTCGCCGATCTCGCCGAAAAGTACCAGCGCGAGAAGACCCGCGCCGAGGAAGCCAACCAAACCAAGTCGAAATTCCTCGCCAATATGAGCCACGAGCTGCGCACGCCGCTCAACGCCATCATCGGCTTCTCCGAGATCATGGGCTCCGGCATGTTCGGTGAGCTCGGCTCGGAGAAGTACCAGGAATACTGCGAGGACATCCTGACCAGCGGCCATTATCTGCTCGAGGTCATCAACGACATTCTCGACATGTCCAAGATCGAGGCCGGCCGCATGAAGCTAGACATGGAAGAGCTGGACCTGTCGCGGACGCTGGCGGAATCCCTGCGGGTCGTCACCGGCCGAGCGCAGGACAAGCACCTGACGCTCGACGCCGACATCGCCAAATCCATCTCCGTCGTCGCCGATCGCCGCGCCACCAAGCAGATCATCGTCAACCTGCTGTCCAACGCGGTGAAGTTCACGCCCGACGGCGGACGCGTCGTGGTGCGCAGCCGGCAGCTCGACGACCGGATCGTGCTGATGATCGCCGACACCGGCATCGGGATCGCGCCGCATTCGCTGGCGCGGCTCGGCCGCCCGTTCGAGCAGGTCGAGAGCCAGCTCACCAAGACCTATCACGGCTCGGGACTGGGCCTCGCCATCGCCCGCTCGCTGGCGCAGCTCCACGGCGGCTCGATGCGGCTGCGCTCCAAGATCGATGTCGGCACGGTGGTGCGCGTGACGCTGCCGCGCGACGCGATCAAGGCCTCCGGGATATCGGCCGCGGCTTAGAGCTTCATGTAGATCCGGCTGGCTTTAGGTTGAATCGATTGCCGCGGCTCGTTCACCTCTCCCGCTTGCGGGAGAGGTCGGCGCAAAGCGCCGGGTGAGGGCTGTCTCCTCTAGGGGATTGTCCCATTGCGGAAACACCCTCTCCCCAACCCTCTCCCGCAAGCGGGAGAGGGAGTGCACCTCCGTTGTGGCAATCAAACGTGATCTCATTGCGCTCGAGATATCTACAATTGCAGCGTCGGCGCGACCTCGCGCGCGACATTGACCAGTGCCGCGATCAGCGGCGTCATCGGATCGCGCTGCGGGATCACCATGCCGATGCTGTAATTGACGTCGGGATCGACGATCGGGATCGAGCGCACCGTGTCGGACAGGCCGAGCGTCTCGGCGAGCTTGGCCGGCATCACGCTCGCCCAGCGTCCCGTCTTGACGTGCGTGAACAGCACCAGCAGCGAGTTCGAGGTCAGCGTCGGCGTCGCCTCGGCACCGACCGAGCGCAGCGCGCGGTCGATGATGCGGCGGTTCTGCATGTCGGGCGTGAGCAGGCACAGCGGCACCTGCCCGACCTCGGTCCAAGTCACCGTCTCGCGGTCACCGAACATCGCATCGGGCGCGGTGAGGAGGCGATAGCTCTCGTTGTAGAGCGGGATGGTGCGCACCTTGCCGATCGGCTCGTTCTCGATATAGGTCAGCCCCGCATCGACCTCGAGATTTTCAAGCAGTCCCAGCACCTCGGATGACGTGGTGGACTGGATGCGGAAGCGCACCTCGGGATGCTTGGCGCGGAACGGCGTCGTCAGCGCGGCGACCATGCCGAGCACGGTCGGGATAGCCGCGATGCGGATCTCGCCGGAGAGCTGATGTTTCAGCCCATTGATCTCGTCGCGCATGGCGCGGGCATCGCCCACGATCCGCCGCGCCCAGTCCAGCGCCCGCTCGCCTTCCGGCGTAAAGCCCTGGAAGCGCGACCCGCGCTGGACCAGCATCACGCCGAGGATCTCCTCGAGCTGCTTGAGCCCGGTCGACATCGTCGGTTGCGTCACGCCGCAGACCTCCGCCGCGCGTCCGAAATGCCGCTCCTTCGCCAGCGCCAGCAATAGTTCAAGCTTGTCGATCAACCGGTCGTCCCCTCGAGTTCTGTCGTGGCATGCAAGCTAGCACGCTCGCCCCCCTCCCAACACGCAAAAACACCGGGCAGAACACCCATAATTGCATTTTCAGATCGACCGATCGTCCTTGCCAATCGATCGGAGTTCGCAATCGCAGCACGGGACAGCTTTATTGATCTTCGAATGATTCCAAATAGTTTGGGCGGAAGAAACGCTCAGGTTGAGAACGAAGAATGACAGCGGTTTATGATTGGGACGAGACGCGCGGCGCCGAGATCATCGCCGAACATGCTCAGCAGGAAGGCGCGACGCTCGTCATCCTGCATGCTCTTCAAGAGGCGTTCGGCTACGTGCCGGAGGCCGCCATTCCCATGGTGGCGCAGGCGCTGAATCTGTCACGCGCCGAAGTGCACGGCGTGTTCACGTTCTACCATGATTTCCGCCACAAGCCGGCCGGTCGCCATGTGCTGAAGCTCTGCCGCGCTGAAGCCTGCCAGGCCGCCGGCGGCGATGCGCTGGCGGCGCGCGCCGAGGCGAAGCTCGGCGTGGCGCTCGGCAACACCACGGCCGACGATCGCGTCACGTTGGAGCCGATCTACTGTCTCGGCCTGTGCGCCACCGCCCCGTCCGCGATGCTCGATGGCCGCCTCATTGGCCGGCTCGATCAGAAGCGCCTCGATGCGCTGGTTGCGGAGGCGCAGCGATGAGCATGCGTCTCTACGTCTCACGTGATGCCGGTGCGGTAGCCGTCGGCGCTGACGAAGTCGCGCTGGCGCTGGAGCAGGCTGCGGCCAAGCGCGGCATTGCGATCGAGATTATCAGGACCGGCTCGCGCGGCCTGTACTGGCTGGAGCCGCTGGTCGAGGTCGCGACGTCACAGGGCCGCATCGCCTTCGGCCCGGTCAGCGAGACCGATGTGTCCTCCCTGCTCGATGCGCTCGCCAGCAACACGCCGCATCTGCTGCGACTGGGGGCCACTGACGAGATCCCCTGGCTGAAGCGCCAGACCCGCCTCACCTTCGCCCGCTGCGGCGTGATCGATCCGCGCTCGCTCGACGACTACCGCGCCCATGGCGGCTACAAGGGCCTGGAGCACGCCCTGTCGCTCGGCACGGATGCGATCCTCAACGAGGTCACCGCGTCCGGCCTCCGCGGTCGCGGCGGCGCCGGCTTTCCGACCGGCATCAAATGGAAGACGGTCGCGCAGGCCAAGGCCGATCGCAAATTCATCGTCTGCAACGCCGACGAAGGCGACAGCGGCACCTTCGCCGACCGCATGATCATGGAAGGCGATCCGTTCCTCGTGATCGAGGGCATGACGATCGCCGGCATCACCGTCGGCGCGACCAAGGGCTATATCTACATCCGCAGCGAATATCCGCACGCGGTCGAGGCGATGAATGCCGCCATCGCAGCGGCGAAGCGTGGCGGCTATCTCGGCGCGAACATCGGCGGCTCGAAGCAAGCCTTCGATCTCGAGGTGCGCGTCGGCGCCGGCGCCTATGTCTGCGGCGAGGAGACCTCGCTGCTGGAAAGCCTCGAAGGCCGCCGCGGCATCGTGCGCGCCAAGCCGCCGCTGCCGGCGCACCACGGCCTGTTCGGCAAGCCGACGGTTATCAACAACGTGCTGTCGTTCGCCGCCATCCCCTTCATCCTCGCCGAGGGCGCCAAGGCCTATGCGGATTTCGGCATGGGCCGCTCCCGCGGCACGATGCCGATCCAGCTCGCCGGCAACATCCGCCATGGCGGACTGTTCGAGACCGCGTTCGGCGTGACGCTCGGCGAGCTCGTCGACGACATCGGCGGCGGCACGTTCACGGGCCGTCCGGTCCGTGCCGTGCAGGTCGGCGGCCCGCTCGGCGCGTATTTTCCCCGCGCGCTGTTCGACACGCCGTTCGACTACGAGGCCTTCGCCGCGCGCGACGGCCTGATCGGCCATGGCGGCATCGTCGTGTTCGACGACAGTGTCGACATGCGCAGGCAGGCACGCTTCGCCATGGAGTTCTGCGCCATCGAATCCTGCGGCAAGTGCACGCCCTGCCGGATCGGCTCGACCCGAGGCGTCGAGACCGTCGAGAAGATCATCAACGGCGAGCGGGTGAGCGAGAACCTCGCGCTCGTCGAAGACCTCTGCAACACCATGAAATTCGGCTCGCTCTGCGCGCTCGGCGGCTTCACGCCCTACCCCGTGCTCAGCGCATTGAAGCACTTCCGGGAGGATTTCGTCCCGGCGCCGACCACGCTTCAAGCCGCGGAATAGGAGAACGACAATGTCTCTGATCGAAGAAATCGACTTCGGCACGCCGCGCTCGAAATCGGAAACAATGGTGACGCTGACCATCGACGGCAACCAGGTCACGGTGCCCGAGGGCACCTCGATCATGCGCGCGGCGATGGAAGCCGGCCACCAGATTCCCAAACTCTGCGCCACCGACATGGTCGACGCGTTCGGCTCCTGCCGTCTCTGCCTGGTCGAGATCGAGGGGCGGGCCGGCACGCCGGCCTCCTGCACCACGCCCGTGATGAACGGCCTCGTCGTGCACACCCAGACCGAGCGGCTGAAGCAGCTGCGCAAGGGCGTGATGGAGCTCTACATCTCCGACCATCCGCTCGACTGCCTCACCTGCGGCGCCAACGGCGATTGCGAGTTGCAGGACATGGCCGGCGCCGTCGGCCTGCGCGACGTGCGCTACGGCTACGAAGGCGAGAACCACGTCTTCGCCAAGACGGATGGCTGCACCAACGACCACTGGATGCCGAAGGACGAGTCCAACCCGTACTTCACCTACGATCCCTCCAAGTGCATCGTCTGCTCGCGCTGCGTCCGCGCCTGCGAGGAGGTGCAAGGCACCTTCGCGCTGACGATCTCGGGTCGCGGCTTCGACAGCCGCGTTTCGCCGGGCATGAGCGAGAGCTTCCTCGGTTCCGAATGCGTCTCCTGCGGCGCCTGCGTGCAAGCCTGCCCGACCGCGACGCTGACCGAGAAGTCGGTGATCGAGATCGGCCAGCCCGAGCACTCCGTCGTCACCACCTGCGCCTATTGCGGTGTCGGCTGCGCCTTCAAGGCCGAGATGCGCGGCGAGGAAGTCGTACGCATGGTGCCGTACAAGGACGGCAAGGCCAATCGCGGCCATTCCTGCGTCAAGGGCCGCTTCGCCTGGGGCTACACCAACCACAAGGAGCGCATTCTCAAGCCCATGATCCGCGAGCGGATCGAGGATCCCTGGCGCGAAGTGTCGTGGGACGAGGCATTCTCGTTCGCCGCCGCGAAGATGCGCGGCATCCAGAAGAAGTACGGCCGCGACGCTATCGGCGGCATTACTTCTTCGCGCTGCACCAACGAGGAAACCTATCTGGTGCAGAAGCTGATCCGCGCCGGCTTCGGCAACAACAATGTCGATACCTGCGCCCGCGTCTGTCACTCCCCGACCGGCTACGGCCTCGCCACCACCTTCGGCACCTCCGCCGGCACGCAAGACTTCGACTCCGTGGAAGACACCGATGTCGTGCTCATCATCGGCGCCAACCCCGCCTCGGCGCACCCGGTGTTCGCCTCGCGGCTGAAGAAGCGGCTGCGCCAGGGCGCCAAGCTGATCGTGATCGATCCGCGCCGCACCGAGATGGTGGAATCGCCGCATGTGAAGGCGCTGCACCTGTCCTTGATGCCAGGCACCAACGTCGCCGTCATGACCGCGCTGGCGCATGTCATCGTCAGCGAAGGCCTCGTCAATGAAGCCTTCGTGCGCGAGCGCTGCGACTGGAGCGAGTTCGAGGAATGGGCCGCCTTCGTCGCGCAGCCCAAGAACAGCCCGGAGGCGACCGCGATCCTCACCGGTGTCGATCCCAAGGCGCTGCGCGAGGCTGCCCGCATCTACGCCACCGGCGGCAACGGCGCGATCTATTACGGGCTCGGGGTCACCGAGCACAGCCAGGGCTCGACCACCGTGATCGCGATCGCCAACCTCGCGATGGCGACAGGCAATATTGGCCGTCCCGGCGTCGGCGTGAACCCGCTGCGCGGCCAGAACAACGTGCAAGGCTCCTGCGACATGGGCTCGTTCCCGCACGAGCTGCCCGGTTACCGCCACATCTCCGGCGATGCCGTGCGCGACCAGTTCGAGGCGCTGTGGAACGTCAAGCTCAACCCGGAGCCGGGCCTGCGCATCCCCAACATGTTCGATGCCGCAGTCGAAGGCACGTTCATGGGGATCTACGTGCAGGGCGAGGACATCCTCCAATCCGATCCCAACACCTCGCACGTGGTGGCGGCACTGTCAGCGATGGAATGCGTCATCGTCCATGATCTCTTCCTGAATGAGACCGCGAACTACGCGCACGTCTTCCTGCCCGGCTCGAGCTTCCTGGAGAAGGACGGCACCTTCACCAACGCCGAGCGCCGCATCCAGCGCGTGCGCAAGGTGATGACCCCGAAGAACGGCATGGCCGATTGGGAGGTCACCATCGGCCTTGCCAGGGCGATGGGTTTCGAGATGAGCTACAGCCATCCCTCCGAGATCATGGACGAGATCGCGGCGCTGACCCCGACCTTCGCCGGTGTCTCCTACGCCAAGCTCGACGAGCTCGGTTCGGTGCAGTGGCCCTGCAACGAGAAGGCGCCGGAGGGCACGCCGGTGATGCATATCGACGGCTTCGTCCGCGGCAAGGGCAAGTTCGTCGTCACCGAATATGTCGCGACCGACGAGCGCACCGGCCCGCGCTATCCGCTGCTGCTCACCACGGGCCGCATCCTCAGCCAGTACAATGTCGGCGCGCAGACCCGGCGCACCGACAACGTGGTCTGGCATGCCGAGGATCGCCTCGAGATCCATCCGCACGATGCCGAGCAGCGCGGCGTGCGCGACGGCGACTGGGTACGGCTGAAGAGCCGCGCCGGCGAGACCACGCTGCGCGCGGAGATCACCGACCGCGTCGCACCCGGCGTCGTCTACACTACGTTCCACCACCCGGACACGCAGGCCAACGTCATCACCACCGACTATTCGGACTGGGCCACCAACTGTCCCGAATACAAGGTCACGGCGGTGCAGGTCTCGCCCTCGAACGGCCCGTCGGACTGGCAGAAAGCTTATGACGCGCAGGCGCGGCAATCCCGCCGCATCGTGCCGGCCGAGGCTGCGGAGTAGCGGGATGCACGTGCCGGTCCAGGCCATCGACCGCAACAGCTGGCGCGACGGTGCCGCGTCCGACGGCGCGCGGCTGATCCCGGAGGAGACGCCGCTGGCGTTGACCTACAACGGCGGCACCTACGCCGTCATGATGGGGACACCGCAGAATCTGGAAGATTTTGCGGTCGGCTTCAGCGTGAGCGAAGGCATCGTCGGATCGGTCGACGACATTCGCTCGCTCGAAGTGGTCCGCCTCGACGACGGCATTGAGCTGCGCATGTGGCTGGCCTCGGAAGATGCTGCGCGCATCAGCGAGCGTCGGCGCCACATCGCAGGCCCGACCGGCTGCGGCATCTGCGGCATCGAGTCCATTGCCGAGGCGGTGCGGCCGGCGGCCGCGGTGCCGCAGGGACAGAGCTTCACGCCGGACGAAATCATGGCGGCGATGCAGGCCATCGCGCCGTTGCAATCGATCAATCTGCAAACCCGTGCTGTTCACGCCGCCGCGTTCTGGTCCCCTGCCGGCAACATCGTCGCGCTGCGCGAGGATGTCGGCCGCCACAACGCACTCGACAAGCTCGCCGGGGCGCTAGCGCGCAGCCGCACGGATGCGCGCGGCGGCATGGTGCTGCTGACGAGCCGCGTCTCGGTGGAGATGGTGCAGAAGACGGCCGCGATCGGCGCCCCCGTGATGGTCGCCGTGTCCGCGCCGACCGCGCTCGCGGTACGCACGGCAGAAGCCGCCGGCATCACACTGATTGCCATTGCCCGCCAGGACGGGTTCGAAGTGTTTTCGCATGGTGACCGGGTCGTCGCCCGCCATGCCACGGAGGTTGCCGATGTCGCCTGACCGCTTGATCTACATGGCCAACCAGATCGGCAAGTTCTTCCAGAGCCAGGGCCATGACAAGGCCGTGCCTGGCATTGCCGAACACATCAAGAAGTTCTGGGATCCCCGCATGAAGCGCGCGATCTTCGTCCATCTCGATGCGGGTGGAGTGGGGCTCGAGCCAAACGTGCGCGAGGCCCTCACCTCGCTGAAGCAAACTACAACCCTTCCAGCAGCGCCCTGAATACGCGCCGCACCTCGCTCTGCGTTTCCTTCACACGCGCCTCCAGCGACGAGAAGTCCGGCGCGTCGCCAGCGCGCGCCATCACGCGCAGGAGATCGGTGCCGGCGGTTTCCGGCTTGAAGCGCTCGCTGACGCAAAGCCGCAAGATCTGCGTCAGGTCGTGATAGAGCCGCGCCGCGGCACGCAATATCTCCGTCTCCGATTGCGCGAGCACGCCGAGCCTGCATGCATTTTCCAGTACCTGCAGGGTGCTGACGTCGAGGATCTCCGGCTTGTCGTGGGCATGCACGAGCTGGAGGTATTGTGCAATGAAATCGATGTCGACCATGCCGCCGGCGGCATGTTTGAGATCCCAGCAATCGGCCTCGCCCTTCTCCTGGGCAATCGCGCGCCGCATGTCGGCAACGTCGTGGGTGGTGATTGCGGGATCGCGGCGGCGGGTCAGAACATCGCGTATGACGCGTTCGATCCGTTCGCGGAATTCGGGCGACGCCGACACCACGCGGGCGCGCGTCAGCGCCATGTGCTCCCAGGTCCAGGCCTCGTTGGCCTGGTAGTCCGCGAACGAAGTGAGGCTCGAGGCCACGGGACCGGCACGCCCGGACGGACGCAGCCGCATGTCGATCTCATAGAGCACGCCGTAATTGGTGCGGGTCGTGAAGGCGCTGATGAGGCGCTGGGTGAAGCGGGCGAAATAGTGGGCACCCTGCAGCGATTTCGCACCGTCAGAGTCCGGATTGTCGCTGTCGAAATCGTAGAGCAGGATCAGGTCGAGATCGGAGGAGGCGGTCATCTCGCGGCTGCCGAGCCGGCCCATCGCGATGATCGCGGTCTGCTGATCCCTGATGCGGCCGTGCTGGGCGGTAAAGCGATCGGCGACGAGGCCATGCACGGTGTGGACGATGCCTTCGGCGACGTCGGCAAAAGCGGTGCTCGCTTGCTGCGCCGAGACCGTGCCTGAGAGGATGCGCGTGCCGATCAGGAACAGGCTCTCCTGCCCGAACAGGCGCAGGCGATCGAGGAACTCCTCGTATGAGCCCGCGTCCTGCACGGTCGTCGCAAGCCGTCCCGACAATTCCAGCCTGTCGGGCATGGCGCCGAAGAAGCGCGGATCGATCAGACCGTCCATGAGCTGCGGCTGCCGCGCCAGCATCTCGCCGAGCCGGGGCGCCGCGCCCAGCACCAGCGCCACCAGCGCGACGAGCTCACGGTTCTGGCCGAGCAGCGTGATCAGCCGGCCACCTCGTTGGAGCGCCCCCAGGAACTGATCGAACGCCACCACCGCGCGATCCGATTCCTCGGCATGCGCGAGACCGTCGATTAGGGCCGGCACGAATTCGATGAAGGCGCTGCGCGTCGCCTCATTGCGAAACACGCGATAATCGCCGGTGATCCAGTCGCGCACCGTCTGCGCGACGGCGGCCGGCTTCTTGAAGCCGAGCGTCACCAGGTGCTGAAGCAGGCGCGGATCGTCGGGACCGGCACTGTAGTCGAGCATCGGCAGCAGTTTGTCTGTCCCAGTCGGATCGTCGCCCTCGAACAGTTTTTCGTAATGGCCCTGCACGATCTCGAGCTGGCGCAGCAGATCACGGGCAAACGCCTCCCGATCCGGATAGCCGAAGAACCAGGCGAAACGCTCGACGGCTTCCTTGTCCTCGGGCAGCGTATGGGTCTGCTCGTCGGCGATCATCTGGAGACGATGCTCGACCCGGCGCAGGAATTCGTAAGCCGCGGTAAGCTCGTCGCGCGCCGCAAAGGTGATCCAGTTGCTGGAGGCGAGCACATCGAGCGCTTTGAGTGTCGGCCGCACCCGCAATTCCGGATGGCGGCCGCCGGCGATCAACTGCTGCGTCTGCGCGAAGAACTCGATCTCGCGGATGCCGCCGCGCCCGACCTTGACGTTGTGACCTTCGACGGCGACCTCGCTCTGGCCGCGATAGGTCTGCATCTGCCGCTTCATGTCGTGCACGTCGGCGAGCGCGGCGAAGTCGAGATGCTTGCGCCAGACAAAGGGCGCGATCTCGGCCAGCAAAGCCTCGCCTGCCTTGGGATCGCCGGCGCAGGCGCGCGCTTTGATCATCGCGGCGCGTTCCCAGGTGCGCCCTTCCCGCTCGTAATAGTTCAGCGCAGCGTCGCGGGAGATCGCCACCTGCGTCGAGGACGGATCTGGCCGCAGGCGCAGATCGACGCGGAACACGTAACCGTCATAGGTGCGCTGCTGGAGGATGCGCGCCATGCCTTGCGTCACGCGGACGAAGAACGGCTGCGGCTCGATATCGGGCGCAAGCGTCGTCGCATCGGGATCGAAGAACACGATGAGATCGATGTCGCTGGAATAGTTCAGCTCGCCCGCGCCCATCTTGCCCATCGCGAGTACGATCAGCCCGCAGCCTTGTTCGGGCGCCTCGGGATCGGCCGGTGAGAGCTTGCCGCGTGCGGCTTCCTGTCGCAGCAGGTACTGGAGCGCCGCCTGGACCGAGAACACCGCGACATCAGTCAGCGCCGCCGTCACCCGCATCACCGGCCAGACGCCGCCGATATCGCATAGCGCGGTCAGCAGCGCTGCCTCCGCCTTCATGCGGCGAAGGAGGCGCATCACCTTGGGCTCATCCGGCGCCGCGAGCACCGCGCCCCTTGCCTCCGCCATCAGCGCCGCCAGATGCACATCCGGATCGCATTCGAGCAACCGGATCAGGCGCAGGGGATCGGCGCGCACCAGATCGAACAGATAGGGCGAGAATTCCGCGATGCCGGTCAAAATATCCCGGGCGAAGGGATGAACCAGCAGGGATTCGAGACGGGCCGATTGCGCCGGCTCGAGCTCGGCCAGCCAATTCCCAAAACGTCTTTCGTCGGTTGTGGAAGCGGCAACATAGGGAGCCTCCACGAAGCGTGCCGCGAGGCTCTTACCATGCTTGTCCGCGTTTCCCGGCGCGGAGTGGTTCATGCCACCTTCTGTGGCACATCCTGTATTGGCGGAGCAACCCTGTCGCCGGCGCCCGCGCGCGCCGGCAGCACCAGCGTGGCGACGAGACCGGGATGGGCATCGCCCAAGCGCAATTCGCCGCCGTGCAATGTCGCAACCGCCGAGGCGAGGCTGAGGCCGAGGCCGGAGCCGGGCAGCGTGCGGCTGGCCTCCAGCCGCACGAATCGCTCGACGACGTGCTTGCGATCCGCTTCGGGTATCCCCGGACCACGGTCGGTGACGCTGAGGAGCACCTGGTCGCCTTCGCGCCTCGCCTCGATCGTGATTTGCCTGGCGTCCATGCTGACCACGGTTCCCGCGGCCTGAGCCGCCGGCTTGCCGTATTTGATCGCGTTCTCGACGAGATTGGCGAGCGCCTGGCTGATCAGTTCGCGATTGGCGTGAACCGGCGTCGGCTCGGCCTTGACCTTGAGGGTCATGCCGTCATCTTCGGCAAGCGGCTCATAGAGCTCATGGATGCCACCCGCGACCTCGGCGGCGTCGAAATCGTCCATGTTGCCGCGCGCCTGCCCGGACTCGGCACGCGCGATCATCAAGAGCGCGTTGAAGGTGCGGATCAGCCCGTCGGACTCCTCGATGGTGCGCTCCAGCGCGGCGCGGTAATCGGCCTCGCAGCCCGATTTCGCCAGGGCTTCCTCAGCGCGGTTGCGCAAGCGCGTCAGCGGCGTCTTGAGGTCGTGTGCGATATTGTCGGAGACTTCCTTCAGCCCCGCCATCAGCGCCTCGATCCGCTCCAGCATGGCGTTGAGGTTTTCGGCGAGGCGGTCGAGCTCGTCGCCGCTGCGCCCTACCGGCAGGCGCTCACTGAGATCGCCGATCATGATGCGATGCGCCGTACCGCTCATCGCGTCGATGCGCGTCAAGACACGTCGCGCTACGAAGATGCCGCCGCCGAGGCCGAGCACCACGACGATCAGGATCGACCATTGCGCGGCCTTGGCGACGATGCCGAACAGCCGCCGCCGCTCGTCGAGGTCGCGGCCGATCAGGAGACGGAAGCCGTTCTCCAATTCGGTGACGCGAACGAGCGCGCGATGATCGCGCTCGTCGGCATCCTCGATCCGCCGATAGGCGGTCTCCGACCAGCCGCGCGTCGCCATCACGCCGGGCGCGAGCGAGCCGACATTGCCGGCGATCGCCTGCCCTGTCGGCGTCGTCACGAGATAGAGGTTGGCGCCCGGCCGCAGCGCCCGATACTCGATCGTGCGCACGAGGATGAACATACCGCGGCGCCCGTAGATCTCGTTGATCTCCGAGGTCTCGGAATTGACCGTCTCCGTGATCTCTTCGGTGATGAGCCGGCGCGTATTCCAGGCGAAATAGCCGAGCAGCGAAGCCGCGAACATCGCGAACAGCAGCAGATAGACCAGCGTCAGCCGGAACGCCGTGGTGCGGACGAGTTTACCGAATGCCGTCACGGATCATGTATCCGGCGCCGCGGATGGTGTGCAGCAGCGGGCGCTCGAAACCCTTATCGATCTTGGAGCGGAGCCGCGAAATGTGCACGTCGATCACGTTGGTCTGCGGATCGAAATGATAATCCCAGACGTTCTCGAGCAGCATGGTGCGCGTCACCACCTGGCCGGCGTGCTTCATGAGGTATTCGAGCAGGCGGAATTCGCGCGGTTGGAGCGTCAGCTCGTCCTTGCCGCGGGCAACGCGATGGGACAGCCTATCGAGCTCGAGATCGCCGACGCGGTAGAGCGTGTCCTCGGCCGGGCCGCCGCGGCGGCGCGACAGCACCTCGACGCGGGCCAGCAGTTCGGCGAAGGAATAGGGCTTTGGCAGATAATCGTCGCCGCCGGCGCGGAGGCCCTTGATGCGGTCGTCGACCTGCCCCAGCGCGGAGAGAATCAGCACCGGCGTGGTGGTGCCCTTCTCGCGCAGTCCGCCGATCAGCGACAGGCCGTCGCGCTTGGGCAGCATGCGGTCGACCACCAGCACATCGTAATCGCCGTTCTCGGCCATGGCGAGGCCTTCCTCGCCGTCGGCGGCGTGATCGGCAATGTGTCCGACTTCGCGAAACGCCTTCACGAGATAGTCGGCGGATTCGCGGTCGTCTTCGATGATGAGGAGGCGCATCGTGCGTTCGGCGGCGGTCAAGGGTGTGAACCTTCTCTAAACATGGCGCGAGCGGCAATCGCATGCAAGCCGAAGCGGAACGATCTCGGATCGGGAAAAGGCGGGCGGTGAAGCTGGGGGGACTTCACCGCCCTAGGCCTTCCGACGGAGGGGGGCGTAATTCCACCGGAAGGTAGATGAGGGAAGCAAACGTTGCGCTGCTCCCCCGAAGGGCGCCGGCGGCGGGGGCGACTGATGCCGGCGACACCCTTCATCTCATTGGCCTCCTGAGGCTTCAGCCCTTGTTAGCCCTTGGCGATGGGCACGGCGACGAAGCGCGACTGGCCGCCGCTCTTCACGCGCATCAGGACGCTGTTCTTGTTGTCGGTCCGCGCCGTGTTGATGGCGTCGCGGACTTCGCCGGCGGTGCTCACGCTCTTGCCGCCGACTTCGAGAATCACGTCGCCTTCCTTGAAGCCGCGTTCGGCCGCGGCGCTCTTGGGATCGACTTCGGTGACCACGACGCCTTCCTTGCCGGCACCGGCCACGGAATTGGCGGGCGCAACCGTCATGCCGAGCTTGGGAACATCGGTGCCGCGGCTCGCACCCTTGCCCTTGTCATTGTCGGCGTCGGCCTTGGCCTCGATCGTGTTCGGCAGCTGGCCGAGGGTGAGGTTCACCACCTTGTCCTGGCCCTTGTGCAGCACGTTGAGCTTCACGGTCGCGCCGGGTGCCATGCCGCCGATGGTGCGGGCGAGCTCGCGGGCGTCCTTGACGGATTCGCCGTTGACCGAGGTGATCACGTCACCGGACTCGATGCCGGCCTTCGCCGCCGGACCGTTCGCCTGCGGCTCCGCCACCAGCGCGCCTTCGGCCTTCTTCATGCCGAGGCTGTCGGCGATGTCAGACGTCACCGGCTGGATCTGCACGCCGATCCAACCGCGGCTGACCGAGCCCTTGTCCTTGAGCTGGGCCACCACGCTCTTGACGGTGTTGGCGGGAATCGAGAACGCGATGCCGACGCTGCCGCCCGAGGGCGAGTAGATCGCGGTGTTGACGCCCATCACCTCACCGTTGGTGTCGAAAGCCGGACCGCCCGAATTGCCCTTGTTCACGGGCGCATCGATCTGGATGAAATCATCATAGGGACCGTTGCCGATGTCACGGCCGCTGGCCGAGACGATGCCCGCGGTCACGGTGCCGCCGAGACCGAAGGGATTGCCGACTGCGAGCACCCAGTCGCCGATCCGCGGCTTGCTATCCGCGAGCTTGGCGAATGAGAAGTTCGAGCTGCCCTCGACCTTGATCAGGGCGAGGTCGGTGCGCTGGTCGGTGCCGATCACCTTGGCGGTATAAGTCTTGCCGTCGTCGGTGGTGACCTCGACCTTGTCGGCGCCGTCGACCACGTGGTTGTTGGTCACGGCATAGCCGTCGGGCGAGATGAAGAAGCCGGAGCCCTGGCCCTGCACGACACGGCCACGGCCGCCCTTCAGGCCCGGGAAACCGTCCGGACCGCCGAAGCGGCGGAAGAAGCGCTCCATCGGCGAGCCCGGCTGGAACGGCGAGGAGGAATCATCGCCGTCATCGTTGCTCGCGGTCTTCTCCTTGATGTTGACCTTCACCGAGATCACCGACGGCTTCACGCGCTCGACGATGTCGGCGAAGCCGATCGGACGCTCGACCTTCCGAACCTCTTGGTTGACCTGCGCATGCGCCGGGCTGGAGAACAGGTCCGCCGGCGAGGTCGACGGGCTGAAGCCATAGACGGCCGCGCCGAGACCGGCGACGACCGAGGCCATCAGCGCGATCTTGCGCGCGGAGAACACCGACCGGCGCGGCTGCCGGTAGGACGGAAGATTCGAGAGGTCGGGACGGTCGGTCATGCAGAGATCTCCAGGGCCTTGAAATTCATTTGGCGCCGGATAGCGGCACCTTACGGTCCTGAACATGGGGGCTCCCGCCTTACCGTGCGCTGGCGGCGGGGTTAAACTTTCGTAATGAAGCGGCGGCGTGGATGCGGCAGTTTAGCGCAGCCCGAAAATCGTGGTTCTACAGGAACTTAATCGAGTTCCCGCGATGAGCGTGGAACCCTGCTTGGACGATTTTAGCTTGCCCTGACACTGACGATGAACTCGTCGACCTCGCGTTTCAAGGTCTCGGCCTGCCGCGACAGATCGACCGCGGAATCGCGCGCCTCGGCGGCCATGCGCCCGGTCTCGGCCGAGGTCGAGGTGATCTGGACGATGTGATTGGAGACGTCGAGTGTGCCGTGCGCGGCATCCTGGGCGCTGCGCGTGATTTCCTGCGTGGCATTGCGTTGCTGGGCGGTGTCGACCTCAATACCGGACATGATCGACGAGATCTCCGACAGCGTCTTGGAAATGCCGTCGATCGCGCCGCGCGTCTGTGCGGTGATGCCCTGGATGCTGGCGACATGCGAGGTGATCTCCTCCGTAGCCTTGCTGGTCTGGTGCGCCAAACTCTTCACCTCGGACGCGACCACCGCAAATCCCTTGCCGGCCTCCCCCGCCCGCGCCGCCTCGATTGTGGCATTGAGCGCCAGCAGATTGGTCTGCGAGGCGATCGCCTGCACGAGCTGCACGACCTCGCCGATCTTGTCGGCCGCATCGGACAGCGTGTGGATGGTGTCGCGGCTCTTCTCGGCCTCGGACGCTGCGCCCTCGGCGCGCTGGGTCGCATCGGTGACGCGGCGGCTGATCGTGCCGATCGAATTGGTCATCTCCTCGGCCGAGCCCGCAACGGTCTGGACGCTGGCGCTGGCCTGGCTCGCGGCGCTTGCCACCACATTGGCCTTGGTGCTGGTGTCGTTGGCGGTCCGCGACAGCGTCTCGGCGTTGCTCTTCAGGTGCACAGCCGAGGACGCCACGCTGTCGACGACGCTGGCGACGAGATCGTTGAAGCGCTTGATCCGTGCGTCCAAAAATGTCGACCGCTCGGCCTGGTGCTGCGCCTCATGCAACTGCCGCTCGGTGAGGCGGCGCCGCTCGAGGCCATTGGTCTTGAAAACCTCCAGCGCACCGGCGAGCAGGCCGATCTCGTTGGTGCCGCCGAGCCCCGGAACCGGCGTCTCGAATTTCTGATCGGCGACCTCGCGCATGGCATGCACGATCGCTGCCAAGGGATTGAGGATGCCGTTGCGCACGGCAAACCAGGTGGTGAGGCAGATCGCGACGGCGACGACCGCGATCACGCCGCAGGCGATCAGGAAATAGGAGAAGGCGGTCTGCGCCTGCTGGTAGATCTGCATCGCATGATCGCGTGCCGGACCGCTCAGCGCGGCGAAGTCCGACGACAGGCTGGTGATCTCGTTGTCGAGGTAGAGCACCGCGACGAATCCGGTGCCGCCGCCGATGCCCAGCAGGAACAATAATGCAGCGACGACAGCGCCGACCAGGAAGCGGATCGTCAGATTGCTATTCGTGAACATCGGGGACTCAGAATCTGGAATCAAATCTCGCGACAAGTTTCCAGACAAAGGTCAACATAGCATGAAACACGAGGGCCGGCACCGGCGGCCTCCGCATCATGGCGCAGCCAGGACGCTAGGACGATTTGGCATCATCCGACATCAACGCGGCGAGCCGCGCCTCCTCGTCGGGCGAAAGCGGCGGCGCCGGTAGGTCTGCACCGCTTCGCGCGCGGCGCCGGATTTGCAGCCATAGCGCCAGGCCGCCGCCAACCAGCAGAAGCGGCGCGAGCAGCCATAGCAGCATGGTCTGGCGCTCGAAGCGCGGCTTCAGCAGCACAAACTCGCCATAGCGCGCGACCAGGAAGTCGAGCACCTGCGAATTGCTGTCGCCAGCGGCGATGCGCTCGCGCACCAGCAGGCGCAAATCGCGCGCGAGCGGCGCGTCGGAATCATCGATCGACTGGTTCTGGCAGACCATGCAACGCAGCTCGCGCGACAAGTCGCGGGCGCGCGCCTCCTTGGCGGGATCCGACATGATCTCGTCAGGCTGCACCGCGTGCGCCGCAGGCCAGGCCAGCAGCATCAGCGCGACGATCACGAACCACATCCGGCGCATCGGATCACTCCGCCGGCTGGAGGCGCTGCTTGGCCCGCGCCGGCTTCGGCGCACCGACCCGCAAGCGGCGGTCGGACAGCGACAGTACGCCGCCGAATGCCATCAGCACCGGCCCCCACCAGATCAGCAGCACCAGCGGCTTGTCATAGATGCGCACCGCGATGGCGCCCTCGGCGGTGGCGTCACCGAGCGAGATGTAGAGCTGGCTCGCGCCGCGCGTTAGCAGCGCCGCCTCGGTGGTCGAGGAGCCGCGGGTGGTGAAGCTGCGCTTGGACGGCGTCATGACGCTGAGCGTCTCGCCGTCGCGGCTGACGTTGAACTCGGCGATCATCTCGCGGTAGTTCGGGCCCTGGCGCTGAAACAGCCCGTCGAGCTTCACGTCGTAGCCGGCGACGTGAGCGACGTCGCTTTGCTTCATCGTCGCGATATATTCGCTGTTCCAGGTGGTCTCGCAGACGATTCCGATCAGCGCGACGCCGAGGCCGGCATGCGCGAGCGCGGTGCCCCAGGCCGAGCGCGGCAGGCCGCGCGCCCGGTGCAGCACTGTTGCGAACGGCAGGCGAACCAGGCCCGTCCGCTCGACGATGTCGGTGACCGCGCCAGCGACGACGAAGACACCGAGCCCGATCGCGAGCGGCGCCAGCGCGCTGCCGCCCCGCGCCCAGGCCCAGGTGATGGCGACGACGACGAGGCTGGCAACGCCCGCCGCGAGCAGGCGCTGCGTCACGCCGAGCAGATCGCCGCGCTTCCACGCCAGCATCGGGCCGAACGGAACGGCGAGCAGCAACAGGGCAAACAGCGGAGCGAAGGTGAGATTGTAGAAGGGCGCGCCGACCGACATCTTGAAGTCGGCCAGCATCTCCATCGCCAACGGATAGAGAGTGCCGAACAGCACGACTGCGCAGGCGACCGTGAGCAGCAGGTTGTTCAGCACCAAGGCGCCCTCGCGCGAGATCGGCGCGAACAGACCGCCCTGCTTCAACGAGGTGGCGCGGCCCACGAACAACGACAGGCTGCCGCCGATGAACAGGCAGAGGATCAGCAGGATGAATACGCCGCGGGTCGGATCGGTGGCGAAGGCGTGCACCGAGGTGATGACGCCCGAGCGCACCAGGAAGGTGCCGAGCAGCGACAGCGAGAAGGTCAGGATCGACAACAGGATGGTCCAGACCTTCAGCGCGTCGCGCTTCTCCATCACCAGCGCCGAATGCAGCAGCGCGGTGCCGGCAAGCCACGGCATCAGCGAGGCGTTCTCGACGGGATCCCAGAACCACCAGCCGCCCCAGCCGAGCTCGTAATAGGCCCAGTACGAGCCCATGGCGATGCCGAGCGTCAGGAAGATCCAGGCGACCAACGTCCACGGCCGCACCCAACGCGCCCAGGCCGCGTCGATCCGCCCCTCCATCAGCGCCGCGATGGCGAAGGAGAACGAGATCGAGAAGCCGACATAGCCGAGATAGAGCATCGGCGGATGCACGGCGAGACCGATGTCCTGGAGCACCGGATTGAGATCGCGCCCCTCGATCGGCGGATTGGCGATGCGCAGAAACGGGTTCGAGGTCACCAGGATGAAGAGATAGAAGGCGCTGGCGATCCAGGCCTGCACGGCCAGCACGTGCGCGCGCAGCGACAGCGGCAGATTGTTGCCGAAAGCCGCGACCAGCCCACCGAACAGCGCGAGAATCGACACCCACAGCAGCATCGAGCCTTCATGGTTTCCCCACACGCCGGTGATCTTGTAGAGTAGCGGCTTCATCGAGTGGGAATTCTCGTAGACGTTGGCGACAGAGAAATCCGAGTTCACGTGCAGCATCACCAGCGCCGTGAACGAGGCGCCGACGAACAGCAGCTGCGCCAGCGCGGTGGAGCGCGCCACGTTCATCAATGCAACGTCGCGCAGGCGCGCGCCGATCAACGGCACGACGGACTGGATCAGTGCGAGCCCGAGCGCCAGCACCAGCGCGTAGTGTCCGGATTCTGCGATCACCGCACCGCTCCCTGCGGATTGCCCTGCGCGGTCGTGGCCGCAGGTTTGCTGCCGCCCGAAGCTGTGCCGCCGTAATCGTCCTTCCAGTGCCCCTGCTTCCTCAGGGCATCGGCGACGTCCTTGGGCATGTAGGTTTCGTCGTGCTTGGCAAGCACGGTGTCGGCCTTGAACACGCCGTTTGCGTCGAGCGCGCCTTCGGCGACGACGCCCTGCCCTTCACGGAACAGGTCGGGCAGGATGCCCTTATAGGCGACCGGCAGCTTGGCGTTGCCGTCGGCGACCTCGAAGGTCACCGCGAGATTGTCGCCGCGCTGGAGCGAGCCGGGCTGCACCAGCCCGCCGAGGCGAAACCGCTTGCCGGGCCCTACGTGCTTCTCGGCGACCATGGTCGGAGTCGAGAAGAACACGATGGAATCGCGCAATGCGTTGAGCACCAGCGCGGCGGCGAGCGCGAGCACGGCGAGCGAGCCGCCGATGATGGTCATACGTCGCTGCTTGCGCGTCATGGCGTATCCGTTCTCCGCTCGTCCCGTCCCGACATCGTCATCCGCCGAGCCCGAGGGTCCTGAGCCCTTCGTTGAGCTGGCGCAGCCGCTCGGCGTCGCCGGCGACGGCCTGCCGGGCATCGGCCGATGCCCCCACCGCCTTGCCACGGTCGCCCATCACGAGATAGGCGCGCACCAGGCGCAGCCACCCCTCGACGTCATCGCCGTTCTGCTTGAGCCGCGTGGCGAGGCGTTCGACCATGCCGCGCACCATCGCGTTGCGATCGCCCTCGGCCATGTCCTTGGACGCTGCGATCGTCTCATCCGACAGCGCCGGCATCGTGCCGCCGCCGACCCGCGCCAACGAAGATTGCACCAAAGGACGCCACGGCGCATCCGCCGGCGCCTTCGCCAGCAGCGTGCGCCAGATATTGGCGGCATCGTCCTTGCGGCCGTCCTGCTCGGCGGCGAGCCCCAGGAAGTAGTTCGCCTTGGGATCGTCGGCATTGAGCGCGTGCGCACGCTCGAATTCCACCTTGGCCTCGGCGGTCACGACGCCGCCGGCAGCGGCCGAGAGCGCCTCGCCGAGATCGGAGCGGCGCTCGGGGCTCTCGCCATTGTAGGTGAGCGAGTTGCGATAGGCGCGCACCGCATCGTCGAAGCGGCCGAGCCGCTCCAGCACCGGCGCGAGCACGTTCCAGCCGCGACCGTCGGTCGGATTCTTTTCCAGATGTTGCTCGACTTGCACGACGAGGTTCTCGAGCGATTGCGCCATGCCGGACCCGGATCCGCGCTCGCGCTGCGCCAAGGGAAAGTCCTGAAGCTTGGGCGAGCCGAGCGGCATGTAGACGCCGATCGCAACCAGCGGCAGACCGGCGAGCGCCAGCACGGCCGCGGCGCGGCGCCATTTCAGGCTCGATTTCGGCGCAGTTGCGGGGTCGCTGGCAGCGGCGGCGAGCAGCCGGCGGCTGATCTCGACGCGCGCAGCCTCGGCTTCAGGAGCTGCGATCAGTCCCGTGCCGAGATCACGCTCGATCTCGGCCAGTTGGTCCTTGTAGACCGCGACCTCGCTGCCTTGATTTTGCGCGCGTCCGCTGCGGCCGAGCGGCAGAAGCACGGCGAAAATCGCCGCGACCGTCATCAGCGCGAACACGAACCATAGCGTCATCTGGCAAGCTTCCGGCGGCGCACGATCCGCGCCCACAGGTGGCTTTACACCACGGCCGGACGAGGCGGCAATTGACAATTGTCAATTCGGCGCGACCGCGCGCGGTCCCGAAACGATGAAACTCCAACGGCTTAGCCGATCTCGAAGTCCGCACTTTGCGCGGCATCCTCGCCGTGCCCGTTGAAGGCCTTCAGGAAGTATGTTCCGGGCCGGATTGCAGCGGGCATTCTGATGCGCAACGCCCCTACCGGAACCGGCGAGGCGACCCTGGTGACTGTCTCCGGCAGTTGCCGACCGCTTGCCTTCTCGACCAGCACCACCTTCGCGCCGACCATCAGTCGTTGATATTTGGCAGTGATGACGCGGTTCTCGATTTCGATGGAGCTGATAATGGGTTTCATGCGCCCACAAATAGAAATTCCCCGGACTTGCACGGGACCGTAGGGCTCGCTACCGGCAGCGTCAACCTCAAATTGTGATCACGAAAATATGCGCTTATATCAGCTTGCGCGCGACGATTTGCGCTCGCCCGTGAGCGCGTTTTCTGCCGCACGACTCATCAGCGAGGCGTAATCGTCGCCGAACAGCACCTGGCAGAAGCGGATCGCGGCCTGCACCTGCTGCTGTCGATAGGTGCGGACCTTGTGATCGGCGGCGCGCAGCGACTGCACCAGCTGTTCGGTCGAGCGTTCGACATATTGCTGGAGGTCGGAATAGGTGCGCAGCGTCACCTCGTTGATCGCAAGCTCGCTCGCATAGTTGCGGCAGGTCGCGACGAAATCGATCAGCGCCACGGTTTCCTCGACCTCGGTGCTGTCGATTCGCGCCCCCGGCGGAATGTCCTTCTCGGCGCGCTGCCGCAGGATGCGGCGAACGCGGCCGGGAACGCTGTCGATCTCGGATTGCAGCGCATTGGAGATGTCGGCCCGGATCGAGACCAACTGCTTGCCCCAGGCGGAATCGTTGCGCAGGTCCAGCTCGGTGCGCAGGCCGCGCACGCCGTCATGCAGCGCCTTGAGATTGCCGGCGACATTGTCGAAATGGCCGCGCTTGATGTCCATGCGCAGGATCGCGGCAACACAGGACAAATCATGCAGGGCGATCGTGACGGCGACACCGTAGGGCGTTGCGGCGACGCGGATCTCGTCGTCCGATGCGGCAATCTTGATGGCAAGGCGGATGATCTGCCACGGCGCGGTCATCCGCTGCACCACCATCGACAGCGCGAAGGGCAGCATCTGCGGGGTCTGGAGAACGGGAATGTTGAGCGCTGACGTCACCGAGGCGATCTGGGAATCGCCGAAGGCGCGCAGGAAGCGCGGCAGCTTCTCGTTCAGAGCGGCGATGGCTTCCCGGACCTGGAGCACCGCACCGATCGAATAGAGATCATCGATCACGTTGGGCGGGCCGACACGGGCCAGCGCGCGCGACTTGTCGCCGCCGCCGGGCCCCGTCAGCGCGAAGATCGCGTCCGCAGCCACCGCCTGGAGCTTTGAGGCCAGCGCCTCGACCTGGCCGGCACTGTCTGCCGGCATGCGGGCCAGCGCCGCCTCGAATTCATTCACCTTGTCCGGGGCGCCGTCACGGCCGAGCCATTGCCAGATCGGGTGCAGCGAGGAGCGGCGGATTTGTCCGACCCGGATCGGGGCGCCCGCCTCGACCAGGAACGGTTCCAACACTTGGAACAGCAGGCGCGACAGATCGTCCGTACGCGGCGGCGGGGCCTCGTCGGCTTCGCTCTTGCGGACGATCTTGCGCAACTGCTCGAGCACGAGGGTCGCGACAGCCGTGTCCTGGCCACGCTCCAGCGCGCGCTCGAACTCCCGCATCAGCAGCGCCTGCGACTGCGGCGGGAGCTGCGCGAGATATTCCCTCAGCCGCTCGATCGATGTCTGGCTCATGCGCCCGGGTCATGCACGGTAAAATGGCGGACATGGGATGCGTCCGGGCGCGATCTTAAGAGGTCCCCACTTAAGAAGCCGTTTAGGAAGTCGCCTCGAATGCCTCCGGTTTTCTCCTGCAGGGGCATCGGCCGCAACGAAAAATCCAGTGAGAACAATGGACTATAGACCGGGAAGGACCAGTTCGGCCCGCAGGCCCCCGATCGGCGCCCCGCCGAGCGAGAGGCTGCCGCCATAAAGCGCGGCGAGATCGGTCACGATCGACAGCCCCAGCCCCGAGCCGGGCTTGGATTCGTCGAGCCGCTGGCCGCGCCGGGAGACCTTGGCGCGCTCGGTCTCCGACAGGCCGCGACCGTCGTCATCGACGATGATCCGCAGGCGCGGGCCGGCGCCGGTCTGGTGCGGCATCTCGACCAGAACCTCGATGAAGACGCGCGAGGCCGCCCATTTGCAGGCATTGTCGACGAGATTGCCGACCATCTCCTCCAGATCCTGCCGCTCGCCCCGGAACTTCGCAGACGGATCGGCCTTGGCCTCGACCACGATGCCACGGTCGCGATGGATCTTCTCCATGGTCCGCCGCAGCGCCTCGATGGCGGGCGCCACCTCCGTCACGGTCGCGACCACCGAGACCCGCGCCGCAATGCGGGCGCGCTCCAGATGATGGGCGACCTGATCGCGCATCACGTCCGCCTGCTCCATCACCTTGGACGCGAACGGATCGGCCGCGTGGGCGCCGGCCTCGTTGACGATGACCGAGAGCGGCGTCTTGATCGCATGGGCGAGATTGCCGACATGGGTGCGCGCCCGCTCGACGATCTCGCGATTGGCGTCGATCAACGCATTGGTCTCGCGCGCCAAAGGCGCGATCTCGACGGGAAATTCGCCCTCGAGCCGCTCCGCCCGCCCGGAGCGGATGTCGGCGATGGATTCCGAGATGCGCTTGAGCGGCGCCAGGCCAAAGCGGACCTGGAACACGGTGGTCAGCAGCAGCACGATGCCGAGCGCCGTAAACGTGCCGCCGAGATAGTAGTCGAAGCTCCGCGTCTCGTCGAAAATCTCGGTGTCGTCGCCGGCGACGCTGACGAGAAACTTGCCGTCGGCACCGAGATCGACCGGCCGCTCCACCATGCGCAGGTTCTGCCCTTCCGGACCATCGACATAGGCGAGTCGGATGCCGGCGGCGGTGAGCTCGGCCCCCTGCTCTTCCAGCTTCGGCAGTTTCTTGTCCCAGAGCGAGCGCGACGAGCGCACCTCCGGCTTCTCGGTGTCGGTCCGCGTGATCTGCCAGTACCAGCCCGACAGCGGCAGTTCGAACAAGGGCTCGCCGAGCGACTGGAACTGGCGGTCGGGCGGCTCGTCGGGGGTCGCGACCTCGGCGATCAACGTGCGGAGATAGAGATTGAGACGACGGTCGAAGGCGCGCTCGGTGGCGTTCTTGTAGACCGACGACAACACCACGCCGGTGATGGCCAGGATCACCACGAGCCAGGCGGTCGCCGACAGGAACAGGCGGTTCGCAAGCGAGCTAGCGGGCATCGGGACGATCCCGGGAGGCGCAGGATGGCAGGGCGTCGGTCATGACCGGACCAAGGCCCCTGTCGAGCCGCCCGTCAAGACGCTTCAAGCGCCGGGGGATGGCGGGGTCAGGAGATAGCCGAGGCCACGGACGGTCTGGATGATGTCGACGTCGAGCTTCTTGCGGATGCGGCCGACGAAGACCTCGATGGTGTTGGAGTCGCGGTCAAAATCCTGGTCGTAGAGATGCTCGACCAGCTCGGTGCGGGAGACCACGCGCCCGGAATGGTGCATCAGATAGGCCAGAAGCCGATATTCGTGCGAGGTCATCTTCACGGGATTGCCTGACACGCTGACCCGGCCGGTCCTGGTATCGAGCGTGACCGGGCCGCAGCTGAGTTCGCTCTGGGCATGACCGGTCGAGCGGCGCAGCAGCGCGCGGATGCGCGCCAGCACCTCCTCCAGGTGGAACGGCTTTGCGACATAGTCGTCGGCGCCAGCGTCGAACCCCTGCACCTTGTCGCTCCAGCGGTCGCGCGCGGTGAGGATCAGGACCGGCATGGTGCGGCCGTTGCGGCGCCAGGCCTCCAGCACCGAGATGCCGTCCTTCTTCGGCAGGCCGATGTCGAGCACCACGGCGTCATACGGCTCGTTGTCGCCGAGATAGTGCCCCTCCTCCCCGTCGAAAGCGCGGTCGACGACATAACCAGCGTCGGTCAGCGCCTTGGTGAGCTGGCGATTGAGATCGGGGTCGTCCTCAACAACGAGCAGGCGCACGCTTCTCTCCAAAGATTGGCTGCAAGAACAGGCTGCATGACCACGGCCAGAGATGAGCAATTCCGGCGTGAACTGAATATGAACGCGGGGAACCGGCACGTTACTTTTTGGTCATATACGACCTCCCACGCGCCGACGCGACTGCGCCCGCCAGGCAACCGGACGAGCCGACGGCATGGCGGGCGCAATGTGCCGCGTCACGCGGCGAATAGGAAGGGTCCGAGGCGTTCGGACCCGGCCGATCAGGTCCGGAAGAACACGAACCAGATGACGGCGAGGATCAGGATCGCAAGGCCGGTCGAGATGGCAAGCAGCGCCGCCACCGACGGCCCGGGCTCGCCCTGACGGGCCTCGGTCGGAGTTTCCACGATCTGATGCCGCTCTCGCGTGGTTGCCATGATGCCCTCAATCTTTGGATGTCGCTTCAGATAGCCACGACCTCCTCGCAGCCGATATCCGGAGCCAACGCGTGATTGGATATGATGTTCCGGCCTTTGCCCGCGGATCGGCAGCAACCTCAGGCCCAGCGGCCGGTTAACGCAGTTGCAAGATTGAGCAGCCCGTCTTGCTATGATTCGTTGTTCCCCGATGGTATCCTTGTCACTGTCCCCGTTGCGTTTGGAGTAGCCCATGGCCCCCCGCGCCAATTGGAAGGGTTTTCTGCGTCTGTCGCTCGTGACCTGTCCGGTCGCGCTCTATCCGGCCACTTCGGATACCGAGAAGGTCTCCTTCAACCAGATCAACCGCAAGACCGGCCACAGGATCAAGTACCTCAAGGTCGACGCCGAGACCGGTGACGAGGTCACGTCCGAGGACATCGTCAAGGGCTACAAGGTCGACACCGACACCTATATCGAGGTCACCAAGGACGAGCTCGACGACATCGCGCTGGACTCCACGCACACGATCGAGATCGACGAGTTCGTGCCGAAGGCCGATATCGACAACCGCTATCTGATCCGTCCCTATTACCTCGTGCCCGACGGCAAGGTCGGCCACGACGCCTATGCGGTGATCCGCGAAACCATCCGCAGCATGGACAAGGTCGCAATCGGCCGCGTGGTGCTGACCAACCGCGAGCACATCATCGCGCTCGAGCCGCTCGAGAGCGGGTTGATGGGCACACTGCTGCGCTATCCCTACGAAGTGCGGAGCGAAACCGAGTATTTCGACGACATCCAGGACGTGAAGCTGACCAAGGACATGCTCGACCTCGCAAAACACATCGTCGAGAAGAAGTCCGGCGCGTTCGAGCCCGGGCTGTTCGAGGATCATTACGAGACCGCGCTGATCGATCTCATCAACAAGAAGCGCAGCGGCATGCCGATCACCGCCAAGGCGGCGCCGAAGACCGGCGGCAATGTCATCAACCTGATGGATGCGCTGAAGAAGAGTCTCGCGAGCGAGAAGGAGGCGGTGCCCGCGGCAAAGGTCGTCAAGGAGCCTGTCAAGGGCAAGAAGCCGAAGAAGCGCGTCGAGGGCCAGCGCGAAATGCTGCTGCCGATCGCCGGCAAGGGCGGCAAGGACGCCGCGGCGAAGACTGCGCCCAAGGAGGCTTCGAAGAAGGCCGACAAGCCGGTGCGCGCGCCGGCGCGGGCGAAGAAGGCCAGCTAGACGCATCGCACCTAACAATCGCACCGTGATGTCCCCCCTCGCCGGTCGGCCGGACTGACATGCCCTGGTCGGCGGAGTTCGACGATCCGGTTCGCGTGAGCAACAAACGCAAGCTGCTCACGCTTCAAGAGGCGGCGGACTACGTCATGCGGCTGCCTGAGGATGCCCAGCACGAGGCGCACTGGCAGACCGCGATCGAGACCTTGATCAATGCGGCCGAGACCGGCGGGGGCTGGATGATGTTCGCCCGCATCGCCATGTTGCGGGCGCTGAATGCGGACGGACGGCGCGAATGAGGGCGATAGTCGGCCCCTTCAGCAGCATGCTTGCCGGGCCGTTGACGAATAGGCTCAATAATCCGTTAAGCGCGACCGTCGTTTACCGATACGGCGGAGCTCTGCGCATGAACCAGGGTATTCCTACGGGAGACAAAATTAAGCACCGGTTGTCCTTGCGCACAGCATGGTGCCAGCCCCGATCGAGCCAAGGTACGCGTACCGTGCAGCAGCAGGACGTCAGAAAGAGCTACATCAGCATCGTGAACGACGCACGCGAGAGCGAGCGGACCGCGGGCACGGGGGCGCGCTCGCAGCGGGGCGCGGTAAAGGACTTCGTTGGCCGCCTCACCGCCATGTTGAAACGCCGCCTTCCCGGCGCCGCGATCACGTCCTAGCGGACGCTGCGGCTGTCGCAGAGAGCGCGCCGATTTGCATCCATTTGGATGGGATGAGGGAACCTTAATTTAATGAATGTCACCGTATGAAACAGAGGCGCGTTCGCCCGGATTTGATTCTTTTAGCGCGCAGAAAATCTATTCGATCGATTTACGGGTTCGAAAACGACGCGGCCATACATTGGTTCGGATGAAGAGGAGTTGGCAATGAGTTTGCTTAGGTCTTTCCTTGCCGATGAGACTGGCGCCACCGCCATCGAATACGGCCTGATCGCCGCCGGCATTGCACTGGCCATCGTAACCGTCGTGAACAACACGGGCAGCCAGCTCCTCAACAACAAGTTCAACTCGATCAGTTCGTCGCTGAAGTAACGGCCGCCCTGGCCTGAGGCGACGTCCCTATGCGTTGACTTCAGCATGGCTCGCGGCGGCCTTGCCGGAGCATGCCACCTCCCCAATTCCGTCATTGAGGGCCACCGGGTCCGCGCAAAGCGCGGTCCGATGACAGGCTCCGCGAAGCAATCCAGAATCCCTCGGCGGGAAAGACTCTGGATTGCTTCGCTGCGCTCGCAATGACAGAGTGCGGAGCGACGCCGCGGTTCCATTGACTCGAATGTCTGCTTACGGGATTCTCGCTCTGCAACCGCGGCTTGGCTCGACGAGCCATGCTGTCTAACGATGAACCAGAGCTGCTTGAAGGATGCAGATGAGAAGCGTGACGCTGTTGGCGCTCAGCCTCATGTTCGTCGGCGTCTGGTCGGGCGACGGCGCGAGAGGACAGACCTCGGCCGCGCCGCCGGTTTCGCTTGCCCCGCCCAATGCATTGCCGCCACGCGGGAGCGCCACAAATTCAAGAATTCCGCCGGCGACATCCGGCAGAGAGGCTTCGCCACCTGTGGTCGGCGGGCTTCCGCAGGGGCCGAATCCGGCCGCCGACTACGATGGCTTCAGCGTCGGCACCGACGACAATGACACCCCAAGTCGGGTGACGCCGCCCGTGAGGTCACGCGCAGCAAAGGGCTCCAGGTCCAATCCGGATACGAACGGCCTCGCCGGACAATCGTCGATCGATCAGGAAGACGAGGCGTTGCAACGAAAGCTGACGATTTGCAAGAACTGCAAATAGCAGGTTTGTCAGCCGCTGGTGAAACCGACCTGCGGCATGCGGCTGGCAAGCTCGTGGCCCGAATGGAGCGCAGCGAAATCCGGGCTACGGGACTGAGACAGGCCAGCGATGACGCAACGGGTATTTCGATAGCTCCAGCAACACCAGGGACACAAGCGCTGCCACCACCGTAACGGCGAGATCGTCGGAATGCAGCGGGCCAAAGCGGAATAGGTCGGCGGCGGCCGGCCACGCAAGGCTTAGGGAGAGCACGGTGGTCACGAACACGACAATGATGACCAGTGTCCGGTTCGGCCGGGTAAAGGCTTCGATAAGCGACGTCGAGAACGAGCGGTTGACGAAGATCAGGCTCACGATCACCAACACCAGCGAGAAGAACGTCAGGGCACGCACCTCGTTCGCCGGCATGCCGTAGGCATTCGCCGTCACCATCACGCCCCCGGTCAGGGCCAGCGCGAGCGCACCCTGCAGCGCCGACCAGACCAGCAGGGACCTTGGCAGCAGCGGCTCGTCCGGCGAGCGCGGCGGCCTCTGCATCACGTCGCGCTCTTCGGTCTCTGCCTCGAATACCAGGGAGCAGACGGGATCGATGATCATTTCGAGGAATGCGATGTGGACTGGCCCGAACAGGAGCGGCAGCCCGGTCACCAACGGCAGCAGCGCAAGCCCGGCAATCGGAACGTGGACCGCAAGGATGAAGCTCATCGCCTTGCGAAGATTGTCATAGATCCGGCGGCCGAGGCGGATCGCCTTCACGATGGAGCCGAAATCGTCGTCAAGCAGAACGATCGAGGACGCCTCGCGCGCCACGTCGGTGCCGCGCCCGCCCATGGCGACGCCAATATGGGCAGCCTGCAGCGACGGCGCGTCGTTAACGCCGTCGCCGGTCATGGCAACGATTTCGCCGGCACCCTTGAGCGCATTGACGATGCGCAGTTTCTGGGCCGGCGCAATTCGCGCGAAGACGGCTTGTCCCCGCGCCGCCTGGGCAAGTTCGGCATCGGCCATGCCTTCGGCGTCCGCCCCCGTCAGGATGCGTTCGGGATCGAGGCCCGCTCGCGTCGCGATCGCAGATGCAGTCGCGGGATAGTCGCCAGTGATCATGACCACACGGATGCCAGCGGACCGGCATTCGGCGACGGCGCCCTTCACTTCAGGCCGCAGCGGATCGGCAAAGCCGGTCAGGCCGCAGAAGCCAAGGGAAAAGCCGCGTTGCGTCTCGGGAAGATCGGTCTCCGCGCAAGTCGCCCGCGCCACGCCGAGCACGCGAAGCCCTTCCCGCGCGAGGGCGTCCACACGTGCCCGCAATTCAGCCAGCTCTTCCGCGCTCATCCCGCAAAGCATGCCGATCGTCTCGGGCGCGCCCTTTGCCGCGACGACGCATTCACCGTCGCCTCCGCGCCACACGTTCGACATGGCGAGCAGGTCGGGACGCAAGCCGTAGCTTTGCACAAGTCGTCGGCCGGTGCCGGTCCCCGGCCTGAGCGAATGCAGCGCCTTCTCCATGGGATCGAACGGCTCCGGGACGCAGGCCAGGACGCCAGTCTCAATCAATGAATCGAACGTATGCTCCGCGCGCGCCGCGATGTCAGGCGTGTATTGTGAACCATCGGGCAGCACCAGACGCGCAACAGTCATGCGGTTTTCGGTCAGCGTGCCCGTCTTGTCCGTGCAGAGCACGGTTGCCGCTCCGAGCGATTCGATGGCCGAGGCCCGCCGCGTCAGCACGCGAGCCTGCGAGATGCGCCAAGCGCCCATGGCGAGAAACACCGTCAGAACGACCGGAAACTCCTCGGGAAGCATCGACATGCCGAGCGCAATGCCGGCAAGCACGCCCTCGAGCCAGCCGCCGCGATAGAGTCCATACAGGAGCACGGTCAACGCGATCACGAAGGCGCTGGCGATCGCAAACATTGCCACCAGGCGCGTCGTTTGCTGTTTCAGGCGGGGCGCCTCCGTCGACAGTGAATGTAGCGATTGTCCGATCTTGCCGATCTCGCTTCGGACTCCGGTCGACGTGACTTCAGCCACGCCGCTTCCGCGCACTACCAGCGTCCCGGAGAACACGAATGGATGGTCATCGCCACCAGCATGCGGCGCCACCGGCTGATCGAGCGCGGAATGCGCCAGCTTGCGGACCGGGACGGATTCCCCCGTCAGCAGCGATTCATCCAGCAGGAGATCGTCGCATCGAACGATCGTAGCATCCGCCGCCACGCGGTCTCCCTCGGAGAGCATGATCAGGTCACCGCGAACGACCTCGCGGCCTGGAATGCGGATGTGTTCGCCGCCGCGGATCACGAGTGCGCGGGGGCTGGTCAGGTCGCGCAATGACTCGAGCACGCGCTCGGTGCGCGCCTCCTGCACGATGGTGATGACAATCGAGATCGATGCAAACACCAGGAGCAACAGCGCTTCGCCGAGATCGCCCAGGACGAAGTAGATCAGCCCGCCCGCCAGCAGCAACAGCAGCATGGGCTCGCGCAGCACCTCAAGGATGAGTTGCACGATCGTTCGCCGCTCCGTGCGAGGCAGCTCATTGAAGCCTTCGGCCTTCAGCCGTGCCTGCGCTTCGGGCGCGGTCAGCCCCTGCATCGCCGGCCATCGGTGTGAGAAGGGCACGGCGGCTTATCATTGTGTTTCCCGTTGGCAACGGGGCTGTCAGGATAGCTCGCGAGGCTCAAGTCCATGGGTCCCTAGGAGCAATTGAACGATGAGGGCCGTCATCTCGCCCCTCAACGCCATCATGGCATGCCGCAACCGGCTGCCGGCTTGACCTGGGTCAAGCGTCTGCGCTCCCACGGGGCCTTGCTGGGGCTGGCGAACGCGTCAGTTCGGACAGGGTTGTCCGGCGGCGCCCCACACGGCCATGTCCTTGACGTGATCTTCGAAAGTGCCCGGCGGCGTCGCGCGGCCGGCTCCGGGGGCCCAGCCCCGCGGAATGAAGCCGCTCAGCGACGCATCGTGCCGCAAGTGCTCGACGAGACCGGCAGCGTCACGACCGCCATTGCGCTTGGGATCCTTCATCTGCGCGCAAATCTCGGCGCCGCTCTTGCCGAACCAGATGAAATCGACCGGTGAGCTCGATCATGTCGACTTGTCCCTTCGCAACGTTGGAATTAGCGTTCCTACGAAGCTTCAACACTGTCAAACCGAATCCCCACCGCATCTGCGCTTACTTTCAAATTCGCACGATAACCGCGGGAGTTTGAATTCGGTGGCAAGCTGCATGCGTTGAGCTGCCTCTTTCGACAGCAGCGCATCGCGTGAGTGCGCCTTCTCGTCGCGCGGCAGCTTGATCGATTTGGCGACGACACTGCGAACCGCAGAGTTGCGATGACGGTCCGTACACCTCCTGCATAGCTGACCTACCTGCAGGCGCGATCAACTGCGCTTTACGCCTCTCCAATTTCCTGATCCTCTCTCCTCCAATCAGCCGGACCAACCGGCCTGCCCAGGGAGAGAGACGCCATGAAGCTCGGCACCGCCATTGCAGAAATCATGCGGCGTGAGGGGATCGAGATCCTCTGCGGTTATCCAGTCAACCATCTGATCGAGCATGCGGCGAAAGCCGAGATCCGACCCGTGATGGTGCGGCAGGAGCGTGTCGGCATCCACATAGCGGATGCGATCTCGCGGGTGACGTCGGGCCGCAGCATCGGCGCGTTCTGCATGCAGCATGGGCCGGGCGCGGAGAACGCGATGGGCGGCGTTGCGCAGTGCTTTGGCGAATCCGTTCCCGTGCTAGTGCTGCCGATGGGCTATCAGCGCCGGCTTGCGCATATCGAGCCGAACTTCAATTCCAGCGCGGCGATGAAGCCGTTCGCGAAATCCTCCGAGCCAATCATTCTCGCCGCCGAAGTCGCCAATATCTTTCGCCGCGCCTTCACCAAGCTGAAGAACGGCCGCGGCGGGCCTGTCATCGTCGAGATCCCCTCCGATATGTGGAACGAGGAGGTGCCGGAGCCGCTGAACTACACGCCGGTGCTGCGCACCCGCTACGGCGCCGACCCTGTTCACGTAAAGGAAGCAGCCGACCTGCTCGTGAACGCAAAACGGCCGGTGATCTATGCCGGCCAAGGCGTGCATTACGCGCAGGCGTGGCCGCAACTGAAGCGGCTCGCCGAACGGCTGGCGATTCCCGTCACGACCAGCCTCGGCGGCAAATCATCGTTTCCGGAAACGCATCCGCTCTCGCTCGGCTCGGGCGGGCTCGCGGTGCCGCGCGCGGTGCCGAAGTTTCTCTCCGAGGCCGACGTCATCTTCGGCATCGGCTGCTCCTTCACCGAGACCAATTTCGGCATCGCGATGCCGAAGGGCAAGACCATCATCCACTCCACGCTCGACCCGAACCATCTCAACAAGGATGTGGAAGCCAAGATCGGCCTCGTCGGCGATGCCGGTCTTGTGCTCGATGCACTGCTGGAGGAAATCGGCAAGTCGGTGACATCCGATCGCGACGCCTCGGCGGTCGCGGCCGAGATTGCGGCCTCGCACAAAGAGTGGCTGGCAAAATGGATGCCGAAACTCACCAGCAATGACGCGCCGCTCAACCCCTATCGCGTGCTGTGGGATCTTCAGCACACCGTCGACATCCACAACACCATCATCACGCATGATGCCGGCAGCCCGCGCGACCAGCTCTCGCCGTTCTGGAAATCGGTCGAGCCCCTCAGCTATCTCGGCTGGGGCAAGACCACGCAGCTCGGCTATGGCCTTGGGCTCACGATGGGCGCCAAGCTCGCAAAGCCCGACAAGCTCTGCATCAATGTCTGGGGCGATGCGGCCATTGGTTTTACCGGCATGGATTTCGAGACCGCGGTGCGCGAGCGCATCCCGATCATGTCGATCCTGCTCAACAACTTCTCGATGGCGATCGAACTGAAGGTGATGCCGGTCTCGACCGCGAAATATCGCTCGACCGACATCTCCGGCGACTATGCCGCGATGGCGCGCGCCTTCGGCGGCCATGGCGAGCGGGTGACGAGGCCGGAGGAGATCGTGCCCGCGATCAAGCGCGGCATCCAGAAAACGCAGGAAGGCGTGCCGGTGCTGCTGGAGTTCATCACCAGCAAGGAGACCGAGGTGTCCCGGCCCGGCACGTGAACGGGGCCGCAGGCGCTGGCTCCGGCCGCACAAGATGTGATAATCCGGCCCAGTGCCGCGCAAGCCGCGGCATCAAGCCGGATTAGGAATGACCACCCCTTCCAACGAAATCGAGGAACTCGAGCGCCGATTGCAGTCGGCCGCAGCCGAGAATGCACGGCTGCGCGGCGAGCTTGCGGTTGCGCGTGATCGCCAGAGCGCCAGCGCCGAGATCCTGCGCACCATCGCGGCCTCGCCCTCCGATGCCCGGCCGGTCTTCGCGGCGATCGCGTCCAGTTCAAAGCGCCTGCTCGGCGGCTTCTCCGCCACCGTGCTTCAGTTCATCGGCGATGAGCTGCACCTCGTGGCGTTCACGCCGACCAGCCCGGAGGCGGACGAAGGACTCAAGGCGTCGTTCCCGCGCAAGATCGCGGACTTCCCGACTTTTGCGCTCGTGCGCGACGGCGAGACGATCCAGTTTCCCGACAGCGAGGCCGCCGACGTCCCGGAGCTGAACCGGGAGCTGGCGCGGCTGCGCGGCTTCCGCAGCGTGCTGTTCATGCCGCTGATGAACCGGGGCGCGCCGGTCGGCATGATCAGCGTTACGCGCGCCGAGCCCGGCGCGTTCGCGCCCGATCTCGTGCAGTTGCTCCAGACCTTTGCCGACCAGGCCGTGATCGCGATCGAGAATGCGAACCTGTTCAACGAGACGCGCGAGGCGCTGGAGCGGCAGACCGCAACCGCCGACATCCTCAAGGTGATGGCCGCTTCGCCCTCGGACGTGCAGCCGGTGTTCGCGGCCATCGCTGCCAACGCCAATCGCCTGATCGGCGGCTTCTCCACGGCAGTGCTGCGCTATGTCGACGGCGGCGCGCATCTTGCGGCATTCACGCCGACTGATCCCGCGGGCGATCGCGTGCTCCAGGCCTCGTTTCCAGTGCCGTTTGCGCAATTCCCGCCTTACCAGCTCGTGGCCAACGGCGCCGCGGCGCAATTGCCCGACACCGAGCTCGAGCCGGCCGCGCGCGACATCGCGCGCGCCCGGGGCTATCGCAGCATGCTGTTCACGCCGCTGATGAGCGAGGGCGAAGCCATCGGCATCATGATCGCCACGCGCCGCGCGACCGGCTGCTTCGCCGAGCATCACGTGCGGCTGCTGCAGACCTTCGCCGACCAGGCAGTGATCGCGATCAAGAATGTCAGCCTGTTCAACGCCACCAGGGAAGCGCTGGAACGTCAGACCGCGACCGCCGACATTCTCAAGGTGATCGCGGCTTCGCCTGCCGACGTCACGCCGGTGTTCCAGGCCATCTCCGACAGCGCCAAGGCGCTGATCGGCGGGCACTCCTCCACCGTCACCCGCGTCATCGACGGCATGCTGCATCTGGCGGCCTTCACCACCGACAACGAGGCCGGCAATGCGGACCTGCTCAGCTCGTTCCCGACACCGCTGTCGGCCTCAGGCATTCACAGCCGGGTGGCAAGGAGCGGCCAATATGCGTTCCGCAGCGACATGCAGAGCGAACCTGATCTCACCGAGGCCATGAAGGAGCTGGCGCGGACGCGAGGCTATCGCAGCATCCTCGTGGTGCCGATGCTGCGCGACGGCGTTGCGATCGGCACCATCGCCGTCACGCGGCCGGAGCCCGGTCATTTCCCCGACAAGGCGATCAACCTGCTCAAGACCTTTGCCGACCAGGCCGTGATCGCGGTCGAGAACACGCGCCTGTTCAACGAGGTGCAGGACCGCACGCAGGACCTCGCCAAATCGCTCGACGATCTGCGCGCCGCGCAGGACCGGCTGATCCAGACCGAGAAGCTTGCCTCGCTCGGCCAGCTCACCGCCGGCATCGCGCATGAGATCAAGAACCCGCTCAACTTCGTGAATAATTTTGCCTCGCTCTCCGCCGAACTGACCGACGAGCTGAACGAGGTACTTGGGCCGGTTAAGCTCGCAGACGAGGTCCGCGCGGAGGTCGACGAGCTGACGGGGCTTCTGAAGGACAATCTGCAGAAGGTCGTGCAGCACGGACGCCGCGCCGATTCCATTGTCAAGAACATGCTGCTGCATTCGCGCGAAGGCGGCGGCGAGCATGGGCTGAGCGACATCAACGCGCTGGTGGAAGAGAGCCTCAACCTCGCCTATCACGGCGCACGCGCCGAGAAGCCGGGTTTCGACGTGACGCTGAAACGCGAGCTCGATCCCGCGGCAGGGCAAGCCGAAGTGTTTCCGCAGGAGATCACCCGGGTGCTATTGAACCTGATCTCGAACGGCTTCCACGCGGTCACCAAGCGCAAGGCGGAGGGCGCCGCCGACTACGAGCCGATCGTGATCGCCGCGACGCGCGACCGCGGCGACAGCATCGAGATCCGCATCCGTGACAACGGCATCGGCATCGCCGACGAGGTCAGGGAGAAGATGTTCAATCCGTTCTTCACCACCAAGCCGGCCGGCGAAGGCACGGGCCTCGGGCTATCGATGAGCCACGATATCGTGGTGAAGCAGCACGGCGGCACGATCGACGTCGCGACGGAGCCCGGCGCGTCCACGGAGTTCACGATCCGGCTGCCACGGAAGAGCAGTTTTGCGGATGCAGGCAGCGGCTAAGCCCTACTCCGCCATCTCGACGGGTTGCTTCGCCGAGGGACCGGCCAGCGGCCGCTCCTCCATTGCGATCAGACAGAGCGCAGCTCCGGTCATCAGCGCCGTGGCGGCGCCGAAGACGTAGCGGAACGCATGCCGCATGTCGTCGGCGGGAATCGTGCTGACGGCGGCGTGATGCTCGCCGAGCGGGATGTCGGCACCGAGCGCGATCAGCAGGATGGCCGCGAACGCGGCGACCGTGAAGGACGACATCAGCGAGCGGAAGAAGTTCAACGCACCGGTGATGGTGCCGATCTGCGGTCGCGCGACCGAATTCTGCACCGAGACCACGCAGACCGGAAAGGTGGTGCCGAGGCCGAGCGCAAACGCGGCCATCAGCGTCAGCAGGCCCCATAGCGGCAGCGTCGTCAACGTGAGCCCGAGGCCGCACAGCGCGGCCCAGGATGTGCCGATGATGGCGACGCGCTTGTAGTGCTTGGCCCGCGCCATCGTCCGCCCGGCGATAGCCGCGCCGCAGGTCGACACCGCCGCGAGCGGAATCAGCGCAAGGCCCGCCTCGCTGGCGCTGAGATGATAGACGGATTCATAGTAGAGCGGGAGCTGGACCGTGAGGCCCGTGATCGCACCGAGCGCACAGCCGCCGGCCATCAGCCCAAACGGTACGACACTTCCGCCGAGCAGCGGCAGCGGCAGGAACGGCTCGTCCGCCCGCCGCGCGTGCCACACGAAGGTGACGACGAGCGCGACCGCGCCGCCGACCATCGCAAGCACGGTCGGCGACAGCCAGGGATAGCGCGTGCCGCCCCAGGTCAGCACCAGCATGAAGACGACGGCGGAGGCCATCAGCAACACGCCGCCGAGCCAGTCGACCTTGCGCTTGCGGTGGAAAACCGGGATCTTCTTCATCCTCGGCAGCAGCAGCGCGATCGCGGCGGCCGCGAGCGGCAGGTTGATCCAGAAGATCATCGACCAGTGCAGATGCTCGGCGAACACGCCGCCGATAACCGGGCCGAGGATGCCGCCGACCATCCAGACGCTGGAGAAATAGGCCTGGTACTGGCCACGCTCGCGCGGTGAAACGACGTCCGAGATCACGGTCTGCACCACCGGCATGATGCCGCCGCCGCCGAGGCCCTGAAGGCCGCGCGCCAGAATCAGCATCGGCATGTTCGGCGCGATCGCGCACAGCACCGAGCCCGCGACGAACAGGCTGAGCGAGGTGATGATCATGGCCTTGCGGCCGTAGATGTCGCTGAGCGTGCCGAACACCGGCGCGACCGCGGTCGAGGCGAGCAGATAGGCCGTGATCACCCAGGACAAGCTGGAGACGTCCTGGAACTGGCGTCCGATGGTCGGCAGCGCGGTCGCCACGATGGTCTGGTCGAGCGCTGCCAGGAACATCGTCAGCATCAGGCTGATGACGATGGTGCGGACCTCGTCCTGCGACAGCGGCACCGGCGGAGCGATGGACGGCGCGTCATCGACGCTGATGACCTCGCTCGGAAGGCGGGATAGCTCTTCGGCAATGTCGTCAGGCAACGCCTGCATGTCGGCAGAACTGCTCTGCCGGTCGAACTTGTTCATCTCGATCGGACGTCGTGGGGCGGCACAACGCCGCGAAGGATTCGTTCTATGCAGTCCAATGTAGACAGCAAAATCCTTCCCGGGCAGACGCCGCGGCGCATGGGTGCATCCCACCGCAGGGTCATCCCGAACACGTGATCCGAGGCGCGCGGCGGATCAGTCCTTCGGACGTCGCTTCAGACGGGCCCGTTTCGGCAGCACGGCCGGCCATTGCACGATGTGATCCTCGAGATCCTCGTCGGGGATCTCCTCCTCGCTGCCCTCGACCCGGCCGCGCACGGAGACGCCGGCCTCATGCACGGTATTGGGATCGCCCGACACCAGCGGGTGCCACCAATAAAGGTCGCGGCCTTCGGCGACGAGCTTGTAGCCGCAGCTCGGCGGCAGCCAGTTCAGGGTGCGGACATTGGCCGGGGTCAGGCGGACGCAGTCCGGAACCTTGTCGGAACGATTCGGGTAGTCCTTGCAGGCGCAACTCGCCCCATCCAGCAGCTTGCAGCCGATATGGGTGAAATAGATCTGCCCGGTGTCCTCGTCCTCGAGCTTGTTCAGGCAGCAGCGGCCGCAGCCGTCGCACAGGCTCTCCCATTCGGCCGCCGACAGCTGTTCCAACGTCTTGGTTTTCCAGAAGAATCCTTCCTGGCCTGAAGGTCGTTTGGGAGCTGCGGTCATGCGCCTCAACAAAGGTTCGAAAGAGCTACGGCGAAGTCATCTAGAGCGAGCGGCCGTGACGGTGCAAGCAACGCCCTCGGAAGGCCCGTAATGTCCCGGGGTCAATTAGGCCTGTTGTTCAAAATCGCGAGCGTGGCCATTGGTTTATGGGCCCTGCTCGGCTAGAAGGAACAGCAAGTCCCCGAAGGACGCGAACCGGGCGCCTTGGGTTTGCCGCAACATTCCCGCAAGACGTTCCGATGCCGCCCCCGGCCGGGTGCTTGAACGCTTTCGAAGCAAGCCGCAAGGGTTCTAGGTGCGCCAGATCATACCACCGCATTGGAAGCAGAAGGTCCGGAATTTCTTCCTGGATCTCGATGCGCGCATCGATTCCTCGCTGTTCTCCTCGGCCAAGGGCATCCGCGAGCTCTATGAGCGCTACTCGACCTTCATGGACCGGTTCTATGTCGGGCGGTGGAAGCGCTGGGTGTTCATCGAGCCGCTGTCGGAGGCCGCGACCCTCGGCCTCGGCGGCCTGGTCGTGATGCTGACGCTCGCCATCCCCGCCTTCCGCGAGACCGCGGACGAGGACTGGCTGAAGAAGTCCGACCTCGCGGTGACCTTCCTCGACCGCTACGGCAACCCGATCGGCAGCCGCGGCATCAAGCACAACGACTCGATCCCGCTGGAAGATTTTCCTGACGTGCTGATCAAGGCGACGCTGGCGACCGAGGACCGCCGCTTCTACGACCATTTCGGCATCGACATCGCCGGCACGGCGCGTGCCCTCGTCACCAATGCCCAGGCCGGCGGCGTCCGCCAGGGCGGCTCCTCGATCACCCAGCAGCTCGCCAAGAACCTGTTCTTGAGCAACGAGCGCACCATCGAGCGCAAGGTCAACGAAGCCTTCCTCGCGGTCTGGCTGGAATGGCGCCTGACCAAGAACGAGATCCTCAAGCTCTATCTCGACCGCGCCTATATGGGCGGCGGCACCTTCGGCGTCGATGGCGCCGCGCATTTCTACTTCAACAAATCGGCGCGCGACGTGACGCTGGCGGAAGCGGCGATGCTCGCCGGCCTGTTCAAGGCGCCGACGAAATACGCCCCGCACATCAACCTGCCGGCCGCCCGCGCGCGCGCCAACGTCGTGCTCGACAACCTCGTCGATGCCGGCTTCATGACCGAGGGCCAGGTGTTCGGCGCCCGCCGCAACCCGGCCTTCGCGGTCGACCGCCGCGACGAGGCTTCGCCGAACTATTATCTCGACTACGCCTTCGACGAGATGCGCAAGCTGGTCGACACTTTCCCGAAGTCGTACACCGAACGCGTCTTCGTGGTGCGGCTTGCGATCGACACCAATGTGCAGAAGGCCGCCGAAGACGCGATCGAGAACCAGCTGCGCCAGTTCGGCCGCGATTATCACGCGACGCAAGCGGCGACCGTGGTCGCCGATCTCGACGGCGGCATCCGCGCCATGGTCGGCGGTCGCGACTACGGCGCCAGCCAGTTCAACCGCGCCACCGACGCCTATCGCCAGCCCGGCTCCTCGTTCAAGCCTTACGTCTACACCACTGCGCTCCTGAACGGCTTCACGCCGAACTCGATCGTGGTCGACGGCCCTGTCTGCATCGGCAATTGGTGTCCGCAGAACTATGGTCACTCCTATTCCGGCTCGGTGACGCTGACGCAAGCGATCACGCGCTCGATCAACGTGGTGCCCGTAAAACTGTCGATCGCGATCGGCCAGAAGGAGCAGCCGAAGGCGCCGAACCCGGCCAAGATCGGCCGTGCCAAGATCGTCGAAGTCGCTCGCCGCTTCGGCCTCAAGGCGCCGCTGCCCGACACGCCGTCGCTGCCGATCGGCTCGGACGAAGTCACCGTGCTGGAGCACGCCGTCGCCTACGCGACCTTCCCGAACCGCGGCAAAGCGGTGACGCCGCATTCGGTGCTGGAGGTGCGCACCGGCGCCGGTGACCTCGTCTGGCGCTGGGATCGCGACGGGCCGAAGCCGAAGCAGGCCATTCCGCCGAACATCGCCGCCGACATGGCGGGCATGATGAGTCACGTCGTCAGCGAAGGCACCGCACGCCGCGCCGCGCTGGACGGCATTCCGACCGCGGGCAAGACCGGCACCACCAATGCGTATCGCGACGCCTGGTTCGTCGGTTACACCGGCAATTTCACCTGCGCGGTGTGGTACGGCAACGACGATTACTCGCCGACCAACCGCATGACCGGCGGCTCGCTGCCGGCGCAGACCTGGCACGACATCATGGTCGCGGCGCATCAGGGCGTCGAGGTCCGGGAGATCCCCGGCATCGGCATGGGCCAGAAGCTGCCGCCGCAGCAGATCGCCAACGCGCAGGCCAATGCGGCGCCGAAGGTGCTGGAGACCAAGCCCGGTCCGCCGCCAGTGCTGACCAAGCGCGGCGCCGACATTCTGGTGCGCGTCGAGAAGCTGCTTGATGATGCGGCCAAGACTGCGAACAAATCGGCGGCCGCCGATACCAAGCCGGCCTCGTCGACGAATGCGCTCGCCTTCCCGCAGAATTATGCGGAAGAGAACGCCAACACCTCCGCCCCACGCAAGAACTGATCGAAACCCGTGCGGCTGATCCTGATCACATTGACGGCCCTTCTGCTCGCCACCGTCGTCGGCGTCGGCGCGACCTGGATGACGACGACGCGCGGCACCGAGATCGGCGCGCTGACCATCGGCCCCTGGACCGCCCGCCCGCGCACCGGCACCGCCGACGTCGATCCCTATTCGCGCGCCACCATCGTGCGCAACGGCGAGCTGCCGATCGGTACCGGCGATGGCGTCGCCTTCACCGCGACCACCGACGACAAGAAGAAGGCGCTCGACGGCCGCTGCGACGTGATCGTCTCCGGCGTCACGCCGCCGGCGCGGTTCTGGACGCTGACGCTGTACGACCGCAAGGGCCATCTCGTCGCCAATTCGCTTGCCCGCTACGGCTTCACCAGCCAGGAGATCGTGCGTTCCTCCGACGGCTCGTTCGAGATCCGCATTGCCTCGCGCTCACGCGCCGGCAACTGGCTGCCGACCGGCGGCATCGAGCGCTACGCACTTATGCTGCGCCTCTACGACACGCCGGTTGGCGTTGCGACGCGCACCCAGCGCGATGCGCCGATGCCGAGCATCACAACGGTGGGCTGCTCATGATCAGGCTCGCATTCACCGTCATTGCCGGCGTGGTGCTGGGCCTCGTGGTCCATCTCGTCAGCGTGCTGGCGCTGCCGCGGATCGCGACCCAGGATGCCTATTCGCGGCTGACGCCGATGACGACGGTGAACGCCGTCACCCAGCTGCCCCTCGCCGATCCGCAGACCTCGCCGATGCCGTTCATGGACCCGGCCTTTGCGCTCGCGATCTGCCGCTACGATCTGTCGGGCGGTCCGATCAAGCTGGCCGTGCCGGTGAGCCAGGCCTACACCTCGGTGTCGTTCTACACCCGCAACGAGATCGCCTATTACGCCATCAACGACCGCTCGGCGGGCCGCAAGGTGATCGAGCTCGACCTGATGACGGAAGCGCAGCACAACGAGCTGCCCGAGGACGAGGAGGTCACCGCGGCCGACCGGCTGATCATCGATTCCCCTGCTACCACTGGCCTGATCGTGATGAAGGCGCTCGCCCCCGAGCCCGGCCTGATGCAGCAGGCGCAGGCGACGCTTCAGGCTGCGACCTGCGCCCCGCAGACCGAGCCGCCCGCCAAGGCCGAAGCGCCGCGCGGCCGGCGTTGAAGCGGGCCGCTTCGGCGGTGCAACAACAAAAACTGCGAAAACAACCCCATGCACAGTAGCGGGGGCATTGAAATCATTGCGCTATCCGACCACCCAAAAAACCGACGTGGCCGCGCATCAAGAATTCGGAAATTTGACACGTCGGGCAAAACACCGGCATACTGGCATCATAGAGAGTTCGTCACACCCGCGCGGAGCAGTCCGTCGCGGGTGCTTTCATGTGGGAGCAGAGGTTGAACGAGCCGGACCGGACACCGCTTAGCCATACTCGGCAGGTCTTTTCAGACTGCTGACACCGCGCTCATTCCGATGGCCCATGGCGAGCCGACCGCTCCTGACGCGATCGTCGGCATATGGGAAGCGGACGACGGCACCGTAAAGCTCGACATGGCTGTCAGGCGACAGTAGGACGCAATCGCAAATCGATTGCGCCGTTGAAGCAGCAAGCCTCGAGAGCTATCGATCGGCGAAGCCTTCAATCGGGAGGAACGCATGAGCACCATCACCGGCGGCTGTCACTGCGGCGCAATCCGTTATCAGATCGAAGGCGAGATGATCGTGCACGCACTGTGCCACTGTCGCGATTGCAGGCTTCACGCCGGCGCGCCGGTGGTCGGCTGGACGATGTACGCGGAGAATGCCGTCAAGGTGACCAAGGGTGAGCCCAAGGCGTACCGGTCTTCGGAACATGTGCGGCGGCACTTCTGCGCTGACTGCGGAACCGGCCTGTTCTATGTCAATGCCAGCATGCCTGGGATTATCGACGTCCAGAGCGCGACCTATGATGATCCCGATTCCGTCCCGCCGACGATGCAGATCCAGGTCGCCGAGCGGCTTCGCTGGATGGAGCATGCGCACGAACTGCCGGCGTTCGACCGCTTCCCCCCGCAGCCGTAGCGGCAGGCAGTGACACGCGCCGACAAGATCTCCCGCATCACAGGAACCCGGTCGAAATCCACGGGATCGCGGCAACCACCAGCGTGCCGATCAGCAAGGCCACGATATAGCCGACGATCGGCTTGATGCCTTCGTCGGGACTGATGCGGCTGATCGCGCATGCTGCGTAATAGCCGACCCCGAATGGCGGGGCGAACAGGCCGATGCCCATCGCGAGAACGACGACCATCGCATAGTGCACCTCGTGCACGCCGACCTGGCGGGCGATCGGAAACAACAGCGGCCCGAACAGCACGATGGCCGGGATGCCTTCGAGCACGCTGCCGAGAATGACGAAGGCCACGATCGTGACGCCAAGGAAGACCGGCGTTCCGCCCGGCAGCGCGGTCATGAACTTGGCGAGCGATGCGGAGAAGCCCGATTGCGTCAGGGCCCACGCCATCCCGGTCGCGGCGCCGATGATCAGCAGGATCGCGCCGGACAGCGACGCGGTCTCCACCAGCATCGGATAAAGCCGGCGCCAGGAGAACTGGCGATAGATCAGGAGCCCGGTGAGCGCCGCGTAGACGATGCCGATGGTCGACACTTCGGTCGCGGTCGCGACGCCCTCGACCACCGCGGCGCGGATGACGAAGGGCAGCGCCATGGCCGGAATTGCGATGATGAAGGCGCGGCCGATCTCCCTCCCCGTCGCGCGCTTCACATGCGACAGATCTTCGCCGCGATATCGCCACCAGACGACGGAGCAGAGTCCGATCGCCAGCACGATGCCAGGCAGCAGGCCGCCGGTGAACAGCGCCGCGATCGACACGCCGGTGACCGAGCCGATCGTGATCAGCACCAGCGACGGCGGAATGGTCTCGGTTTGGGCTCCGGTTGCCGCAAGAAGCGCGACGAGATCGCCGGGCTTGGCGCCGCGCTTGGTCATCTCGGGAAACAAGACCGGCGCCACTGCCGCCATGTCGGCCGCCTTCGACCCCGAGATGCCCGACACCAGGTACATCGCCCCGACCAGGACATAATGCAGGCCGCCGCGCACGTGGCCGAGCAGGCTGGCGAGAAAGCCGACCATGGCCCGCGCCATGCCGGTCATTTCGATCAGCAGGCCGAGGAACACGAACAGAGGCACGGCCAGCAGGATCAGATGGCTCATGCCTTCGTCCATCCGTCCGATGATGACCACATCAGGCGTGCTCGTCGTCAACGTCAGATAGCCGACGGTGGCGAGGCCAAAGGCGAACGCGATCGGCACCGCCGCCAGCACCATGGCGCCGACGATGACCACGAAGAAGATGAGCAGGTTCAGATTGCCGAGCGGTTTCAGCAGCGGCGCCGCGAGCACAAGCGCAGCGATGACGCTGGCGACGAGCGCCACGGCCGCGAGCAAGCTTCGCAGTCCCGCGATGCGAACGAGCCGCAGCACCGCCGCGACCAGCATCAATCCGATGCCGACGGGCAATGCCGCGGCACGCCAGCTGTTGACGATCTCGAGCGCCGGCGTCGTGACGAACACCTCGTCGGCCGCAAATTCGTAGGCGGGATGGATCACCAGCAGCAAGAATGCCAGTGACGCCGCGGCGGCAACGACATCCAGGAACGCGCGCGCATCAGGGCGGAGCATGCCGATGATGGCCGTCATCCGCATGTGCTCGCCGCGCTGGAAGGCGATCACGGATCCCAGCATGGCGAGCCACAGGAACAGGATGCCGGCCAGCTCGTCGGCCCAGATGATCGGGGCGTGAAACACGTATCGGCCGACAATGCCGGCTGACAGCACGACGATCTCGGCCAGCACCAGCAGTGCGGCCGGGATCGCGACCACATGACCAAGCAGCTTGTTGGCCCTGACGGCCCACAGGCGCACACCAGATTGAGGTGCCGCGACAGTGGCACCTTCGTCGATGTTGGGCGTATGGTTGACGGCCGTCATGACAGCTTGCCCGCCGCTTTCTCGAGCTGCGCCCAGGCCTCTTCGCCAAACTTGCCCTTCCAGTCGGCGTAGAAGCTCGTCTTCGCGAGCGCCTGCCGGAACGCGCCGCGGTCGACCTCGATGAACTGCATGCCCTTGGCGGTCAGATCCGCGCGCAGCGAGTCGCTCAGCTTCGCGATATCGACGCGCTCGTCCTTGGCCGAACGATCGAACTCGCGCGTCACGATCGCCTGCACGTCCTTCGGCAATTTCGCGAAGGCGCGTTTGTTGCCGAGGATCCAATAATTGTCCCAGACATGACCGGTCAGGGAGCAGGTCTTCTGCACCTCGTAGAGACGGGCGGTCGCGATGATCGGCAGCGGGTTCTCCTGCCCGTCGACCACCTTGGTCTGGAGCGCGGAGTACACTTCATTGAAATTGATCGGCGCAGGTCCCGCGCCGAGCGCCTGGAACAGCGAGGTCAGATTGGGAGCGGCCGGCACGCGCAACTTGAAATTCTTCAGGTCCTCCGGTGTCCTGATCTCACGGCCGGACGAGGTGACGTGGCGGAAGCCGTTGTCCCATGGGCTCGACACCGCCATGATCGGCGTCTTGGCGATTTGTGCGCGAATATAGGCGCCGAGCTCGCCATCCATCGCCTTCCAGACCGCGTCATAGCTCGTGAAGAGAAAGCCGAGATTGACGATGCCTGCGGCCGGGACCAGGGTCGCGAGAATCAGGGACGACAGGTTGAAGAACTCGACGCCGCCGTTGCGCACCTGCGTCAGAAGATCGGTGTCTGAACCGAGCTGGTTGGCCGGAAACAGGTTGATCTCGAGCCGGCCGCCCGTCGCCTCGCGAATGCGGTCGATCGCCTCTTTTGCGCGAACGTTGACCGGATGGGTCGGGTCCTGTCCCGTCGCGAGCTTGTAGGTGAACTCCGCCGCCGACGCCGGGCGCGTGAGAACGGCACATAGCGGCACGGCGGCGCCTGCCATCAGCAATCTGCGACGGCTGAGGGTGGTCGGCTTGCGCAAGGTCATCGTTTCCTCCTGTTGAGCATGGATTGATGTGCAGCGACGGCTTTCGCCACCAGCTGTTGCTGCCGGCCGGCTCTCGATGCGCCGGCATTGGACAGCAGCTCTCGTTCTCCACAGCGTTGCCGCGAAGCATGTCGATCTGGTCAGTTACGAAAGGTGGCCGCGGCGTTAGCGCAGCCACTCCTTGATCTGCCGCGTCACTTCCGCGGTCGAGACGCCGTAGCGGTCGTGCAGGGTCGGAAGCGCGCCGGCAGCCAGAAACTCATCGGGGAGCCCAATCTGCCGGAACGCCGGATGCACGCCCGCGCGCATCAGCAGCGCCGCGACGGCTTCGCCGAGGCCGCCGATCACGGTGTGGTTCTCGGCGACGACGACCAGACGGCCGGGCTTGCCCGCTTCGCGCAGAATCGTCTCGGTGTCGAGCGGCTTGATCGTGGGCACGTGCAGGACGGCCGCATTGACACGATCGTCCTGGAGGGACTGGGCCGCCTCCAGTGCACGCATGGTCATGATGCCCGAAGAGATGATCAAAATGTCGGCGCCATCGCGTAGCAGCGCCGCCTTGCCGAGCTCGAAACGGTAGTTGTACCCGTCGAGCACCAGCGGCACCTGGCCGCGCAACAGGCGCATATAAACGGGCCCTCGATGCGCGGCGATGGCCGGGACGATCTGCTCGATCTCATGCGCATCGCAGGGATCGATCACCGTCATGTTGGGCATCGCGCGGAACAGCGCGAGGTCCTCGGCGGCCTGATGGCTCGGCCCGTAGCCCGAGGTCAGGCCAGGCAGCGCGCAGGCGATCTTCACATTGCGGTCTTCTTCCGCGATGGTCTGATGGATGAAGTCGTAGGCGCGGCGCGAGGCGAACACCGCATAGGTGGTGGCGAACGGCATGAAACCTTCGGCGGCGAGACCCGAGGCTGCGCCGAACAGAAGCTGCTCGGCCATGCCCATCTGATAGTAGCGATCCGGAAAGGCCTGCGCGAAGATGTGCAGGTCGGTGTATTTGCCGAGATCGGCTGTCATGCCCAAGACGTCCTCGCGGCTGCGGGCAAGCTCGACCAGCGCATGCCCGAACGGCGCCGGCCTGGTGCGCTGCCCTTCCGCCGCGATCGAGGCGATCATGGCCGACGTCGTCAGCCGCGGCTTTCCGGACGGTGTCGATCCCACGGACTTCATGGCTGCTCTCCCACGTTCAGCGCCGACAGCGCCAGCTGCCATTCATGCGGCTCGACGCGAATGAAGTGGTTCTTCTCGCGCTGCTCCAGGAAAGGAACGCCCTTGCCCATCAACGTGTCGGCGACGATCATGCGGGGCTTTGGCTCGGGATGCGCCATCGCGGCATCGAAGGCGCCCACCACCGCGTCGAGATCGTTGCCGTCGATACGCCGCACGAACCAGCCGAACGCCTCGAGCTTGTCGACCAGCGGCTCGAAGCCCAGCATCTGCTTCGATGGACCATCGGCCTGCTGATTGTTGACGTCGATGATCGCGATCAGATTGTCGAGCTGGTGATGGGCCGCCGACATGATGGCTTCCCATTTGGAGCCCTCGTCCAGCTCGCCGTCGGAGAACAGCGTGAAGATGCGCGACGCCGACCGCTTGCGCTTCAGCCCGAGCGCCATGCCGACGGCGATGCCAAGACCAAGGCCGAGCGAGCCACCCGACATCTCCATGCCCGGCGTATAGGACGCCATGCCGGACATCGGCAGTCGGCTCTCGTCGAAACCATAGGTTTCGAGTTCGGCCTCGGGAATGATCCCGGCCTCGATCAAGGCTGCATAGAGCGCGATCGCATAGTGCCCGTTCGACAGCAGGAAACGGTCGCGGCCTTCCCAGGCGGGATCTTCGGCGCGAAAACGCATGGCGTGAAAATAGGCCACAGCCAAGACGTCGGCGATGTCGAGCGCTTGGGCGATATACCCCTGGCCCTGGACCTCGCCCATCAGCAGGGCGTTGCGGCGGATGTTGCGGGCGCGCTGTGCGAGCGTTGGCGCGTTTGCGAGCGTTGGTGTTCCCATGATCGTCTCTCCCCTCCTCCGCTCAGTGGATCAGCATGCCGCCGTTGACGTCGATGACGGCGCCGGTCACGTAGGCCGAGAGGTCGGAAGCGAGGAAGGTGTAGATGCCGGCGACGTCGGTGGCCTCGCCGAGCCGGCCGAGCGGAATGCCCTCGAGGATCTTCGCTCGCATCTCGTCCGTGAGCTTGCCCGCGGTGATGTCGGTGCCGATCAGGCCGGGCGTCACGCAGTTGACGCGGATGCCGTCGGGCCCGAATTCGCGCGCCATCGCCTTGGCGAGACCGAGCACGCCGGCCTTCGCCGCCGAATAATGCGGTCCGCCGAAGATGCCGCCGCCGCGCTGGGCGGAGACCGACGACATGCACGCGATCGAACCGCTTCTGCGCTTCTGCATGTGCGGGATCACGGCCTGCGACAGGAACAGGATGCCCTTGAGGTTGACGTCCTGGATGCGCTCCCAATCTTCCGGCTTGATGTCGAGAAGTTTTACGGGCTGGGTCACGCCTGCATTGTTGATGAGGATGTCGATCCGGCCGAATCTCGCGATCACCGCTTCGACTGCCTTGATGCAGGCCTGCTTGTCGGCGACGTTGCAGGCAACGCCGAGATGCGGCTCGCCAGCGACCGGTTCGAGGCCGCGCGCGGCGTCTTCCGCGGCCGCACCGTCGATGTCGAGAATGGCGACCCGGGCTCCCTCGGCCGCAAAGCGGCGGGCGGTTGCAAGGCCAATGCCTCGCGGAGAGGCCGCTCCGGTGATGATGGCTGTCTTGCCGCGTAGCAGCATTGTGGTCCTCCCTGATTGGCTGTTGCCTGGCACCCGACGGCGCCGCCGTTCTTGACCCGTTTGATTATGCGGCAGCGCGCTTTCGGACAAACGCGCTGTTGTCTTGCATGGGTGAATTTGTTTCACTTGTCGGATGCTGCTGTCCAGTATCCCGATATCGTCCATCCGCGCCTTCGAGGCGGCCGCCCGCACCGGCTCGTTCCGGGACGCGGCGAACGAGCTGCATCTCACTCCGAGCGCGGTCAGCCACGCCATTCGCAAGCTCGAAAGCGCGATGAGCACCGTCCTGTTCGAGCGCAGCGCCCGGGCGGTGCGGCTGACGCCGGCGGGCGAGAACCTGATGCGTCATGCCGGCGCCGCTTTCGACAATCTGCGCCGAGGTATCGAGGAGGTCGCAGGCCGCGGCCCACAATTGCTGCGGGTGCACTGCGCACCGAGCTTCGCCGCCCAGTGGCTCGCCCCGCGGCTCGCCCGCTTCATGGCCGCCGAGCCCAAGCTCGAGGTTCGGCTCGCCGCCAACACGGAATATGCCCGGTTCAGCAACGACGATTTCGACATCGACATCGTCTACGGCCAGCCGAGGGCCGAAGGAGTCGAGATCATTCCGCTGGGCGAAGAGACCGTGACGCCGCTCTGCACGCCCGAGCTCGCGAAGAAAATCCGCAAGCCGAAAGACCTGCTCGACCAGGTATTGATCCGCTCGGACGTCAAGCAGGTGCAGTGGCATCAATGGTTCACGGCCAACGGTCTCGAAGCGCCGGCCATCCACGGCATGCGCTTCGATCGCAGCTTCCTGGCGATCGCGATGGCGTCGAGCGGACTTGGCGTGACGCTGGAATCAACGCGGCTCGCCGAACGCGAGATTGCGGCCAAGCTGTTGGTGGCGCCACTTGCCAGACGTTCCACCGACATTCGCTATGTCGGCCATCATCTGGTCTTTCCCCGCGCAGGCCAGCAGCGTCGGGCGATCCGCGCCTTTACCGAGTGGATCACGCGCGAGCTTGCGGCCGGCCGCTCGGCTTGAGCGATAGGCGCGGCCACGATGGCGGCAGTCGTCACGCGCGGCGAGCGATAATCACGAGCTCGGCTTCGCGTCAGCTTTTCGTGCTGGCGGTCTTGTCCAGCGCCGCCCGCAAGCCCTCAGCAAGCTTGACGGCATCGTCGTTTGCCCAGAAATGCATGAAGAAGAGCCGTGGCTGCTCGTCCAGCATGTGACTATGCAGCGCCGTCACCTCGATGCCGTGCGTGCGCAGCGCCACGATGACCGGGTTCACCTCGTCGCTGGTGAGGACGAAGTCGCCGGTGATGGCCGCCTTGCCGCCGCCGGTCGGCTGGAAGTTGATGGCGATCGCAACACCCATCGGGCCGACGGGGGTCAGCGGCATGCCGTCTTCCGTGATCGGGTCGCGCCGCTTGACGTTGAACTGGTAGACGCCGCCATTGCCCTGCCCTTTGACGCCGATGATCTGGTCGAGCTTCGCCGTATCGAGGTCGATCGCAGGCGGGTTGCCCGCCGCCGCGACCGTCAGGGGGGTTTTGCTTTCGGCGAGGGCATCGTGGATTGCCGAGGCCAGCTTGACGGCATCGCCATGTCCGGCGACGTGCATGTAGAAGGTCGCCGGGCTCGCGCGCAGGAGATGATTGTGCACGGCGGTGATCTCGATACCGCTCGCGATCATCTTCGCCATCACAGGATTGATCTCGGTCTCGAGGAGCACAAGGTCACCCATGACCATGGCGCCGCCATGCGCAGGCTTGAACGCGAGCCAGCCGCCAAGCGCGAGCGCCGGCTTGATCGTGACTCCGTCCAACGTCACCGTGAGATCGCTACGAGGGAAGCCGTAGCGGTGGACATCGTCCGCAACACTGGGCTTCCGGCCCAGCGTCTCGTCGACCTTCTTCCAGTCAACATCCTGCGCATGAGCGCTCGCGATGAAGCAGGCACTGACGCCGATCAGCGCCGAGATCGTCTTTCGCATTGATCTACTCCTTGAGCTTGGTTTCAGGCTCTCGCGCCCCCAAGGGTTCACTTCTGCTCCTTGATCTGTCCGCTACTGTCCACGACGAGCCGCACGTCCTTGCCGTTCTTCACGGCCTTTGCGGTCGTGCCCTCGGCGGTCGACTTGATGTCGCTGACCTGCGAATAGCCGGCGGCCTGGAGTTTGGCGACGAACTCCTCCTGTGTCAGCGCATGTGCGCTCGAGAGCCCGCCTGCAGTCGCCAGAAGCAGGACTGCTTGAAAGATCGCTGGTGTACGCATGATCGTTCTCCCGGTGGTATTCCCCGCCCCAGGTGAAGCCCGCTCAGTGACATCGTCTCCGGACAAAGGCCACGACGCGCAACAGGGTACCAGCACGCGATGCCCTCGCCTATCGCGTGTCGGCGCGGCGCGCTGATCAGTCGGGACAATTTGTGGGATGGCCTGGAGGTTGAAGATGGTTTGGAGGTTGAAAATGACATGCTGCGTCCCTGGTGAAGATCAGGACGCGATTCTTCGGCATGTCGCCTCGCGGGGGGATCGCAAAACCCCCGTCACCGCAAATAGAAACCGTGATGGCAGAGCTGTCAATCCGAGCTTTACCCTCAAATCGCCACCGCGCGTCACGAAGAGTTCACCGTCGAACGGAACCGCCAACCACCAGTTCGAAACGACCGGAGGATCTCACATACATTGCCCGCGTTGAGGCGTGTCATTCGAGCGGGCTTGCGCGCTCAGCCCTTCGAGACCACCGCGCGGCCGTAAGGCGGCTGCGCTGCGACCGGCGGGTTGGCGGTCTGGGCTGCGAGCTCGCCGATCAGGCGGTCGGCGTCGGCGGCCATGCCGTCGGGAGCCTGGATCACCAGCCGCTCCAGCGCCCAGCGATAGGACGAGACGCGCTGCTCCAGGCACTGCTGCACCCACTGCACGATCAGCGAGTTCTCCTGCATACGCGCGACCGCATCGTCCCTCTCTCTTGGCGAGAGCGCGGAGACGCGCGCCATGCTGGCATCGCGCTTCCTGTCGAGATCGATGACGCGGATTGCGCTGGCGAAGAACGGCTCGAACCGGGTGATGTCGTTGCGCACGTCCTCGATTAGCTGCGCATAGCGCGAGGAATGCGAGCGGTGCGGCTCGTCGATCAGCGTGCGTCCATACATGGTGCGGTCGAACACGATCTTCTGCCGCCAGGGCGAGGGCAGCGGCTTGTAGTCGCCGAACACGCTCTTCCAGGCCGGGCGCGACAGCGGCGGCTCGATCATGGGATAGGCGAGATCGCGGAGCTGGCGTTCTTCGTCGGTGAGCTGGAATTGCGAGGGCTTCAGGCCGACGCTGGAGGTAACCTCCGCCCCTAACCAGCGATGCATGTCGTCGCTGCGCATGTCGGCGCGGGTGCGGCCGAAATCACCGCCGCTACAGGCGCCGAGCGCAGCGCCAAGCAGCGCGAGCAGGACGGCCGATACGAAAGGCCGGATCTGGCGGATGGTGTCCGGCATTGCAAAAGCCTGAAGTCATCGGCGGCGACGACGGCGGCCCGGCGCTGTGCCCTGCTCCGGCCCGCGATCGCCGCTGGTTTCGTCCGCCTCGCGCTCGATACGGATCACCGGGAGGATCAGAACCGTTCCCGTTTCCGTGCGCGGTGCGGCATCCCCCGACGAGCCTGCCCGGCGAGCGGCCGGAAATTCGATGATCGTCCCCATATCCAGCTCTCTATCAATTGCCGTGCGACCAAACGCTTCATGCAACATGCATTCATTAAGATCAGTTATGGTTAACGGGATGTAAACGCCCTTTCCGGACCGTAACCGCACGGAGCGTGCCGCGCCGTCCCGTTGCGGCACGACAACGCCTTAAATTGCCGGACCGGCTTCACGCCTCATTTTCCTTAACGAGGCTTTAAAAGAACCTGCGATAGGCTCGCGACAAGGATCTCTCCCGAGTTGCGTACGCCTCCATGACCAAGTCGCTGTTCCCCGGATTCGACGGGCTGATGACCCTCTCTCGTCGCGAAGGCGTCGACATCCGCCCGACGCTGCTGCGCGTGCTGACCGATCTCTATGTGCAGACGCGCGTCCACAGCGACGACGAACAGCGGCAGTTCGTCGAGCTCGCCACGCGATTGATCGACCAGGTCGACGACGCGACGCGCGCGGCCGTCAAGGCGCGGCTTGCGGTCTATCCGACGACGCCGGTCCCGATCCTCCAGAAGCTCGGACTGGTCGCCGCCCAGGAAGGCCGCAGGGTTCCGCTGGCGCGAGAGATTCCCACCTCGCCGCCGGCACCCGTCCCGGCCCGCACGCCCACCGAGGCCGAGCAGCGGCTGGCTTCGAACATGGCGATGCAGCCGAAGGATGCCGCCGAGATCCACGACATGTTCTTCCGCGCCGGCGCCTCCGAGCGCGCGCTGATCCTGCACAATCTGGCGCAGACGCCGCTCAAGGCCGCGCCGCGGATTCCGACCGTGCGCGCCAAGCGCGCGATCCAGATCCTGGAGATGGCGGCGATCGCGGGCGACATCGAGAACTTCACCTTCGAGCTCGGCGACAGCCTGATCCTGCCCTCACGCGTCGCGGCCCAGATCGTCGACGATGCCGGCGGCGAGGCGCTCGCGGTCGCCGCGCGCGCTCTCGACATGCCGAGCCCGGTGTTCCAGCGCATCCTCTTGTTCTTCAAGCCGGAGATCGGGACCTCCGTGAACGACGTGTACCGGCTGTCGCGGCTCTATGACCGCCTCAGCGACCGCTCCGCGCTGGTGATGCTGGCGGCCTGGCGCGGCTCGACGCTCGCGGTGACCCGCGCAAAGTACCAGGCCTCGCTACATGACGGCGAACGCCAGCGTGCACGTGCCGGTGCGAGCCAGACCCGGCCGGGCGTGCAGCCGGGCACGAGCCCGACAGTGCGCAGGGGCACCGGCGGATCGTCGGATCGGTAGAAGATTTAGATTGGTTTGTCGCTGAGAAGGCGGTGCGCTCCCTCTCCCGCAAGCGGGAGAGGTTAAGAGCCTGCGGGCTGATCGTGGCAAACAACGGCTATCGCGCCCGCATCACGCCCGCGCCAGCTCGAGAAAATGCCGGCCCGCGCGGTCCTCGGTCTCGACGATCCAGGCGTCCGGATCGAAGCGGATTTCCTTGGTCAGCCGCTCCTCGATGGTGTGCTCCGGCAGAGGCTGCGGCGCGACCGGCACGAAGAAGCGATCGACCGGACGGCCGTCGTCATAGACCGCCTGCGGCGCCGGCGTATACAGCATCGCATTGCCGTCGAGCAGCGAGACCTTCACGAACACCGCGCCCGCCTCCTCGGCGCCGCGGCGGCGCACCGCGCCGAACACGCCCTCGGTCTGGCAGCGACGCAAATAGGCCGCCACCCATATGTTGGATTTCAAACGCATGAATCCGACGATAGGCCAGCGCGCGGTCTCACGCCAGCCTCAGCTCGTGCGGCTATTCGACGGGATGACCGATCGCGGCCGCGAGCTCGCGCAGCAGGCGGTCTGAGACCTGGCCGGTGACCTGCATCTTGTGCTCGCGCTCGAATTTCTGGATCGCGGACTGGGTCTCGCCGCTCATCGTGCCCGTGATCTTCAAATTCCCGTAGCCATATTCGGACAGCGCGCGCTGCACGCCGGTGATACGTCGCGCGGCCGGGCTCTGCACCGGGATCGGCGCCGGCGGACGCAGGGCCGAGGGCGGCGTCGAGGTCGTCGCCTTGACCAGATTGGTCATCGGATCGTTCGAGCGCGTCGAGGCGGTCGCCTCGACCGGCCTTTCGGGCGGCTTCTCGGCGGCGCGCTCGGCAGGTTTGGGCTCGGTGCGAAACTCCGTCGCGCGCGGCTCGAGCGGCGACGTCTCGGCGCCAACGGGACGCGGACGCGGCAAGGGGTTCGCCAGCGGCACGGACGACGGCGCGGGTAGATTGATCACCGTGCCGAACATCGGCGCGGGATGCCGGCCGGTCTGCAGGAACAGCGCATTGGCAACGATCGCACCGATCGCGGCGACGGCGACGAGGCCGGCCAGCGTATCCTTGGGGCTATGCAGCAGCACGCGCATGACGAGGTTGCGCTCGGTCTCGACGTCGATGACCGCCGCCTTGGCACCACGACGGCGCGGAGCGGCTTCGCCCTTTGCAGACTTCTTAGGCACTTTTCTTCACCAGCGCAGGTTGGTCGTGAGATTCTTCGTAAAGTTGGTCGTGAGATTCTTCGTGAGATTGGTTGTGAGATTCCTGGCGCAGCACCGGCGTCAGCGTCGCGATCTTGCTCTCCGCCGGCTTGGCCTGCGGCGGCGTGTAGACGAGCGGCAGCTTGACGGTGACGGCGGTGCCCTCCCCTAACCTGCTTTGTACCGTCAATTCGCCGAGATGCAACGCTATGAGGCTCTTCACGATCGAAAGCCCGAGGCCGGTGCCTTCGTGACGGCGCTGATAGGTCTTGCCGGCCTGGAAGAACGGCGCGCCGATGCGCTTGAGATCGTCGGGCGCGATGCCGACGCCGGTGTCGCTGATGCGCAGCGCAAGCTGCGAACCCGACACCGCCGCCGTCACGATGACCTGGCCGCCGCGCTCGGTGAACTTGATCGCGTTGGCGACGAGATTGAGCACGATCTGCTTGAAGGCCCTGGGATCGCCGGTCATGACAGGCAGATCCTGCGGCGCATCGGTGATGAGGTCGATGCCGTTCTCCCGCGCCTTCAGTGCCAGCAAATTGCAGCAATGCATCAGCGAGGCGCGCGGCGCGAACGGCTCCGAGGCAATCTCGAAATTGCCAGATTCCATCTTGGACATGTCCAGGATGCCGTTGACGACCGACAGCAGATGCTGGCCGGACTCGTTGATGAGCTGGGCATATTCCTTGCGCTGGGCCGCTCCCAGCATCAAGGTCTGCTCCTGCGCGATCATCTCGGAGAAGCCGATGATGGCATTGAGTGGCGTGCGCAGCTCGTGGCTCATGGTGGCGAGGAAGCGCGTCTTGGCGGCGTCGGCCGCCTCGGCGGCGCTGCGGGCCTGATCGAGCGCCTGCTCGGCAAGCTTGCGGTCGGTGACGTCGCGCATCACGGCGACGACTTCGGCCCCGCCGGCGACGTCGCGAACCCTGTCTGGGTCAAGCGGGCGGCAACGCATCCCGACCCAGATGAAGTCGATCTGGCCGCGCTCGGAGCCGGCAGGTTCCCGCCGCAGCCGGAACTCGACGCTGCACACGTCGCCGCGCGCCGCGTCCGATAAAGCCGTGAGATAGGCCGGGCGATCGGCGACGTGCACGCGATCGAACAGGCCGTGACCAAGCAGTTGCGTGACGGGCATGCCGAGCATGGTCTCCGCCGCCGGCGAGATGAACTGCACCGCGCCGTTGCGCTGATGCCGCGAGATGACGTCGCTCATGTTGCGCGCGAGCAGGCGATAGCGCTCTTCCTCGCGCGACAGCAGCGCAACGCTGGTGCACGCGAGCGATTCCGCGCCGAAGGCGAGGCCCGCGGCGTAGAGCGTCGCCGAGGCGACGCCGAGCGCCATCAGCACGCCGCGTTCCGTGGCGCTCGGCAGGTCGATCGGCAGCCAGCCGAGCTGGCTGACGAGGATCAGGATCCCGGCACAAGACAGCGCGAGCAGCGAGGCGAAGGCCGCGACGCGGCGCGAGGCCGACAGCGCGGCTTCGAGCGGAACCACGACCAGCCAGATCGCGGCAAAGGATTCGATGCCGCCGGTGGTGGCCGCCACCGCCATGATCAGGCCGGCAAGCGCCAACGACGACAGCACATGCGCGCGTTCATAGCGACCGGTGCGCGACAGGAACCAGGACAATAGGATCGGCGCGATCAGCCAGGCGAAGGCGGCGACCTCGATCGCGCTCGGCGCGCCGCGCAGGACGAGATAGATCGGGAATGCGGCGAAGGCGGCCAGGCTGCCAAGCAGCCGCGGCGCCATGAAGGCACGATGGCGCGCTCGCGTCAGCGCATCGTAACGCGCGGAGGGATGCAGCAGCGCATCGAGACAATCGCGGATGATACTCAAAACGGTCACGGGTCTCGCGCTTCGGCTCAATCGTCTTTAGAAGACGCGCCGGAACGCCTCCTTATCGTTGAGCCACCGTGTCAGAGCGACCTTAAACGAGTGCTAAGGCGGCGCGGCGTGCGGCCGGACACCGCGGCATCGCGGGGCTTTTTAGACGATTTGGCGACGTCTTCGCTGCGGATGGTGAACACAGAGTTTCACTCTCGTCGGCATGGTTTCGAATTGGTGGATCCGGAGCGCCAGCAGAATCACGGGCGCGGGCGTCAATCGAAAATTTACGAGACCGTCGATCCCGAAGATTTTTGCGTAAATTTTCCGCGAATTAAGCTCAAGGCAATCACTTGCGATTTATCGAGGGTTGCTAGGTCCGACATCCGCGGAGATCGCCGCGGCGGGATCGAACGTACAGGTCGCAAGATGCGCTTTCTGCTCCGCATCACATTCTGGCTCGGGCTGGTGCTGGTGCTGCTGCCGCGGGACAAGACGCCCGAATCGGAGAAGCTGCCGCAGATCGGCGCCGCCGATGCGGTGCAGGCTGCGACCGCAGCCGTCTCCGACGTGACCCAGTTCTGCAAGCGCCAGCCGGCGGCCTGCGAGGTCGGCGGACAGGCCGCGACCATCATCGGCCAGCGCGCCCAGGACGGCGCGCGCAAGATCTACCAGATCATCAACGACAAGAAAGAGCAGATCACCAACGAGAAGAACGACAAGAACGACAAGACGGACAAGAAGGCGCCCGACCATACCGGCTCGATCGCGCTGGCCGGCGAAGGCGATGCCGTTGCGAGCGAGGCGCCGCGCGACACCCTGACCCAGGACGACCTCGCGCTGGAATGGCGCGGACCTGCGGCCGCAAATTAGCCCCAAACCCTATCGATTTCGCGGCTTCGCGTCCCTATATTGGCCTGAAAGGGAACATGGGCCAGCATGACGACGATCGACGAAATCAGGGACAATTTCGAACTTCTCGACGAGTGGGACGACCGCTACCGGTACGTCATCGAGCTCGGCCGCACCCTGGAACCGATGCCGGAGGCGGAGCATTCTGCCGCGAACAAGGTGCAAGGCTGCGTCAGCCAGGTTTGGCTCCAGAAGCTGGTCGAGCGCGGCAATGGCGCGCCGATCCTGAAGTATCGCGGCGACAGTGATGCGCATATCGTGCGCGGACTGGTTGCGATCGTGTTCGCGCTCTATTCCGGCCGCACGCCGCAGGAGATCCTCGACACCGACGCGATCGCCGTGTTCAACGAGTTCGGCTTTCGCGATCATCTGACGCCGCAGCGTTCCAATGGCCTGCGCTCGATGGTCGAGCGCATCAAGACCGACGCCAAAGAGGCGCTCGCGGAAGCGTCGTAACACCCTCATGGTGAGGAGCGCAGGTCTCGAACCACGCAGCAAAAAGCCGTAGGGTGGGCAAAGCGACGCGTGCCCACCATTTCGCGTGCAATCGAAGAAAGATGGTGGGCACGGCGCAAGAGCGCCTTTGCCCACCCTCCGAAAATCTTTATTTCCGCTTCCGCTGCTGCTGTCCGAGGCCCATCTGCTTCGCCAGCTGCGAGCGCGCCACCGCGTAGTTCGGCGCGACCATGGGATAGTCGGCCGGCAAGCCCCATTTCTCGCGATATTGCTCCGGCGTCATGTTGTACTGGGTGCGCAGATGGCGCTTCAGCGACTTGAAGCGCTTGCCGTCTTCCAGGCACACCAGATAATCCGGCGCGATCGACTTCTTCAGCGAGACCGCTGGCTTGGCCGGCTCGAGCGGCGCGGTCTCGGTACGACCCGACGAGACCCGCAGGAGCGCGCCATGCACCTGGCTGATCAGGTTCGGAATCTCCGCCGACGGCGTCGGATTGTTGCTGAGATAGGCCGACACGATACTCGCCGTCAGCTCGATGAAATTCTTGTTCCCTGCATCCGACATGCGCCCCCCTTTCTCCGCCATCCTTCTCACGGGATTGACGACGCCAGAGTATTCCCTGTCAACAATACGTTCGGCGGAACCACGACGACTGTCGAGGAAGAGCTGATTACTGGCGAACGGCGGCGCTTTACTTTCTGCGCGGCGGCGCTCAGCCCCGCTGGTCGAGATGTGCGCGGAGCTCGTCGATCGAGGCAAAGCGCATCATGCCCTCCGGCATCTGTGCTTCGATCGAACCGTCGGAATAGAGCGAATAGGCCATGCCATCGACGACGCCGGACTTGAGCACGGTGACGGGCGCCTGCTCGGCCGCAGCCGCCGGCTCAGGTGCGCGCGGCGGCTCAGGTGCAGGCGGCGGCGTGGGAGCGGCTTCCGCAAAGGTCGAGGGCGAGTGCGGCGGCGGCCGGCGCGAGGTGACCGGCGGCTCCGGCGGGCGCATGCGTTCCGGTTTCGGCCAGGCGTCCTCGAAACTGGCAGGCGGAACGTTCGCGGCGGCGGGTGCTGCTGGTTCCTCATGAGGCGGCGGTGGGCCCTCGGTGGCCTTCGCCTCCGCGCGCTCACGCTCCTTGCGCGAGGTCGAGGCGAATAGCAGGTTGCGGCGGCGCGGCGCTTCCGGAGCCGCAGGAGGCGTTGGAGCTTCCGGCGCCTCGACGCGCGGACGCTCGCGCGCGGCGGCATCGCTCTGCCACGGCGGAGGAGCCGCGGCTGGTGGTGGCGGCGGTGGCACCGGTTCGATCTTCGCAGGCTGGGCGAGCGCCGGCTCGGGCGCAGGCGCCCCGGGCATCGCCAGCCCCGGCAGCACGGGCCTGACCCGAACCTCTGATGCGGCTGTTCCGGCGACCAGCCGGCGGGCGATGCCCTTCAGCTCGAGCAGCAGGAGATGCAGGCCGACCAGTAGCATTCCGGTGCAGACGCCGATGGTTCCGGAGATTATGAGGGTGCTGCCGACACTGAATTCCCTGACTGTGTAGCCAAATAGGATCGCAAGGAGGCCCGCCAGAACGGCGAAAATCCCCACGATCAACAATGCCAAGGTCATCGAACTCACCCCCGGCCGCGCATCCACACGCGACACTCGCCACGCCACGATACCGTCATACGGCGTTCCACGCCAACGGCCAATTGTGGGCACTGTTCCTAAAGGGAAAGAAATCAGGGACTTATTCACATTCCCTTCAGCTGCGGCTCGCTACTGCTACAGTGCTCCAAGTTTCTGGTTTTGCTGCGTCGCATCAGGAATTTAGCCATAATGCCCAATTACTTGGTAATGGAACTGCGCTATAGGGATTCCGGGGAGCAGGCCCGCGCGCACCAGCAGGGCCGAGAGGGGATTCCGGGTCACCAATAGCCATGACATCCATCACGACTTCGGCGATCGACACGCCTCTGCGGCGCTCGGTCGAACGGACTTGCGACGATCTCGCCATGCTGGTGCTGGCTGCGGTCGCCGTCATTGCAGGCTTGACCTTCCGCGACTACGGGCTCGGCTGGGACGATTACACCCACGCTGAATATGCCGATCTGTTGCTGCGCATGTTCGGTTCCGGCTTCAGGGACACGGCGGCGCTCTCCTTCGCCAATCTCTACATGTATGGCGGCGGCTTCGACATGGTCGCCGCTCTCCTGCACAAGACCATTCCGCTCGAACTGTTCGAGACGCGACGTCTGGTCGGCGCCATCGTCGGTGTGATCGGGCTTGCGGTGACGTGGCGGCTCGGCCGCCGCATCGGCGGCCCCCTTGCCGGTCTTGCGGCACTCTTGCTGCTCGCGCTCTGCCCGATCTTCTACGGCCACATGTTCATGAACCCGAAGGATGCGCCCTTCGCGGTGGCCATGATCATCCTGATGCTGGGCCTCGTCCGCCTCGCGGAGGAATATCCGCAGCCTTCGCCACGCACGGTTCTGATCGTCGGCTTGGGTGCCGGACTTTCGCTGGGCTGCCGCGTTCTCGGCGGTCTCGCACTGGTCTACGCCGTGCTCGGCTTCCTGCCGCTGTTCCTGGAGGAGCTGCGCAGCGAGGGCCCGCGCGAGTCGATCCGCCGCTTCGCCCATGTCGTCTACGTGCTGCTGCCCGGCCTCGTGCTCGGCTACCTCGTGATGGGGCTGATCTGGCCGTGGTCGATCATGCAGCCCGGCAACCCCTTTGAGGCGCTGACCTACTTCTCGCACTTCTTCGAGAAGCCCTGGAAGGAGATGTTCGACGGCGCGATCGTGTCCGTGCCCGACATGCCCTGGTCCTATCTGCCGACGCTGTTCGCGCTGCAGCTGCCCGAGGTGATGCTGGTGCTGATGGCTGGCGCCGTGATCGGCACCTTCGTACTGCTGCCGCGCCGCGAGGTTCCCGCGCGCCGTAAGACGATCCTCTTGATGCTGACGCTGGCCGCGACCCTGCCGCTCGCGATCGCAATGGTGAAGCGGCCGGCGCTCTACAATGGGATCCGCCATTTCGTCTTCGTGATCCCGCCGATGGCGGTGCTCGGCGGCGTCGCGTTTGCCTGGGCCATGGAGCGCCTGCGCGCCAATCACCGCACCTGGCAGCCGGTCGTGCTCGCCACCTTCTGCTTCGGCCTCGCGCTGTCGCTCGCCGAGATGATCCGGCTGCATCCCTATCAATACACCCACTTCAACCACATCGCCGGCACCGTGCGCGGCGCCGACGACCGCTTCATGCTGGACTATTGGGGCCTGGCGCTGAAGCAGGCTTCCGATGAATTGCGCGAGCAGTTGATCGAGCGCCAGGAAGTGCCGCCCGTCAATCGCAAATGGAAGGTCGCGGTGTGCGGTCCGCAGCGTCCGGCCCAGGTCGCGCTCGGACCCGACTTCACCATCGGCTGGGATTCCAATGCGGCCGATTTCGCGATGACGCTGGGCGAGTTCTACTGCAAGGGCCTCACCGCGCCCGTCATGGTCGAGATCAAGCGCGACGACGTGGTGTTCGCCCGCGTCTACGATATCCGCGGCCGCAGCATTTCCAGCCTGCTGTCGATCCCGGCGCCGTAATAATTTTCTTTCGACCGTAGCCCGGATGGAGCGCAAGCGAAATCCGGGATCAGGCGTCCCGCATTGCGCTTCCGCCTTCGCTCTTCGAGCTACGGCGGAAGCTCCATGCAGGCTGCGCGCGACAGCCACGCTCCTTGCGCCTTGCCGTCAACCCGGCCCAAGACTACGCTCCCTCCCCGCAACAACGATGTTCGGAGAGATCAGCCATGTCGCCAGCGGAAGCGCGCCTGAAGGAAGTGCCGTCGAACATGACGGAGGCCGAGTGGCAACAACGGGTCAATCTCGCCGCCTGCTATCGCCTGGTCGCGCTGTACGGCTGGGACGATCTGGTCGACACCCACATCTCCGCGCGCGTGCCCGGCCCCGACCATCACTTCCTCATCAATCCCTACGGACTGATGTTCGACGAGATCACGGCGTCGAGCCTCGTCAAGGTCGATTTGCACGGCAATCAGCTCTCCGAGAGCGAATACAGCATCAACCCGGCCGGCTTCACCATCCATTCGGCGATCCACGAGGTGCGCGAGGACGCGATCTGCGTGCTGCATCTCCACACGCTCGACGGCACCGCTGTGTCGAGCAGCGCGGAAGGCCTGTTGCCGCTGAACCAGACCGCCCAGCTCGTTACCCACGACCTTGCCTATCACGACTATGAAGGCATCGCGCTCGACCACGACGAGCGGCCGCGGCTTCAGAAGGACCTCGGCGACCACAACCACATGCTCCTGCGCAACCATGGCACGCTGACGGTCGGCCGCTCGGTCGCCTCCGCCTTCGAGCGCATGTATCACCTCGAGCGCGCCTGCTCGATGCAGGTGCGCACGCGCGCGCTGGGCACGCCGGTCTATCCGGTCGACCACGTCGCGATCGACAAGAACACCGAGCTGCTGTCAAACCGCGACCGCGCCGAGCTGCGCGCCACCAACCTCGTGTGGCCGCCGCTGCTGCGCAAGCTCGACCGCGAGCTTCCCGGCTACCGCTCTTGAGATTCTCGAGGTTTGGTGTAGGGTAGCGATCAACGAACCTCTACGCCTTTTGGAATGAAACGCCGCCCAATTCCGGGCGGCGTTTTTATTTGGGGCGGCGTTCGCAATCACAATCACCGTCACCCTGAGGTGCTCGCCTCTTCGGCGAGCCTCGAAGGGCGACGGCCCGGCTGCATCGGGGCCGTGCATCCTTCGAGGCTCACCGTGAAGCGCGTTGCGCTCCACGGCTCGCACCTCAGGATAACGGAAGGCGCTCTCGTAGGGTGGGCAAAGGCGCATAGCGCCGTGCCCACCATCTCACAGCTCGCCTCGGAAGTGGTGGGCGCCCACCCTACGACACCGCCTTTATTTCACCTCGGCCAACGCGGCGAGGATGCGGGCCCAGGAGCGGATGCCCTTCTGGAAGCTGCGGAGGTCGTACTTCTCGTTCGGCGAATGGATGTTGTCATCATCGAGGCCGAAGCCGACCAGCAGCGAGTCGAGGCCAAGCGTGCGCTTGAAATCGGCGACGATGGGGATCGAGGCGCCCGAGCCCATCAGCACGGTCTCCTTGCCCCATTCCTCGGTCAGCGCCTTGCTGGCGGCGGCAAGCGGCTTCATGTTCCAGTCGAGCGCGACCGCAGGCGCGGCGGAATGGTCACCGAACTCGACCTTGCAGTCGCCGGGAATGCGCGCCGTCACATAGTCGCGGAAAGCCTTGCGGATCTTTGCGGGATCCTGCCCCTCGACCAGACGGAACGAGACCTTGGCAGACGCCTGCGACGGGATAACCGTCTTGGAGCCCTCGCCGATATAGCCGCCCCAGATGCCGTTGACGTCGCAGGTCGGACGCGAAGAGGCCTGCTCGATCAGCAGCCGGCCCTTCTCGCCCGCCGGGATCGACAGGCCGATCGGCTTCAAAAACATCTCCGGCGTGAGATTGAGCTTCTTCCACTGCTCGAGGATATCGGGCGGCAGGTCCTTCACGCCGTCATAGAAGCCGGGGATCGTGATGCGGTTGTCGTCATCGAACAGGCCGCCGAGAATTTTCGTCAGCACCCGGATCGGGTTCATCGCGCTGCCGCCGAACACGCCGGAATGCAGATCGCGATTGGCGGCGGTGATCTTCAGCTCCTCATAGAGCAGGCCGCGCAACGACGTCGTGATCGCCGGCGTGTTGCGGTCCCACATGCCGGTGTCGCAGACCAGCACGTAGTCGGCTTTGAACTCGTTCTTGTTGGCCTCGATGAAGGGCACGAAATTCTTCGAGCCAACCTCCTCCTCGCCTTCGATCAGGAAGGTGATGTCGATCGGCAGCGAGCCCGTCACCCTTTTCCAGGCGCGGCAGGCCTCGACGAAGGTCATGACCTGGCCCTTGTCGTCCTCGGCACCGCGCGCGACGATGATCTTGCGGCCGTCGGCATGGTCGGTGACGACAGGCTCGAACGGCGGACGGTGCCAGAGATCGAGCGGATCGACCGGCTGCACGTCGTAATGGCCGTAGAACAGCACGTGCGGCCGTCCGCCTGCCCCGGTCTTGCCGACGATGGCGGGATGGCCCGCGGTCGGCCTCACTTCAGTGGCGACACCGAGGCTCGCGATGTCCTTGGCGAGGTGCTCGGCCGCCGCCTTGCAATCGGCGGCGAAGGCCGGATCCGCGGAGATCGACTTGATCCGCAACAACGAGAACAGGCGCTCCAGGCTGTTGTCGAAATCCTTGTCGATGTGGTCGAGCACGGATTGAAGCTGCGCATTGGCCATGGTCGTGATCCTGACTTTCGAGTCTCAAGAAATCGGGGCTCAAGGTGTCTGCGCTTTTAGCGCCGGCGCGGCCTCGGGGCCAGCCGCAACCGGCGGGTGCCGGATGTGCCATGCGAGGCTGCCGGCAAGGATGGCGGTCGCAACGAGATTATTGCCCCAGGCCTGGATGATATTGGGAAACCACTGCAGCGACAGCAGCATGAGGATGCCGGCCGCGCCCAAAGCGAGCCAGGTTCCAAGCCGCACATTCGCCCGTGCGTCGAAGGCAGCCCGATGCATCAGCACCGTCATCGGGAAGAACAACCACATGAAATAGTATTGTCGCGCCAGAGGCGAGGCAATCGTCATCAGGCAGAACAGGATGCCGAGCTCCTCGGCATCGGAGCGCGCCGTGCGCTGCGCTTGCCGAGGCATGATCGCGATGAAGCCGAGCCCGAGCAATGCCGATAGCGCGAGCACGATCCAGTTCGCCGTGCGGTAGTCGACGTCGATGACGTTCATCGTACGCGGCGGCTTGTTGGGATCTTCCAGATTGTAATTGATCGGCCGGACCAGGCGATGCGTGACGGCAATGAGGGACTGGTTGACCCACGACCAGTTCTGCTCGCCGCGCTGACCAAAGCCTTTTTCCGAGCTGCTCCCGACCATGGCCTGGTACCAGGTCGCAAGTTCGGCCGCGTTGCGCTCGAAGCCGCGGATCGGCGCCGGCACGACGTAAAGAAGAATGCCGATGAAGGCGACGGTCGCGACCACGGCCGCCCACTTCCGCCGCCAGATCAGATAGGGCAGCACCGCGATCGGAAACACCTTGATGGCCGTCGCGAGCGCGAACATGAAGCCGGCAAGCCAGGGGCGCTGATGCCGCAAGCTCCAGAAGCCGTAGAGCATCATCGCGAGCAGGACGAGGTTCGGCTGGCCGAGGTCGAACATGTCGAACACGAAGGTGACGGTGACGAAGGCGGGCAGCGCTTCCAGCCACGGACCGGCCCTGCGGTCCGATCCGGCCATCACCTGGGAGAACGTCCCGGTGCACCACCATGCCACCGCATTCAGGATCGACAGCACGACATAGAGCGGGATCTTGCCGAACCAGCTCGGGATCGCCAGCAGGACCGCCGGCAGCGGTGGATAGATGAACTCGAAATAGTCGCTGATGTCACCGGGATAGAGCGGCCGCCCCTGCAAGACCTGCTGCCCGGCCCAGAACCACAGCCCATAATCCTTGGTCTTGCCGTGGCCGAAGATCTCGGGAATGAGCACGTCGGCAGTCAGGAGGAGACAGCAGAACAGGAAAAGCAGGTCCAGCGGCGCACGCAACGACAGGCGTCTCGGCGCTGCGGGTTTGGCTAACGGGGCGGTGGAGATCACGGTGGGGTCCAGTCGGCGGCGGACTACCACGTAGCAGACGGACGGATGTTTGGAGAGTCCCTCACCGGAATTTGTGCCGGCGGTGATGGCCTCCCCGATGGCCGCTAGACCTTCCGCAGCGTCACGGCCGGACCTGCTGCCTACCGCCGCAGCAATCCGCCGAGCGCGCCGCGAACCAGGGTCCGGCCGATCGAGCCGCCGAGCTGGCCGGCGACCGACTTGCCGATATTTGCGGCCATCCCCCCGATCACCTGGTTAGTCACCGATCGCGTCACGTCGCGCGCAATGACCTGGCCGGTCGACAGCCGGCCACGCTTGACGTTGGTGCCGAAGATGGTGCCGACGATCGAGCCGATCTGGCCGAGGACGCCGCCACCGCTTCCGCCTGCCGAACCGTCGGCCGTTGCCGCCGTGCCGGCGAGGCGCTTCTGAAGGATCTCATAGGCGGACTCGGAATCGACGGCGGTGTCGTATTTGCCCATGACCGGGCTCGCCGCCATGATCGCCTTGCGCTCCTCCGGCGTGATCGGTCCGATCCGGGCCGATGGCGGCCGGATCATCACCCGCTCCACCATCGAAGGGGTGCCGTTGCCTTCGAGGAAGGATACCAGCGCCTCGCCCTTGCCGAGCTCCGTGATCACCTTGGCGGTGTCGAGCTTCGGGTTGGGCCGGAAGGTCTGGGCTGCGGCGGTGACCGCCTTCTGGTCGCGCGGGGTGAAGGCGCGCAGCGCATGCTGGACCCGGTTGCCCAGTTGCCCGAGCACGCGGTCGGGCACGTCGACCGGGTTCTGCGTCACGAAGTAGACGCCAACGCCCTTGGAGCGGATCAGACGCACCACCTGCTCGATCTTGTCCATCAGCGCTTTGGGCGCGTCGTTGAACAACAGATGCGCCTCGTCGAAGAAGAACACGAGCTTCGGCTTAGGCAGGTCGCCGGCCTCGGGCAGCTCCTCGAACAGCTCCGACAGCATCCACAACAGGAATGTCGCATAAAGTCGCGGGCTCTGAAGCAGCTTGTCGGCGACCAGGATGTTGACCATGCCGCGGCCGTCGCGGTCGGTCTTCATGAAGTCCTTCAGCGTCAGCGCCGGCTCGCCGAAGAATTTGGTGCCGCCCTGGTTCTCCAGCACCAGGAGCTGGCGCTGGATGGTGCCGACGGTCGCCTTGGTGACATTGCCGAAGCCCTGGGCGGCTTTGCGGATGACGGCGAACGGATCCTCCTCCGCGTCCGCTGCCTTCTTCCCGCTATCGGGCACGATGGCGTCGAGCAGCGCGCGAAGGTCCTTCATGTCGATCAAGGCAAGACCGTTGTCGTCGGCGACGCGGAAGGCGACGTTGAGCACGCCTTCCTGCACGTCGTTCAGATCGAGCATGCGCGCGAGCAGAAGCGGCCCCATTTCCGTGACGGTCGCCCGCACCGGGTGGCCCTGCTCGCCGAACACGTCCCAGAACACCGTCGAGAACTGGTCGGGCTGGAAGGTCAGCCCCATCTCGGTGGCGCGCTTGACGATGAAATCTTTGGCTTCGCCGACCTCGGAGATGCCGGAGAGGTCGCCCTTGATGTCTGCGGCGAAGACCGGAACACCGGCGCGCGCAAATCCTTCCGCCATCACTTGCAGCGACACCGTCTTGCCGGTTCCGGTTGCACCGGTGACGAGGCCGTGGCGATTGGCGAGCGCCAGCGTCAGCCAGGCCTGCTCGTCTCCCTTGCCGACGAAAATCTTGGCGTCGGTGTCACCGAGCTTGCTGTCCTGTGCGGTCATAATTCTCACTGATCTCTGCAGGTTTCGCGTATCGAAACCCGAATGCATTAGTTCCGTAGTTTAACGCATGTTGTGCGTCGATTAAAACCATTCAACGCGTCCCAAACATGCGACATTGGCGGAAATATCAGCCGAAAGTCGGAATGGAGCGTTCGCACCGCGGTATTTTTTTGCTGATTCCATCTCCGCTCTTGCACCGCTGCAACACTGTTTACGCGTTCGAAGATGAATCGCGGCGAGGCGTGCGTTCATCGCTTGAATTTCACATCGCACCGGCTCAAGATCGTTTTCGAAAGCAATACTCCGGCATGTGAACCGGCTGAGGGGCAGGCCATATGGACGAGCTGATCGGACGGCTGGCGACAAACGCCAGCATAGATAGTGCTGTCGCGGAAAAGACCGTCGGCATTATCCTGGGCTTCCTCCGCAGCGAGGGTCCTTCCGACAGCGTTCAGGCCCTGATTGATCAAATCCCCGGAGCAGAAGCCGCGATCGAGGCGTGCAAGAGCGGCGGCGGACTGTCGCGGCTGATGGGCGGCGGCCTGATGGCCGTCGGCTCGCGCCTGATGGGCCTTGGACTGGGCATGTCGGAGATTCAAAACGTCGCCCGTGAACTTTTCCGCTTCGGCCGAGACAAAATCGGAGCGGATCAGATGGGCAAGATCATCGCGGGGACGCCGGGCCTCAGCCAGTTCGCCTGAAGCCACGCATTTCATATTCGAGTATCATGACATATCCGATCTCCGAGATTGACGGCCTGTCGGCCTTCGCCGCCAACAAATTGAAGGCGCAAGGAATCCGCACCACCGACGCACTGCTCGAGGCTGCCTCCACCGTGAAGGGCCGCAAGGCGCTGTCTGCCAAGACCGGCATCAGCGAGCAGCTGCTGCTGGAATGGGCCAACGTCTCGGACTACATGCGCATCCCCGGCATGGGCCGGGCCAAGGTCGGCCTCGTCCGCGCCGCCGGCGTCACCACGGTGCGCGAGCTCGCCTATCGGAATCCGGCGAGGCTCGCCCAGAGCATGCGGGACGCCAACGAGAAGAAGAAGCTCCTCCGCATCCTGCCTTCCGAGAAGTCGGTCGGCGACATCATCGCCAAAGCGAAGAAGCTGCCGCCGAAGATTACGTATTGAGCGAGGACGAAGCTGGAGAGATAGGGTACCACTGCTCCCAGATCGTCATTGCGAGCGTAGCGAAGCAATCCAGAATCTTTCCGCGGTGATAGTCTGGATTGCTTCGCCAAGCCTGTCATCGGGCCGCGCTTCGCGCGGACCCGTTGGCTCGCAATGACGGAGTGCGGGCAAGAACCTCCTCCCTCTCGTGCCCCTGAGCGCGTCGGAACGGCCGGATGCCCCCTTCCGCCTTGACTCCCCCTCCACGACCGCTAAAGCCACCCGCATGAGTGCCTCGCCCTCTCCATCCGTCCCGCCGGCCGGCTCGGCCGGGGCCGACGTGCTGCGGACGCTGCTGGAACGGCCGCTTCCGGCTGTGATGGGGGTGCTCAACGTCACCCCGGATTCCTTCTCCGATGGCGGCGAGTTCATCGCGCCCGAGCAGGCCTTCGCGCGAGCCCGGGCGATGATCGCCGATGGCGTCGACATCATCGATATCGGCGCCGAGTCCACCCGACCCTACAAGGGCGCCCAGCCGGTCACGGCGGAATACGAGCTTGCCCGGCTGAAGCCGGTGCTGGCTGGTGTCGTGGCGCTTGGGGTGCCCGTCTCGATCGACAGCATGAAGGCGGAGGTGGTGGCCTTCGCACTCGACCAGGGCGCGGCCATCGTCAACGATGTCTGGGGTCTGCAACGCGACGCCGGCATGGCACCGCTGGTCGCTGCGAAAGGCGTTCCGGTCATCGTCATGCACAACCGCGACAATGCCGACCCCACCATCGACATCGTCACGGACATGAAGACCTTCTTCCTGCGCTCGCTGGATATTGCGGCCAAGGCCGGCATCGCGCGGGAAAAAATCGTGCTCGATCCCGGAATCGGTTTCGGCAAGACGGCCGAGCAGAGCATGATCGCGCTGGCGCGGCTGCGTGAACTCGACATGTTCGGCCTGCCGATCCTGGTCGGCGCCTCGCGCAAGCGCTTCATCGCTTCGGTGTCGCCGTCGGAGCCGAAAGAGCGGCTCGCCGGCTCGATCGCCGCGCACCTCATCGCCGCGCAGCGCGGCGCAAAGATCATCCGGACCCATGACGTCGCCGAAACCTTGCAGGCCCTGCGGGTGGCGCACGCAATCGAGAGCAAGCCATGACCGATACGATCTTCGTGACCGGCCTGTCGATCCATGCCCGCCACGGCGTCATGGATCACGAAACCGAAGTCGGCCAGCGCTTCGTCATCGATCTCGAACTCTATACCGACCTGTCGGAGCCTTCGCGCAGCGACCGGCTCGCCGACACCGTCTCGTACGCCGAGGTCGTGGCGACCACCACGGCGGCGTTCAAGAACACCAACTACAAGCTCTTGGAGCGCGCGGCCGGCGCGGTCGCCGATGCCATCCTGTCGCATTTCCCGCGCATCCGCGCCGTGAAGATCACCGTGCACAAGCCGCATGCGCCGATCGCCGCGATCTTCGATGACGTCGGCATCATGCTGACGCGCTCGCGGCATCCATAAGATGGCAAGCGTGCTGATCGCACTCGGTGGCAATGTCGGCGATGTCCGCGCGACATTCGGCAAGGCGATCGCCCATATCTGCGGCATGGCGCAAGCCGCACTAATTGCGCGGTCCTCGGACTACACGACGCCGCCTTGGGGCGACGAGGACCAGGAGCCCTTCATCAATGCCTGCATCGAGATCGAGACCAGCCTCGATCCGCATGCGCTGCTGTTCGTGCTGCAGAAGGTCGAGCAAAAATTCGGCCGCACGCGGGACAAGGAGCGGCGCTGGGGACCGCGCACGCTCGATCTCGACATGATCGCCTATGACGATGTCAACTTGCAGAAACCCGATCTGACCCTGCCGCATCCGCGCCTGTTCGAGCGCGCCTTCGTGCTGGTGCCGCTGGCCGAAATCGCGCCCGACCGCGTGATATCAGGCATTCGTGTGCGTGACGGGCTCGCCAGCGTCTCGACGCAAGGCATTGAGCGGCTTCCGGATACCGGTTAACCAAAAACAACCGTTTGCAGGGACGGTCCGCCGTGGCAATTTCGCCTGCGAATAACAAGATTGTCGGGAGCCCCTCGCCGCATGACCTCCGTGACTGACGACCTGCCGCTGGCGGCGGAATTCCCCAAGGCCACGATCGAAGACTGGCGCAAGCTGGTCGACGGCGTGCTGAAAGGCGCGCCGTTCGAGAAGCTGGTCGGCAAGACCTATGATGGCCTGAAGATCGAACCGCTCTACCCGCGCGCCAAGGGCGTTGCGCCCGTGGCGGGCCGGCCGCTGGCTGCGCCCTGGCAGATCATGCAGCGGATCGATCATCCCGATGCGGCCGCCGCGAACGCACAGGCGCTGACCGATCTCGAGAATGGCGCGACGGGGCTCGCGCTGGTGTTCGCCGGCGGCAGCGGCGCCCACGGTTTCGGCCTGGAACCGTCGGCCGATGCGGTCGCAAAAGTCTTGAAGGACATTCATCTCGATGCCGGCATCGGCCTCGAGCTCCAGATCGGTCCGCAATCGCGGATGGCCGCGATCCATGTCGCGGAATATGTGAAGAGCGCTGGCCTCGATCCCGCCGCCTGCAACATCCGTTTCGGGCTCGACCCGCTCGCGGCTGGCGCCGTGTGGGGTCACAGCCCTTATACGTGGGAGGAAATTGTTCCCGCCGTCGCCGGCGCCATCAAGGGCCTGGCGGCGCTCGGCTTCAAGGGACCGTTCGCGTCGGCCGACGGGCGCGTGATCCACGATGCCGGTGGCTCCGAGGTGCAGGAGCTCGCCTTCGTGCTCGCCTGCGGCGTTGCCTATCTGCGCGCGATCGAAGGCGCCGGCATAGCGCTGGAGCAGGCGCAGGGCATGGTCTATGCGCGGCTGTCCGCCGATGCCGACCAGTTCCTGACCATGGCCAAATTCCGCGCGCTGCGGCTGCTCTGGGAGCGCATCGAGACGGCGTGCGGGCTCACGCCAAAACCGCTGTTCATCGCCGCCGATACGGCCTGGCGCATGCTGACGCAGCGCGACCCTTACGTGAACATGCTGCGCGCGACCATCGCGACCTTTGCAGCGGGGCTTGCCGGCGCCAATGCGATCACCGTGCTGCCGCATACGCTGGCGCTCGGGCTACCCGATCCGTTCGCGCGGCGCGTGGCGCGCAACACGCAGCTTTTGCTGCTGGAAGAGAGCAACCTCGCCAAGGTCAGCGATCCCGCCGCCGGCGCCGGCGGCATCGAGACGCTGACGGCGCAGCTCTGCGACGCCGCCTGGGCGCTGTTCCAGGAGAGCGAGAAAGCGGGCGGCGCCTTCGCAGCGCTTCAGCAGGGTCTGTTCCAGGGCAAGGTCGCGGCGACGCGAAAAGCGCGCGACGCCAACATCGCAAAGCGCCGCGACGTGCTGACCGGCGCCAGCGAGTTTCCAAACCTGCACGAGAGCGAGACGGTCGTGCTGAAGGCGACGCCGATCGCGCTTCCGCCTTACGGTGAGCAAAAATACAAATTCGAGGCGCTACCGCCGAACCGGTTGGCGGAACCGTTCGAAGCGTTGCGCGACAAATCCGATGCAACGCTGAAGGCGCGCGGAGCGCGGCCAAAGGTGTTCTTGGCCAATCTCGGCACGCCCGCCGATTTCACGGCGCGCGCGACCTTTGCGAAAAGCTTCTTCGAGGCTGGCGGAATCCAGGCCGTCGACAACGAGGGTTTTGCCGATCCGGCCAGGCTTGCTGCTGCCTTCAAGGCCTCTGGCGCCGAACTCGCCTGCCTTTGTTCCAGCGACAAGGTCTATGCGGAACACGCCGAAGCCGCGGCACGGGCCCTGCAAACGGCAGGCAGCCGCCATATCTATCTGGCAGGCCGCCCGACCGATACTGAGGCGGCGCTGCGCGCGGCCGGCGTCACCGGTTTCGTCTTCGCCGGCGGCGATGCGCTTGCGACGCTGCAAGACGCCTATCGACGGATGGAACAGGCATGACCGAAACCAGCAAACCCGTTCTCACCGGCGGCTGCCAATGCGGCGCCGTGCGCTTTGGAGTCATGACTGCGCCGACCAGGATCTCGATCTGCCACTGCCGGATGTGCCAGAAGGCGGCTGGCGCGCCATTCGCCTCCTTCGCCGACATCAACAAGACGGACTTTGCCTGGACCAAGGGGCAACCCTCATTCTTCCGCTCCTCTTCGATCGCCGAGCGCGGCTTTTGCGCCGCCTGCGGCACCCCGCTGAGCTTTGGCCGCATCGACGGCGACCGGATCGAGATCATGACCGGCGCTTTCGACCATCCCGACCGGGTGATACCGACGCGGCAGTTCGGCACCGAGTCCCGCCTCGGCTGGGTGGTCGGCATCGCCAACCTGCCGAGCCAGACCACGCAACAGAATTACGGACCGGAGAAGATGGCGACCATCGTCAGCCATCAGCATCCGGATCATGATTGAGCGTCTATGATATGGTTGAGACCATGAGCCGCATTCCCAATTTCGCAGACGTGGCCTTCGCGCGGACAACCCCCGCCGCACCGACCGGCAGCGCCGAGCCGTGGCTGACGCCCGAGGGCATTCTGGTGAAGCCCGCCTATGGCGAGGCCGATGTCGCCGGACTCGATTTCCTCGACACCTATCCGGGCATCGCGCCCTATCTGCGTGGTCCCTACCCGACCATGTATGTGAACCAGCCATGGACCGTCAGGCAATATGCCGGCTTCTCCACGGCCGAGGATTCCAACGCGTTCTACCGTCGCAACTTGGCTGCCGGACAGAAAGGCCTCTCGGTCGCCTTCGACCTCGCTACACATCGCGGCTATGACAGCGACCATCCGCGCGTCGGCGGCGACGTCGGCATGGCCGGCGTGGCCATCGATTCCATCTACGACATGCGCACGCTGTTCGCAGGGATTCCGCTCGACCAGATGAGCGTGTCCATGACCATGAACGGCGCGGTGCTGCCGATCCTCGCGCTCTATGTCGCGGCCGCCGAGGAACAGGGCGTGCCGCCGGAGAAACTCTCAGGCACCATTCAGAACGACATTCTGAAAGAGTTCATGGTGCGCAACACCTACATCTATCCGCCCGCGCCCTCGATGCGGATCATCTCGGACATCTTCGCCTACACCTCCACGAGGATGCCGAAATACAACTCTATTTCCATCTCCGGCTATCACATGCAGGAGGCTGGCGCGACGCAGGACCTCGAGCTCGCCTATACGCTCGCCGACGGCGTCGAATATCTGCGCGCTGGCCTTGCCGCCGGCCTCGACGTCGACCGCTTCGCGCCGCGCCTGTCGTTCTTCTGGGCGATTGGCATGAACTTCTTCATGGAAGTCGCCAAACTGCGCACCGCGCGCCTACTCTGGGCCAAGCTGCTGAAACCGTTCAACCCGAAAGACCCGCGCTCGCTGTCGCTGCGCACGCATTCGCAGACCTCGGGCTGGTCGCTAACGGCGCAGGACGTCTTCAACAACGTGATGCGCACCACGGTTGAGGCGATGGCGGCCACCCAAGGCCACACTCAGTCGCTGCACACCAATGCGCTGGACGAGGCCTTGGCGCTGCCGACCGATTTCTCGGCGCGTATCGCCCGCAACACCCAGCTGTTCCTCCAGCAAGAGAGCGGCACCACCCGCATCATCGATCCCTGGGGCGGTTCGTATTACGTCGAGCGCCTGACGCGCGACCTCGCGGCGAAGGCCTGGAGCCATATCCAGGAGGTCGAGGAGCTCGGCGGCATGGCCAAGGCCATCGAGGCCGGCGTGCCCAAGCTGCGCATCGAGGAAGCCTCGGCCAAGACGCAGGCCCGGATCGATGCCGGCAAGCAGGCAGTGATCGGCGTCAACAAATACAAGCCGACTGACGAAGCTCCCATCGACATCCTCAAGGTCGACAACACCAATGTCCGCCGCTTGCAGATCGACAAGCTGACGCGGCTGAAATCCGAGCGCAACCAGAAGGACGTCGATGCCGCCCTTGCCGCGCTGACGCGCTCGGCCGGCGAAGGCAACGGCAATCTGCTCGCACTCGCCATCGACGCGGCGCGGGCCAAGGCGACCGTCGGCGAGATTTCGGAGGCGATGGAAAAGGTGTTCGGCCGGCACCGCGCCGAGATCAAATCCATCACCGGCGTCTACAAGCGGGAGGCGTCCAGCATGGGTAACCAGGTCGAGAAGGTTCAGGCGCTGATCGACGCCTTCGAAGAGGCGGAGGGCCGCCGGCCGCGCATCCTGGTCGCCAAGATCGGCCAGGACGGCCACGATCGCGGCCAGAAGGTGATTGCGTCAGCCTTCGCCGACATCGGCTTCGACGTTGACATCGGGCCGCTGTTCGCCACGGCGGATGAAGCCGCGCGGCAAGCGGTCGAGAACGACGTGCATATCCTCGGCGTCTCCTCACTCGCCGCCGCCCATCTTACCGCCGTGCCCGAGCTGAAGGCGGCGCTGAAGAAGCAGGGCCGCGACGACATCATGATCATCGTAGGCGGCGTGGTGCCGCCGCAGGACTACGACGCGCTCTATGCCGCCGGCGCCGAAGCCATCTTCCCGCCCGGCACCGTGATTGCGGACGCAGCCGAGGAGCTGATCCGCAAGCTGAACGCCCGGCTCGGGCATAGCGAGGCGGCGGAGTAAGTCAGCCCTCGATAAACGCATCCGGATTGAACCGGAAGCACGGAGGTGCGACCAACCGCATACCGGTTGATGACGCTGCCGATGGCGCGCGACCAACGCTTGAGGACTCATAAATTGGCTAAGTTGCAGGATGGCGCGTACGCGCAGAGGAAAAGCTTGGTGCGATGCGCCGCTATCGCCACGACCGTTGTGGCGACGATGCTGCTGTGCTCGCCGACGCTCGCCGCCGGTCCCAAGCCCGATGCCGTCCTCAAGAACAAGGACATCGAGGCACGTGTCCTGCTCGACGACACGATCAGAGCCGATGCCGTCCTCACCGCCGATTGCCTCACTGAGGCGAGAAAGTGGCTCGACAAGAGCGCGGCGGAAGCGGCCGCCACACGCAAGACCGATCCCGTGCTCTTCAGGGATGGTGCGTGGGAGTTCGAGCGCAATTATGCCATTCGTTCGGTGGTGGGCGATCGCTATATCAGCATCGTCAGATCCGACTATACGGACACTCACGGCGCACATCCCAATTCCGACGTCGACACGATTCTGTGGGACAAAACCGAGACCAAGCGCATCTCGATCCGACCGTTCTTCATCGAAACGGCCGACAACGGCCCCACCATGAAAGCGATGTTGAAAGCCGTGATCGCCTCGCTCACGATCGAGAAGAAGAAGCGCGATGTGGCCGACACGAGCGACGAGTGGATCAAAAATCTCAAACCAAGTCTCTTGAAGATCGGCGCAGTGACGCTCGCGCCGTCAACTGAGATCGGAAAGAGCCCCGGTCTCACCTTCCACTATCCCCCCTACGCCGTCGGCCCCTATGCCGAAGGCGCATACGTCGCCTTTGTGCCGTGGGAAACGCTGAAGCCCTATCTCACGCCGGAAGGTCTGCGGATTATCGGCGGCGCACGGCCGAAAGGCGACGCGGATGAGCAGTGAGTGCTCGCTAACGCGATCGCGGACTGACGCGAGCCAATGTCCGCGCAAGTGAGTCCGTCCAATCGGGAATCCAGGAGCCAAACAGCGCTTGCCAGCGATCGGCGTCCGCAGGTTCCGTATCGAGGGCGACCGACCATTTCGATGAGCGTGCGGTCGCCTTCGATGGTCGGGCGCAGATGCATGGTGCCCTGGTAGCGCGTCGGCGCTGGCGCTTGACGCCCCGCTTGGCTGCCGTCATCTTGCGGATATGGCAGCGCTTCGAGACCGGCATAGGTCAGGGTGTGCTGCCGGTCCGAGTGATCGACCAAGCGCTGGCGGATCCAGTTTCCGAGATAGCAGAAGCGCCTGATGGCGCCGACTTCGTCGCCGCACTTGTCGTCTTCGATCACGCTCTCGCTCACCCCGTCGATGTAAGCGGGATAGTTGTTGAAATCGCGGATCAGCGACCAGACTTCGTCCATCGGGTGGTCCAACACGGCGCTGTAATAGGCTTGGGTCATCGGAAGCGTGCCTTTGGCTTTCGTTACGCGCTGAGGTTGGCGACTTGCGCGAGCAAAACCCACCCGATTTCCGACTGCCTTTTCCGATGGGCCTCCAGCTTTCACACAACACTGCGATCTCATTGGTAGCGCTACCTTGCAGCGGCGCAGCAAAGCCGACTAGAATGCCGCCGTTGACAAGAGCGCCCGACGTCACGGGCGCCGCTGGGAGGCATTCAATGTCCAAGATTTCGCGCCGCACCTTTGCGGCTTCATCCGCCGCCGTTGCGGCATCCGCCGCTTTCGGGTTCAAGCCCGCCCGCGCGCAAACCTATCCGGCGCGTCCGGTCACCGTGATCGTGCCCTGGGGCGCAGGCGGTGGCACCGACGCGACCGCGCGCATCGTCGCGGCGCTGCTGGAGAAGGATCTCGGCCAGCCCTTCAACGTGGTCAACCGCACCGGCGGCTCCGGCGTCGTCGGCCATAGCGCAATCGCGACTGCGCAGCCCGATGGCTACACCATCGGCATGCTCACGGTCGAAATCTCGATGATGCACTGGCAGGGCCTCACCGACCTGACGCCGAAGAGCTACACGCCGCTGGCGCTGATGAACGAGGATCCCCCCGGCATTCAGGTCTCCTCCTCCTCGCCGTACAAGACGGTCAAGGAGCTCGCCGAGGCGATCAAGGCGGCGCCCCCAGGCAAGTTCAAGGCTTCGGGTACCGGCCAGGGCGGCATCTGGCATCTGGCGCTGGTCGGCTGGATGCAGGCGATGGGCCTGCCCGCCAACCAGGTCGCCTGGGTGCCCTCGAACGGCGCGGCGCCAGCCATGCAGGATCTCGCCGCCGGCGGCCTCGACCTCACCACCTGCTCGGTGCCGGAAGCGCGCGCCATTATCGAGGCCGGCAAGGCTAGGAGCCTCGCCATCATGGCACCGGCGCGCAATCCGATCTTTAAGGACGTGCCGACGCTGAAGGAGGCGATGGGCATCGATTACGCGACCGGCGCCTGGCGCGGCATCGGCGCACCCAAGAACCTGCCGCCGGAGATCGCAACAAAACTCACCGCGGCCCTGAAGAAGGTCTACGACTCCGCCGAGTTCAAGGACTTCATGAGCAATCGCGGCTTTGGCACCGTGTGGGGCGATGGTGCCCATTTCGCCGGCTTCATGGACAAGGGCGACGCCCAGATGGGCGAGGCAATGAAGGCGGCCGGCCTGAGCAAGGCGTGACCTGGTGCTGCGACGCTCTGATCACCTCTCCCCGCCTGCGGGGAGAGGCCGGAATTCGCGCAAAGCGCGGATTCCGGGTGAGTGGGACTCTCCACGAATCCAACTCTCACCGTCCTCGCGGAGGACCCCCCTCACCCCAACCCTCTCCCCGCGCGCGGGGAGCGGGAGAACACTCTTTGTAGGACTCCCCCATGCGTCTTCCCGACTCCGTCACGGGATCGTTTCTCGTCGCACTCGGCGCGGCCGCCGCCTATGGCGGTTGGATCTTGCCGCCGGTGCCGGGGCAGCCGGTCGGCCCCAATGTGTTTCCGCTGGTGATTGGCACGGGGCTCGCGCTGTGCGGGCTCGCGATCGTATTCGGCATCGGCCATTCCTTCGAGGAGGAGGAAGAGCTCATCCCGTTCGAGGACGGCCAGGCAGCTACCCCGCCGCCGCAGGGCAAGCTCTACGGCCTGCGCGCGCTGCTGCCGCCAGCGCTGCTGCTGTTCTACGTCTTTGCCGCCGACCGGCTCGGCTTCATCATCACCGCGGCGATCATGGTCTACGTGACCTCGGCCGCGTTAGGGGCGAAGTGGAAGCTGGCGCTGCCGCTCGCGGCGCTCTCGCCGTTCGCGATTCACCTCATCTTCGGCAAGCTGCTCCGCGTGCCGTTGCCCGCCGGCCTGCTGCCGACGCCCTGGTAGTCCCATGCTGAAAACCCTGATTGATGCGTTCGCACTGATCTCCACCTGGGAGGTCATCATCGCGATGTTCGCGGCCTCCGTGTACGGGCTCGTGATCGGCTCGCTGCCGGGCTTGTCGGCGACGATGGCGACCGCCCTGCTCGTCCCCGTCACCTTCTACCTGTCGCCGATCGCGGCGATCGCGACCATCGTTGCGGCCTCCTCGATGGCGATCTTCTCCGGTGACATTCCCGGCGCGCTGCTGCGCATTCCCGGCACGCCGGCTTCCGCCGCCTATGCCGACGAAGCCTATGCCATGACCCGCAAGGGCCAGGCCGAGCTCGCGCTCGGGGCCGGCGTCTGGTTCTCCGCGGTCGGCGGCATCGCCGGCGTGCTGTCGCTGATGATCCTGGCGCCGCCGCTCGCCGAGATCGCGCTGTCGTTCTCGACCTTCGAATATTTCTGGCTGGCGTTGCTCGGCCTGATGTGCGCCACTTTGGTCGCGCGCTCCTCGCCGGTGAAGGCGATCGCGGGCATGTTCATCGGCCTCTTGGTCTCCTGCATCGGCATCGAGAACCCTGGCGGCATCCCGCGCTTCACCTTTGGGATCACCGATCTGTTCGGTGGCATCGAGCCGATTCCGGCGCTGGTCGGCGTGTTCGCGGTGGCGCAGGTGATGCGCGCGATGCTGACGCCCGAGCCGCCACCACTGCCGCGGCGAAAATTCGGGAGCATCATGGCCGGCCAGTGGAAGCTGACGAAGCTTTATCACTGGCAGATGACGCGCGGGAACATCGTCGGCATCATCATTGGCGTGCTGCCCGGCGCCGGTGCCGACATGGCCGCCTGGGTCTCCTACGCGATGTCGAAGCGGTTCTCCAAGGAGCCGGAAAAGTTCGGCACCGGTCACGTCGAAGGCCTGGTCGAGGCCGGCGCCAGCAACAATGCCAGCATCGCCTCCGGCTGGGTGCCTTCGCTGCTGTTCGGCATCCCCGGTGACACCATCGCCGCGATCGCGATCGGCGTGCTCTACATGAAGGGCCTCAATCCGGGCCCGACGCTGTTCACCGAGAAGGCGTCGAGCATGTATGCGATCTATCTGATGTTCATCATCGCGAACATTTTGATGATCCCGCTCGGCATCGCCATGATCCGCGTTGCCGCCTACATCCTGCTGGCGCCGCGCTCCACCGTGATGCCGATCATCATGCTGTGCTGCGCGGTCGGCTCGTTCGCGATCGGCAACAACATGTTCGGCGTCGTCACCGTCGCCGCCTTCGGCGTGATCGGCTATGTAATGGAGGCCAACGGCTACCCCGTCGCAGCCATGGTGCTCGGCATCGTCATGGGCACCATGGTCGAGCAGGCTTTCGTCACGTCGTTGATCAAGTCGGACGGAAGCATCCTGCCGTTCTTCGAGCGCCCGGTCGCGGCAATCCTCGCCGCGATGGCGATCGGCGCCCTGCTGTGGCCGGTGATGGTATGGATCTGGCGCAAGATGAAACCGCTCCAGACGGCCACGGCAACATCCCGGTGATTCCAGGCGAGCGGCCCTCGCCTGCCCATCGAGACGCCCCTAAGTCCGGCGCTGGGCCGCTTGGCGGCTTTGTGCTAGTATCCAGCCATGACCGAGGTCGCCGACATTCCGCTTCAGACAATTATTCTGAAGCTCAAGAAGATTGCTCCCGCCTTGATGCCGCCGACCGCGGAAGACCGGTTGCGAGACATTCTCGAAGCCATCGTTGAGATCGAGGCATTGCTTGCAGGCTACAACCTCGACCTGTTCACTGCAGACAAGACGGAGAATGGTCGATTTCGGCAACCACTTGCGCCACGCGTACCATGCAACAGACGTAGGGATTGTGTGGGACATCGTTCAAGATCACCTTCCGCCGTTGAAATCTTTCGTTGAACGGTGCATTCGGGCATCCAACTGATGATGCATCCACCCGCTCGCCTGCAACGATGACCAGCCCCAAGACGCTCGACATCAAATCTCTCGCCCGCGACCTCCGCGCCGGCAGCCGCGCGGCGCTGGCGCGGGCCATCACGCTGGTGGAGAGCCGGCGCGGTGACCATCAGGCGCTGGCGCGCCAGCTGGTGCAGACGCTGCTGCCCGACACCGGCCAGGCATTTCGCGTCGGCATCACCGGATCGCCAGGCGTCGGCAAATCAACCACGATCGACGTGCTCGGGACGTATCTGATTGAACAGGGCCACAAGGTCGCCGTGCTCGCGGTCGATCCGTCCTCGGCGCGCAGCGGCGGCTCGATCCTCGGCGACAAGACGCGGATGGCGCGGCTGGCGGCCTCCACTGATGCTTTCATCCGCCCCTCGCCGTCTTCGGGCACCCTCGGCGGCGTCGCCGCCAAGACGCGCGAGGCGATGCTGCTCTGCGAAGCCGCCGGCTTCGACGTCGTGCTGGTCGAGACCGTCGGCATCGGCCAGTCCGAGACCGCGGTCTGCGACATGACCGATTTCTTCCTCGCCCTGATGCTGCCGGGCGGCGGCGATGAGCTACAAGGCATCAAGAAGGGTCTGGTCGAGCTCGCCGACATGATCGCCATCAACAAGGCCGATGGCGACAACCTCAAGCGCGCCAAGATCACCGCGGCCGACTATCGCGGCGCGCTGCACATTCTCAGCCCCAGGTCCGAGCATTGGCACCCACCGGTCGAGACCTATTCGGCGCTCACCGGCACCGGCATCGCCGAGCTCTGGCAGAAGGTTCTGGATCACCGCAAGGCGATGAGCGCATCCGGCGAGTTTGCCGCGCGTCGGCGCGATCAGCAGGTGAAATGGATGTGGTCGATGCTGGAGCAGCGGATGCTGGCGCGGCTGCGCAGCGAGGCATCGGTGCGGACCAAGGTCCGGAAGATCGAGGCGGAGGTGGCCGACGGCCATCTCACGCCGGCGCTCGCCGCCGAGCAGATCTTGGAGTTGCTGCAATGAGCGAAAAGCTCCGCGTTCTCCTGACCGGCTTCGGGCCGTTTCCCGGCGCGCCCTATAACCCGACCCAGCCGCTGGTGGCGCGACTGGTGCAGCTGCGCCGCCCGGCACTCGACGATGTCACGATTGCAAGTCACATCTTCCCGGTCACCTATGCTGCGGTCGACCGGCAATTGCCTGACGTGCTCACGAAGGTCAAGCCGGATGCGCTTCTGATGTTCGGCCTCGCCGCACGCACGTCTTACTTGCGCATCGAGACCCGCGCCCGCAATGCCGTCACCATGCTCTGGCCGGATGCCGCCAACACCCGTTCGAGCAAGCGCGGCATCGCTGGCCATGCGGACGCGATGACGTTCGGTCCGCACACCGCACGGCTGCTGCGCGCCGCACGTCTCACCGGCATCGATGCGCGCTCTTCGCGCGATGCCGGCGCCTATCTCTGCAACTATCTGAGCTGGCGCGCGATCGAGAATGTGAGAGCGGGCGGGCCGAGCCTTGCGGCGTTCATCCACATTCCCCTGCTCGCGCGCAGCGGCGCCGTGCGCCGCAAGGGCGCGCCGCGGATCACATTGGACGAGTTGGTGGATGCTGGCGAAGCAATGCTGATGGAGATGGTGCGGTTGGCAAGGAAAGAGCGGAACACGCCGGGTTCGTAGGGTGGGCAAAGGCGCACTTGCGCCGTGCCCACCATGCATCCGCATCCATGGTGACAATGGTGGGCACGCTTGCGCTTTGCCCACCCTACGGCACCTCTTCTGCGTAAACGTTTAACCCTACCGGGAATAATCCTCACGCCACCCGCCGCGCTGCGCTACCTAGTCGGCGCGGACACCTCCCGCGTCCGCCGGAGGACGCATCATGGACCTCAATCGCCGTCATCTCATCGGAGCTTCGACCGCCGGCATCGCCGGCGCGCTTGCCATGCCGGCTGACGCTGCGCGCGCGGCGCCCCTGACGTCCCTGCTCGGCCGCGACGCCACGCAATACGGCGTGCGGCCCGGCAGCAGCGAGGACCAGACGCGAGCGCTTCAGCGCGCGATCGATGAGAGCGCGCGGGCGCAGATGCCGCTCGCCTTGCCGCCGGGCATCTACCGGACCGGTCTGTTGCGGCTCCCGAACGGCGCGCAACTGATCGGCGTGCGCGGTGCGACGAAACTCGTCTTCACCGGCGGCGCCTCGGCGATCCAGAGCGATGGTTCCGATGCGATTGGCCTCACCGGCATCACCTTCGACGGCGGCAACATTCCGCTGCCGACGCGGCGCGGCCTGATCCACGTCCTCGGCGGCCGCGACATCCGCATCACCGATTGCGCGATCACCGGATCCGGCAGCAGCGGCATCTGGCTCGAGCAGGTCTCGGGCGATATCTCCGGCAACATCTTCACAAATATCGCGGTGACGGCGGTGGTCTCGTTCGACGCCAGGGACCTCAGCGTTTGCCGCAACACCATCACCGGCACCAATGATAACGGCATCGAGATCCTGCGCACGGCGATCGGCGATGACGGCACGCTGGTCACCGATAACCGCATCGAGGACATCAAGGCCGGCCCCGGCGGCTCCGGCCAGTACGGCAACGCCATCAACGCCTTTCGCGCCGGCAATGTGATCGTGCGCGGCAACCGCATCAGGAACTGCGATTACTCCGCGGTGCGCGGCAACTCCGCCTCCAACATCCACATCACCGATAACAGTGTCAGCGACGTGCGCGAGGTCGCGCTCTATTCCGAGTTCGCGTTCGAAGCCGCGGTGATTGCCAACAACACCGTCGACGGCGCCGCCGTCGGCGTCTCCGTCTGCAATTTCAACGAGGGCGGCCGCATTGCCGTTGTCCAGGGCAATATTATCCGCAATCTGCTCCCGAAGCGTCCGATCGGCACCGCACCCGACGACGATGCCGGCGTCGGCATCTACATCGAAGCGGATTCTGCGGTGACCGGCAACGTGATCGAGAACGCGCCATCCTACGGCATCGTCGCCGGCTGGGGCAAATATCTGCGCGACGTCGCGATCACAGGCAACGTGATCCGCAAGGCGCTGGCCGGCGTCGGCGTCTCCGTGGTGCCGGGCGCCGGCTCTGCGCTCGTCAACAACAACATGATCTCCGAGACCCCGCGCGGCGCCGTGGTCGGCCTCGATCACGCGCGCGCGGTGACATCGGACCTGTCGGCCGACGGTGCGCAGCGGTTCGCGCAGGTGGTGGTCGGGGGGAATGCAGTGCGGCGGTAACTGTGCGGCCGGCAGACGGGCCGCACATCCTTCGAGGCTCGCCCTTGCGGTGCTCTGCACCGCAAGGCTCACGCCTCAGGATGACGGGGTTGGAGAAGTTCGGCTGCCCTCTTGAACATCCCTTAGAACGCGTTCCGCAGCAGCGGGTATTTTGCCTGCAGGCCGTCGAGGCTGAAGGTGAATTCGACGACGCGCTCGGGGGCGGCGACGATTTCGGCCGCGGGCGGGGAGAACTGCGGCAGAAGCATTGCCATCGTGGCCGGCGCCGTCGGCGGTGCCATCACGGCAGGTGCCGTGATCGGTGCCATCGCGGGCGGCGCGGAGAGCGGGGCGTCGGTGATATCGGCGAGAACGTCCGGCTCGGGATCGAGCCTGACCGGCACGGCGGTCTCGGGCGCGATGTGGACGGCCTTCGGCTGCACGGTCTGCGCCTGTTGCTCACGCGGAAACACGCGCGGCATCGTCGCCGGCGACCAGCCGAAGGCGGGCGTCACGCTCGCGGCTGCCGCAGCGACGTCCGCGCCCGTTGCAAGTGCGCGCCAGGTCTGGACCGCGCGCTTGGCCTCCTGGATGTTTTCGAGGAATGCGATCTCGGAGTGGTAGCGGCGCCAGCGTCCGGTCTCGAACATTTCGGAGAGATGTTGCAGCCGCTGCTCGGCGAGAACGCACCAGCGTGCCGCGATGTCGCGGCTAACAGCGCCGTCGCGAACGACTTCTTGGCGATGTGTCATGAACCAGCCCGTCAGGAGAAAACACGGACGCGGGGACGCAACGCACACGAATCAATTTAGACGCGACATGAATATTTTGTGGAAAAGTTTTGACTTGTCCAGCAACGACGCCGCACCCGTCATCAAACACCGTAGTCGTGCGGAGATTTCCTGTGTTTTCGAGTCAAGCTTCGCACAAGCATGACGGGCTTGCGGCGTGCCGAGTCGACGATCGGCACGAACGCGGGCGCGATCCTTCAACCGGAAGCTGAACGAGCGCCAAGCTTCGAAAGATCAGATGCCTAAAAAGAAAAGACCCGTCCGGGGGGACAACCGGACGGGTCGAGCCATATGGGCGCTTGGGGTGGATGGGCGCTCGCGCCTGATATGACTGATGGGGAGGGATGACCGCTCCCACATAATTTGGTCGTGGCAGCTGGCTGAACGTTCAACGCGGGGTTTGCTTTTTTGACCTTCGCGGTGCGCGCATCTTTGTCGCCGCGGCTATCGCGTCGCCGGCCTATCCGCCTGAGAAATCGCGGATTTCTCGTCTGTGCTCGACAGCGAGGGTTGCTCGATCGCGCGGCTGCCCGGCTCGTCGCGACGCTTGCCGGCGTCTTCACGTTTTGTTGTACGGGATGTCGCCGCAACCGGCGTCGCGCTGTCGGGGGGAACGGCCATGACCGCGGCAAATGCATCGGCCTCGCCGTCGCCGAACAGATCATCACGCCCGGGTGAACCGAGGTCGCGCGCAGTCTTCGCAAGCGTCATGCGCAGCGCTTCCGGCTTCAAGGCGTGGTTGCGCTCGAGCAGCAGCGCCGCGACGCCGGAAACATAGGCGGCCGAGAACGAAGTGCCCGACGTCATCTGATATTTGCCGTCGGGCGCCGGCAGGAAGATGTCGACGCCGGGGGCTGCGACCGCGATGTAGTTGCCACGGTTGGAGGCGGTGAACAGCCGGTCCTGCTGATCGGTGGCGCTGACCGCGATCACGTTGGGATTGGCGGCGGGATAGAGCGGCGGCGATTTCGCGCCGGCATTGCCGGCGGCCGCAATCAGCACCAGCCCGCGCGCAGCGGTCGCCGCAATGGCCCGCTCGATCACCGCGTCCTTCGGACCGGCGAAGCTCATGTTGACGATCTGCGCGCCGTGCTCGGCGGCATGGTTCAGCGAGCGCAGGATGATGTAGGACGAGCTCTCGGCGCCACCGGCGGTGCCGCCGAAAGCGCGGATCGCGATGATACGCGCCTCGGGCGCGCTACCCATCAGCCGCGCATGCGCCACGATGGCGCCGGCGATGCCGGTGCCGTGAACGTGCGGCCCCTCGGCGCTGCCGAGCGCATCGAAATTGTCGGCGATGGAATTGGCAAGTTCGGGATGGCTGGCATCGATGCCGGAGTCGATCACGGCAATCGTGACGTTGGCGCCGTGCGCCAGCGTATGGGCCTGCGGCAGGCGGAGCTTTGTCAGTGCATATTGCGCAGGATCGCCCTCGGTCGACCTCGACGATGTCTGGTCCTGGAGCACATAGCGGAAGTTCGGCTGAAGCGAGCGCACACTGCCGTCGGCCGCGAATTCGCGCCGCACCGTCTCGTACGGCCGGCCGTCGGTGATGCGGAACAGGCCGAAAGTGGCGCCGATCAGCGGAAAATTCTCGGAGGCGACGCGCGTCAGGCCGTGGCGACGCGCAAGCTCGTCGGCCTCGGCCGGCGACAGCGCGCCGTCGATCTCGGCGACGAATTCGTTGGCGAAGCTGCGCAGGTTCACCGCGGCCGGCGTGCTGTTGCCACGCCCCTTGCCGGCGCTCTTCTTGCCTGATTTTCCACCGCCCTCGCCGCCCGCGTTCGACTGCGCCAGGCATTCGCCGCCGGCATCGCGATAGGGTGCGGTGCAGGCCGGATAGAGGTTCGGCGAATAGCGCGCATAGGGCAGCACCGGCGTCGTCCGCATGCGCAACGGTGTGGTGCGGGGGATGGCCGCGATCGTCCGCGGGCCGCGGCCGACGCTGACCGCACGTGCGGCAACACCGGGGCTGACACGCGGGGCAATGCTCGAAGAGATGGTCGGCGTGCGCGAGGGAACGCTGATCGTGGGCGTACGCATGATCGCCTGCGCCTGCGCAACCTCGGCGCCGAGACAGGCTGTGAGCAGCAGCACGGCTCCAACCGACGAAACGTAGGCCCCGGCGCGTACCCAGCTCTCGGACTTGCGCGTCATCGGTTCAGTGGCACGTTCAGGGCGTCGCGACGGCCAGATTGACGAACTTCTCGCGCTGCATCTTGCCGAGCAGCGAGGCGAGCTCGTCCTGGCTCATCGCCTTGTTGAATTGGAGGCGGAACATGCCGCCCTTGGCTCCGTCGATGATCGACGCCTGATAGCTGTCGAGCAACGCGGTGATGTCTGCGATGCGCGCCTCGGGGGTGAAGCGCACCAGCGCGCGCGCCGGCGCGGCCGTGCTACCAAGTTCGCGTGTGATCGGCGCACTGGTCGAGAGCGAAGCCGTCTGGAAGGTCGCAGGCTGGTTCTTCATCAGCACGGCGCCGATAATTCCGGCTTGCAGTACGAGCGCGACGGCGCCGAGGCTCGCCGACCAGGCCAGCGTCCGCGGCGACAGGCTCGCGAAGAAGGTCGCGATGCGCGCCGACAGCGGCAGCGAACCGGTCGCCCGCGCCGGCTCGGCGTCGATCGCGGCGAACAGCTTCTGCATCGCGCGCGCCGACGGAGCCCCCAGGCTCTCGTTCAGATGAATGGTCTCTTCGTACTCGCCGCGGATCGCGGCATATTGCTTCGCAAGCTCCGGATCGCGCGCCAGCGCTTCCTCGACGCGGCGGGCATCGCGCGCGTTCAGCGTGCCGGCGGCGTGCCAGGGCAGCAGCAGTTCAATTTCACTGGGCTCTTGCTCCAGCATCTTCTTGCTCAAAGCCATCATGGCCAGCCTCGCTCAACGCCGGCTGCCTTCAGCAGTTCGGCCAGTTTCTTGCGCGCATAGAACAAGCGCGTCTTCACAGTGTTCTCCGGTATCCCGACGATTTCGGCCACTTCTTCCACGGATTTCTCGTGGTAGTAGACGAGATCGACGATTTCCCGGTGTTCCGGCGAAAGGCCCGTCAGACACTCCCGCAACGCCTCACTGGTATCCTTCTTCTGCACCACCGTTTCCGGATCGTCGGACGTATCCTCGATCGCGTTGGCGGCCTCTTCGTCCAACTCGAAATCCTTCCTGCGCCGAAGCGCAGACAGGGCCTTGAATCGGGTGATTGCCAGCAGCCAGGTGGAAACGGCGGATCGGCCCTCGAATTTGCCGGCTTGACGCCAGACGTCGAGAAACACCTCGCTGATGAGGTCTTCCGCCGCCTGCTCGTCCCGCACGAGCCTGAGCCCGAACCTGTAAACCCTGACATGGTGCCGCCCGTACAACACCTGCATGGCGAGCCGGTCGCCTTGAGCGATCCTGGCGATCAGGACCTCGTCCGAAGCCGCCTGTGTCACGCTCAAAGGCCGTCTCGCAAAGTTGGTCGGGTCGGTGCGGCGGAGGGTTCGACCAAAGCGGCGAAATTCTTCAAGCTACCGCACGCATACGGGGGCTTATGTGATCCACCCCACATACGCGCATTTTTCTTGTTCCACCGGCGGCGACCCGCCTCGATCCAGATCGGTAACATAATACTGAAATATTTCCCTGCGGAAGGACTGTCCGGCACAGGCAGCCCGGTCAACCTGGATCCATAGCAGCCCTGCACGGTGTATGTCTCACGAACCCCTGCTTTGGCTCGACCGCATCGCAAACCAATGCTTAACCGCCGGCAAATTTCGCTGCCGGCCGACATTCCCTGTTCCGCGCTGCACGGTTCGGATTCGATTTCGAAGGATACCAAACCTAAAGGCTTGCCACGTAGATTTTTGAGCTGACATCCACCATTGGCAGGACAATGAACACGGCCGCGCCGTCCTTTCCGCAGAGGAGTGCCGCTGAAGTCGCGGATCTCGTCCTCGCGCCCGAGGCGGCGGCTCCGGAAGTCCTGGCGCGCCGGGCCCGCCAGCGCCGCCAGATGTATATCGGCCAGGTCGCGAGCTACTCGCTCGGCGCCTCCGTCCTGCTGCTGTACGCCTATGACGGTGCGATCTCCATGGGTGTGCCGTCGCTGTTCTGGCTCGGCGGGCTCCTGATCATCGGTACGTTCACCGTGCTGTCGGAAGCCGGCTTCGGCGATCGGTTCGAAGATCATTACCTCACCGTCTTCCAGATCTCGGCGCATATGGCGCTGCAACTGGTATTCCTGCTCGCAGTGCCGACGGTCGGGGTCGCGTTCCTCGCCGTGCTGTTTCTGATCTTCGCGTTCGGTACGCTGCGGATGACATCGAGCCAGGCGATGCTCACCTGGGGTCTTGCCACCTGCGGGCTCGCCTTTGTCTTCCTGGGTTCGGATCTGCCGATTGGCCTGCCGGTTACGACCCGGTTGCAGCGGACCGCCTCCATGCTGTGCTTCGTGCTGGTGATCGGCCAGTGCGCTTTCCTCGGCCTGTTCGGCGCCACGCTGCGCAAGATCCTGTACCGGCGCAGCATCGAGCTGAAGGCCGCCTATCAGCGCATCGAGGAACTGGCCGAGCTCGACGAGCTCACCGGCTCCTACAATCGCCGCTGCATCATGCGGCTTCTCGACGCCGCGATCGAAAAGTCGCGGCAGGCGTCAACGCCTTGCGCAATCGCGCTGATCGATCTCGACTGGTTCAAGCGCGTCAACGACGCCCACGGCCATCCCATCGGCGACGAGGTGCTGCGCACCTTCGCGATCACCATTTTCGCCAACATCCGCCAAGCCGACTGCTTCGGCCGCTACGGCGGCGAGGAATTTCTGCTGCTGCTGCCCGGAATCGATGGCGAAGCGGCATCGCGCATGCTCGAGCGCTTGCGCCAAATCATCGCCGATCTCGACTGGAGCGCATTTTCCCCCGGCCTGCGCGTGACCATTTCCGCGGGCGTCGTGACGCTGCGCGACAACGATACTGCCGACACGTTTCTAGCACGCGCCGACCACGCGCTCTATTCCGCCAAGGCACAAGGGCGCAACCGCATTGCAACGGGCTGACCAATTCATTTTTCCGGCGCGTGAGAAGACGCCGCCGGGCCAAACGCTCCAGGACAGGGCAATGAGATCGAAATCGGCAACACCATCCGAGAACCTGCTCGAGGAATTGCAGGCCGCGCTCTCGCACGGCACCGTGGCTCGCCGGGTCGAGACGCTGCGCCGCGTCACCGATCTCTTCGTGGGCAACGCGGTGGATTATTCCGACGACCACGTCCGGGTGTTCGACGACGTGTTCCAGTGCCTGGTCGAGCAGATCGAGATTTCGGCCAAGGCACTGCTCGCCGAACGCCTCGCACCGATCGCCTCCGCGCCGCCGAAGATCATCCGCACGCTCGCGCTCGACGAGGTGATCGAGGTCTCCAGCCCGGTACTGTCGAAATCGGAACGGCTGGACGAGGCGACCCTGATCGAGATCGCGCGCACCAGGGGCCAGGCGCATCTCAAGGCGATCTCGCTGCGGCGAGTGCTGTCGGAGGCATTGACCGATTTGCTGGTGACGCGCGGCAACGAGGACGTGGTGCAGTCGACCGTCAGCAATCCGGGCGCGCGCCTCTCCGAGGGAAGTCTCACCGACCTCGTCACCCGCGCCGAACGCGACGACGACCTCGCCACCTGCATCGGCCTGCGGCCCGACCTGCCGCGTCATCATTATTTGAAGCTGGTCGCGAAGGCCTCCTTGAGCGTGCGCAGGAAGTTGGAGGCCGCACACCCCGAGCTCGCGGACGAAGTATCGAGCGTGGTCCAGGAAGCGGCCCAGCGGGTCCGTGCCGCCGCCACGACCCGGCAGACCGAGATGGCGCGTGCGCTGGTGAAGTCGCTGCACGCGGACGGTCGCCTCAACGAATTCCAGGTCAGCACCTTCGCCGAGCAAGGCAAGTTCGACGAGACCAATGCGGGGCTGGCTGCGCTCGCAGGCGTCGCGGTCGAGACCGCCGAGACCATGATGATCGACAGCCGGACCGAGGGTGTGATGATCCTCGCCAAGGTCGCGGGGATGTCGTGGTCGAGCGTGCGCGCGATCATCGCCATGCGCGAGAAGCTCTCCGGCGGCTCGCAGACCGACATGCTGGCGCTGCGAGACACCTAC